>NZ_JBFODO010000018.1:0-369555 GCF_040908365.1 Aeromonas sp. R2-4
GATATAAACGGCCGGTTTATATTGGTAATCTCTTTGGCTTGTGCAAAATTGCAACAAGGGGGCAAGATGAAGGGGGGTTGTCATTGCGGGGCGATTCGTTATGAGGTGCTGACTGCACCTTTTGCGGCCGATTTTTGTCACTGTCGGGATTGCCAGCGCACCACGGGTGCACCGGTCGGGGCCTGGATGGACTTTCGCATCAAGCAGGTAGAGTGGCTTTGCGGCAAACCGACCGAGTATGCGTCTTCAGATTTTATCAGACGGGGATTTTGTGCCAAGTGTGGCTCCACCCTCACGTATCGCAGCACCCAGTACCCTGAGTACCTCACGTTGGCTATCGCCTCTCTCGATAATCCAGAGGCCGTTGCGCCAACCTACCACATCCATACCGACAGCCAACAGCCCTGGTTGCCGATCCAGGACGATCATCCCCGTTATCGCAAAGGGAAGTAAAACCAGGGTAGCCCCAACAAAGGAGGTTGGCATGGAGCTGGTCGTTATCCGCCATGGTGAGACGCAAGCCAATGCGGAAGGACGGTATCAAGGTGCACTGGATATCGGGCTTAATGAGAGTGGCCAGAGGCACATTGCCCGATTGGCTGACGAGGTAGCGGCCACTCAGGCCCCGTTCGATCGGCTGCTGGCGTCACCCCTGCTGCGGACAAGGGAGAGCGCTGCCATCTTGTCTCGTCAGTTGGGATTGCATGTGGAGCTTGTGTCAGCCTTTCGTGAGAGGGATGTCGGCCTGTTTGAAGGGCTGACGCAGGCAGAAGCAAGGGATCGCTATCCCGAACTGTGGGCGCGCAATATCACCCGGCGCTGGGCTGACGTTCCTTCCGGTGGTGAAACCATTGATGAGGTGATTGCTCGGGTCTCGCAGGGACTCACGGAACTTGTTTCGACCATGCAAGGGGAGCGGATACTGCTGGTGGCGCACGGTGTGGTCGCCAAGGTGATCCGCGCCGTAACGATTGCCGGTTTTGATGACTTCTTTGAATGGCAATTGCCCAACGGCGGCATGCTGTCGGTGAGGCTCTCTCTGGATGATGGTGGCCCACTGCGCTTTAGCCGTCCCCTTGATGGTTGTGATTGAAAAGTGCACCAAAAGCATGACGAGAAAAAGCGCTACCGAAGAGAGTAGCGCTGTCTTTTGTATTCGTTGCGGTTGGTTATCTCTGCAGGCAAAGGTTAGCAGTGTCACCAGAGGGCAGGGGCGTGCGCCATCAGGTCGGCTCCGGTTCCTCTTTGCGGCAGCAGTTGCGCCCCTGTTTCTTGGCCAAATAGAGGGCGGTGTCGGCTCGTCTGACCATCTTCTCTACAGTGTCATGGCTACCATTGCTGGCGCTGATCCCGATACTGATGGTGAGGGAGATCTCAAGAGCCCCCTCCAGTGCATGGTGCTGGGATTCGATGGCGAGCCTGATCCGCTCGGCGCTGGCCCAGGCGAGCTCGAGGGAGGTTTCCGGTAGCAGCACGATAAACTCTTCGCCACCCCAGCGACCCAGCATGTCCACCTCCCGCAGCTGTTTGCTGATCCGCTTCACCAGACTCAGGATCGCCAAATCCCCCTGCTGATGGCCAAAGGTATCGTTGATCTCCTTGAAGTGGTCGATATCGATCAGCAGCAGGCTCATGGTATGGCCGAAACGCTGGCAGCGCTGCATCTCGGCGTTGACCAGCTCGTTGAAGCGGCGCCGGTTGGCAATACCGGTCAGGGGATCCGTGGTGGCGGCGACCTTCAACTCCTCCACCAGTCGGGCTCGCTCCGAGATATCCCGCAAGATGGCGGTCATCTCGGTGGTCGGGCCCAGATTGATCTTGGCGATGGTCACCTCCAGCGGAAATTCGCTACCGTCGCGGCGCAGACCCATCACCGAGGCGCGGGCATGCATCGGGCGCGAATTGATGGGGGAGCTGCTGAAGGCTTTGAAATAGGTTTCGTGATTGGCGCGAAAACGCTGGGGAAGCAGGGTTTCCAGCCGCTTGCCGAGATAGCTTTCGTCGATGCCGAACATCTCGCAGGCGGCGGTATTGATAAGCTCGATGCGTGATTCGCTGCTGACACTGATGATGCCGTCATAGGCGGAGTTGACCACCGCTTCGAAGCGACGGCGACTGGTGGTGAGCGCCTCTTCCAGCTGCTTTTTGGCAGTGATATCGATGGCGGTGACGATGATCCGGTTGATCCGGGCTTGCTCGGGGATGATTGGGGAGAGAATAAAGCGCCACCAACTGGTGCGCGAGAGGCTGTCGATGGGCAGCTCGCTCTCGAGCCCTGTCTGCATGCGCACACATTCGTGCATTGGCGGCTCGATGGTATTGGTGATGTAGCGGGGAAACATCTCGCTCAGCTGTTTGCCAATGCTGCCAAGGACATCCAGCTCGAACGCCTTGGCAAAGGTATCGTTGGCAGAGACCAGCACAAAGTGATCATCCTTGTCTAGGCTGAACACCGCCACGGCTGCGCCGATGGCGTCGAGAGATGACTTTATGCCGGCATGGGAACCCTGTGTAAACATGCGACCTCCACGGCGAATAACATATTGATATTCAGTATAGTGTGGTCGTTTGGCTAACTACTCTTCGATATCCAGCAACACCAGAATGGCGCTGTCGCCGCCCCATTCGCGGGGGGCCTGATGGAAGGCGCGCACATTGGGGTGCTGGGCCAGCCAGCTGGGAATGCGCTGCTTGAGAATATGTTTGCCGATGCCGTGCATCACCGAGGCGACGTGAATGTTCTCTTTTTGGCAGAGGGTGAGCAGGGCGGCCAGCTCCTGTTTTGCCTGCTGCTGGTTCATGCCGTGCAGATCGAGATAGATCTCCGGCGGATAAATGCCCCGTTTGAGCTTTTTCAGCTCAAATTTTGACACATCTTCCCGCACGTAACGGGTCGGCCCATCATCGTCGAGATGGGGCTGATACTCATCGCTGAAATAGTGGTCAACCCCAAGCTTTTCGCGGGTTTCGCGCAATTCGCGTTTCTGCTTGACCGGGCGTAACTCGGCCCTTATGGTATCTTGCTTGATTTTCCGGGTACCTTTTATCGCATCGCGGAACAGCAGGGTTTCCTCGTCTGTCGGTGAGGGCGTTTTTTTCATCAGATGCTCATGTATTAGGTATGCGTCTTGCCCGCAACGTAAACGGGGCTCGGGCCGGATATTACTCGACTTGGAGGTGGATTTGGACAAGATATTTATCGATGAGGTGGTTGCCGAGATGCACACCATCCAGGACATGTTGCGTTGGGCCATGAGTCGTTTCAACGACGCCGGGATTTTTTACGGTCATGGAACCGACAATGCCTGGGATGAAGCTGTGCAGCTGGTACTGCCCGCGTTACATCTGCCACCGGATGTAGACCCGGCCATGCGCCACTCCCGTCTGACCAGCAGCGAGCGTCACCGTATCGCCGAGCTGATTATCCGCCGCGTACAGGAGCGGGTACCGGCCGCCTACCTGACCAACAAGGCCTGGTATGCCGGTTGGGAGTTCTACGTGGACGAGCGGGTGCTCATTCCCCGTTCCCCCATTGCCGAGATGGTGGCCAACCGTTTCGCACCCTTCCTCAAACATGAACCGACCCGGATCATGGACTTGTGCACCGGCTCCGGCTGTATCGCCATCATCATGGCCCACGAGTTCCCGGAAGCGGAAGTGGATGCCATCGACATCAGCATCGATGCGCTGAACGTGGCTGAGCGCAACATCAACGATCACGGGCTGGAGCAGCAGGTCATTCCGATCCGCTCCGATCTGTTCCGCGATCTGCCAGCGGGCGACAAGTACGATCTCATCGTCTCCAACCCGCCCTATGTTGACTCCGAAGATATGTCGGATCTGCCGGACGAGTTCCGTCACGAGCCCGAGCTGGCGCTGGCGTCCGGCTCCGATGGTCTTAAGCTGACCAAGCGTCTGCTGGCCCATGCGGCAGATTTCCTCAAGGATAACGGCGTGCTGGTGGTCGAAGTGGGCAACAGCATGATCCATCTGGAAGCGCAGTTCCCCGAGATCCCCTTTACCTGGGTTGAATTCGAAAACGGCGGTCACGGCGTCTTTGTGATGACCCGTGACGAGCTGGTGCAGTATCAGGATCATTTCGCCATCTACAAGAACTAAGCAGGAGCGCGCATGGCAGGGAACAGTTTTGGTCAACTCTTTCGGGTCACTACCTTTGGCGAGAGCCACGGCCTGGCGCTGGGCGCCGTGGTTGATGGCTGCCCGCCTGGGCTGGAGATCAGTGAGGCGGATCTGCAGGGGGATCTGGATCGGCGCAAGCCGGGCACTTCCCGCTACACCACACCGCGCCGCGAGCCGGATGAGGTGAAGATCCTCTCCGGGGTGTTTGAGGGCAAGACCACCGGCACCTCCATCGGGCTGCTCATCGAGAATACCGATCAGCGCTCCAAGGATTACTCCGACATCAAGGATCTGTTCCGGCCGGGTCACGCTGACTACACCTATCACCAGAAGTATGGTCAGCGGGACTATCGCGGCGGTGGTCGCTCCTCGGCACGCGAGACCGCGATGCGGGTAGCGGCGGGGGCCATTGCCAAGAAGTACCTCAAACAGGTGCATGGCATCGAGATCACCGGTTTTCTCTCCCAGCTCGGCCCCATCAAGGCCGAGGCGTTTGACGCGGCGCAGATTGAGCAGAATCCCTTCTTCTTCCCCGATGCGGGCAAGCTGGAAGAGCTCGATCAATACATGCGCGACTTGAAAAAAGAGGGCAACAGTATCGGTGCCAAGGTGCAGGTCATTGCGCGCAATGTGCCGGTGGGCCTGGGTGAGCCGGTGTTTGATCGTCTCGACGCCGACATTGCCCATGCCATGATGGGTATCAATGCGGTGAAAGGGGTGGAGATCGGCGACGGCTTTGCGGTGGTGGAGCAAAAAGGCTCCGAGCATCGTGACGAGATGACCCCGTCAGGCTTTGCCAGCAACCACGCGGGCGGCATTCTGGGTGGGATCTCGTCGGGTCAGGATATCGTGGTGAGCATGGCGCTCAAACCGACTTCCAGCATCACTGTGCCGGGCAAGACCATCAATACCGAAGGCGAGGCAATCGAGATGATCACCAAGGGTCGTCACGATCCCTGTGTCGGCATTCGCGCCGTGCCCATCGCCGAAGCCATGCTGGCGCTGGTGTTGATGGATCACCTGCTGCGCCATCGCGCCCAGAACCAGGGGGTGTTGACCCATACCCCGCAGCTGCGCTGATCGCTTTTGCTGCTTATCGACTGAGCGTTCCCTGTTCGGGGAACAAGTTCGACAATACCAAAAAGGCGACCTTCGGGTCGCCTTTGCTATTTCAGGTGGCGGCTTATCCCGTCAATGCTTGCGGAGGGTGCGGGTCAGCAGATCCGCGGCGCCCGGATCGGCATTGAGGCGACACCTGGGGGGCGAGAACTTGTTGTGGGGTTTGGGCAAGGCATGAATGGCCTCGTTGACTTTGAGGATCTGTTCTTCGCTCACGCTGTTCTTGGCAAACATCAGACTGACCGGCTGGTGGTGTAGCAGCAGTTGGCAGCTGATAAACTCTTCGGCCCCCAGCTGGGCCAGCCGGTAGCGAGCATATTGCCACTCCATGATGATGCCATCGAGGCGGCGAGCCAGCAGCAGATCGATCATCCGCTCATCGGCGTTGTATTCGGTCGCCATTTTAAGCGCCGGGCAGCTATCCATCTGATGCATGGGGCGAGTGCCGCGCAATTTGCCTATCTTGAGCCCTTTCTCGTTGCACAACGCGGGCAGATTATCGAGTTGCGCCCAGCGATCCTGATGGCCCGGGATAGGGTCATTGCTCAGCAGCACATAGGCACTCTGGCGATAGGGGGTCGAGAAGCGGGCATAGCTCTGGCGCTCCGGCAGAGGGAGGGCGGCCATCGCCACATCCAGCTGATCGTGTTCTACCAGATGCAGTGCCCGCGCCCAGGGAAGCTCGCGAAACTTGGGGGCAAAGCCCGCCTGGGTAAGGATCTGGCGGGTCAGGCTGACATCCAGCCCATCCAGCTCACCTCGGTTGTTGATTTGGCTGAAGGGGGGCCAGTGACTCCAGGCCACGGTCAGGGTCTGACTGGCCTGCAGTGCAGGGCTTAGCAGCAGAAGCAGCAGGCTAATCCTTGCCTGCCAGCTGCCGCGGGGACGATATGACGTGGTCATAGTTAAACCTCGTTATTGTGTTCTTCTATCCCATGCTTTTGCCCTGCGAGCCATGCCTGCGAGGGCTGATATTGTGTTGCCAGTTAATAGTGTGGTGCGTGCTACATCAATCAACGGGATTATTCGGGGGGCAGGAGGGGAATTTTCTGTTCGTGCTGGGAGGAGCATCACATTTTTCTCGTTTATCCCGGGCAACTCCGTTAGACTGCGCCTCTATTCTTTCCCCTTTGCTCTGCTCCCCGGGGAAATCGTTGTTTTCTCAATAGGCCCAGATCTTGTGAGATGGCATCGGCTCAGCAGAGGAGCCCCACCACAAATCCCCGGCGCCCCTATCTCTAGCAGGTAATTATGAGTTTTACTTCCCTCGGTCTGGCCGAACCCTTGTTGCGTGCCGTTGCCGAACAAGGCTACGACACCCCGTCTCCCATTCAGCAGCAAGCGATCCCCGCCGTTCTGGCTGGCCGCGATCTGATGGCGGCGGCTCAAACAGGGACCGGCAAGACCGCAGGCTTTACCCTGCCGATGCTGCAACGTCTGATGGAGAGCAAGCGCAAGGTTTCTCCGAACCGCATTCGTGCGCTGGTTCTGACCCCGACTCGCGAGCTGGCGGCCCAGGTGGGCGAGAGCGTGCGTAACTACGGCAAACACCTGCCGATGCGCAGCCACGTGGTGTTCGGCGGCGTCAGCATCAATCCGCAGATGATGGCGACTCGCCGTGGTCTGGACGTGCTGGTGGCCTGTCCTGGCCGCCTGATGGATCTCTATAACCAGAACGCCGTCAAGTTCGACGAAGTTGAGATCCTGGTACTGGACGAAGCGGATCGCATGCTCGACATGGGTTTTATCCGCGACATCCGCCGCATCCTGGCCCTGATGCCGAAGAAGCGCCAGAACCTGCTGTTCTCCGCCACTTTCGCCGACGAGATCCGTGAACTGGCCACTGGTCTGCTGGATAACCCGGCTGTCATTGAAGTCGCCCCGCGCAACAGCACTGCCGAGCGTATCGAGCAGCTGGTGCACCCGTGCGACAAGGCCAACAAGATCGCGCTGCTGAGTCATCTGGTCACCAGCAACAACTGGCAGCAGGTACTGGTGTTCACCCGTACCAAGCACATGGCCAACCGTGTTGCCGAGACCCTCGACAAGAACGGCGTCAGCGCCGCCGCCATCCACGGTAACAAGAGCCAGGGTGCCCGTACTCGCGCGCTGGCCGGTTTCAAGGATGGTAGCGTCAAGGTGCTGGTGGCGACCGACATCGCCGCCCGTGGTCTGGACATCGACAAGTTGCCGCAAGTGGTCAACTTCGAGTTGCCGAACGTGGCGGAAGATTACGTGCACCGTATCGGTCGTACCGGCCGTGCCGGTGCTGCCGGTCACGCCATCTCGCTGGTTGCTGCCGATGAAGGCAAGCTTATCAAGGCGATCGAGCGTCTGACCAAGCAGAACATTCCGTGCGAGCAGGTGGCCGGTTTTGAAGCCTCCCGCGAGACCCTCGACAACATCGCCCGTGGTATCGGTGCGCCGCTGCGCAAAGAGCCTCGTGATCCGAGCGAGCAGCGCCGTGCGCCGCGTCCGCAAGGTCAAGGCCTGCGTCAAGGTGCCGGTCGTTCCGCCTCCAATGGCAATGCGGGTGGTGCACGTACCGGTAACGGTGGCAAGCCCAAGCCGCAAGGTGGTCAGCGTCCGGCTGATGGCGCTGGCAAACCGGCTCAGGCCCGTCGTCCACGTCGCTCTACCCACAACCAGTAAGCGGCTCGGGAGCTTGACTCCCCAGCTATGCGGTTGACTGAAAAAGCCCTGCCAATCTGGCAGGGCTTTTTGTTTTTTCAGCCATGCAATCGGCACTGTGTGGTGCAGCGAGAGCAACGCTAGATGGCGGAGAGGTACTGCTTTTGCATCGCCAGCCAGCGGCCGTTATTGATAAACGCCAGCTGTACCTTGAGCAGGGCCGCAATTTCCGCGCGGTGCTTTTTATCGAGGTAGAGAAAGACCTGTTCTTTGGTGATCTTCTGCCAGGGGGACGCCAGTGCAGGTTGAGAGGCGGGCCGCATCTTGATGAGCCAATCCACTTTGCCTCGATGCAGTTGGGCAAGCCCCTGCTTCTCATCGTTCAACCAGATGACCTGATAGTTGCCGAGGAAGCGTTCGCACCACTGGATGCCACGCAGGCAGCCAATCACGGTATCCTTGGCAGGGGGCCAGCTCGGGTTATCCCTTGGCTGACCATAAATCGCCACCTCTGAGATGGGGGCACCGATCTGCAGCAAGTGGGGATAGGTCTGATCAAAGCCCTTTATCCGGGCCATATCGCCATCGACGGCATGGTCTGCCTCAATCAACTTTTCGCAGCGGGCATAGGTGCAGGGGATCAACTGTAAGTCGATGCCGGCCCGGCCAAACCAGTCATGAATAAAAGGGCGCAATATCGCTGTGTGTTCGACCGCTGCCGCCAGCTTTAGCGGGGTTGCGTGGGCAACGGGAATCAGCCCGACAAGCAATAACCAGCCAATCCACTTCATATCGCACTCCTGAATCGGGCTTGTTCAAGCAGAACTGTTGCGACTATCTGTGCAGTAAAGAATAGCCGATGGGGATGGCTGCCAGACCGCTTCGCCAGCTATTCGTGACGGCCGGGTCAGGGGAGCAGCGCCGTGATCAGGATATGGGCCGCGCTCACCAGGATCACAGTGAAGGTCAGCCCCATTCCCACAACCCGATAACGGAAGTTCTCCGGCGTGCGGCTCATGCCAAATGCATGGCAGAGGCGGCCAAGCAGCAAGGCACTCCCCAGCAAATGAACCAGCCAGGGGGCATGGCTGCCGGTTTCGACGAAATAGATCAGCAGCAGGGCGAGGGGGACATACTCGGCAAAGTTGGCATGCACCCGCATGGCGCGCAACATGGCGGGATCATCCCCGTGCCCCAGCGCCACCTTGCGGCTATGGCGGGTGCGAATGGTACGAATGCTCAGCAACACAAACAGCAGGGCGAGCAGGGCTGCGTAAACAGGCAGTATGGTCATGGTATCTGGCTCCTTGTGTGATGATATCGAGTGGTTGGTGTTAAGAGACGCGATATTGCTCGGCATCTCAATGGTTTGCCTTGAGGGTAGCAGCAAACTGCCTTAGCACGACTGTCATCCACTCACTCGCCATCGGCCCAGCGCAGGCGCAAAAAAACAGCCCTGCCGAGGTGGCAGGGCTGTTTATTGATCATATTGATGGTGGGCAGAGCAGGGCCCCGTCATTACCCCTCGTAAGGGAGGGAGGAGTGGTGCAGCACGATGCGCACCTTGCCATCATCCCCCTTCTTGAAACCCCAGGTCTTGTCGACAGTGGTCTCCTTGTTGTCGCGATCTACCAGATGCACCTTGCCCATGGTCAGCGCCATGTCGCCGTTGATATAGACGGCGGCATTGTCATAGCGATAGCTCTGCCAGTTTTTCAGGGCGAACCCTTTGTCGGTGGGGTAGGCGCTGTTGTTGCCGACAAAGTAGGCCAGCGCCCCCTCGCGGTTGGTGCGAAAGGTCTGCTCGCCACCGGCGAGGGTGGGTTTGAACAGCACTGGCCCCTGCTGGTAGCCATAGGCGCTGTCGAGCACCGACTCGGCAGTCGCCTTGGCGCGCTCAATCCCACCGGCGCGATAGTCATCGCTGATCTTGATGAGCGCCGCGCCCCAACCATCCTGCGCGGCCTTGATCTCCGCCTCGGTAATATTGTTGTTGGCGATTTCGGCTGCGCTGAGTGCGCCGCTGGCGGCAAGCAGGACGAGGGCAAGGGTGCTCTTCTTGAGGTGCAACATCATTGTTTTCAAACTCCTGATAGCGATAAACGAGCGGGCAGTGTAGCGAAGGGGCATGAACGGTTTTTGAACTGATTATTCAGGGTTGGGTAGTAAAAAGGTCGGTATATAGCTGAAGGTTTGGGGGGGGCATGGCTGATGGAGGGGCCAAGAGCTGGTGTTAATGTGCTTGCATATTCTCATTCGCTCCACAGCTGATTATTATCAAAAGACTGAACGAAATCAGCATGACAAATAACTTTTCACTCACTAAGCTGATATACGTTTGATATAATCCCAGTCAAAATATAATGATGTTGAGACTCGGTAAATTACAAATAGATAACATTATTATTGATTGCTATGAGGTATTGTTGGCGTTTTTGTGATATGAAGTTTTTGATAGCAAATCAATCATAACGAGAAAAATGGAACCATCTTGGCTTTCCAATATTTAGTGGGTATTAAATGGTATTTTTAACTAACTTTAAAAATTGGAGATTGGGTAAATGGCTTGGGAAGATACACCACCTGAAATTTTGCGACTCGCAACATTCTTGAATGATTTTTATAAAGAGTCTGATAGAGGGGCTGTGTTGATGGCAGGCTCTATTCTTGATGAGGTGCTCGCGGGTATGATTTCTGCCTTTCTTATAGACTCTACAGAAAGTAAAAAATTACTTGAAGGATTTAATGCTCCTTTAGGTACATTTAGTTCTCGCATTCTGGCCGCGTATTCACTTGGACTAATAGAAGAACAAGAGTTTTCTGAAGTTGAGGCAATACGGAAAATTCGAAATATGTATGGACATGCTTGGAATGGCATTGATTTTAATGATCCTAAGGTAATGGCCCAGCTTGAAAAGTTACCTTTTAGTGATGAGACCGCTCGTGTGCGACTAAATCATACCGTAGCTAATTTATTGGGTGATTGGTTATGGCGAGAAAGTTACATCATAGAAGAGAAAAGGAAGATGCGTACTTGGCCAAATAAATCCGGTTTTGGACGTCACCATTCGAAAAAATGAATTAAATGGAGTTAGTTGAGTGTAAAAAGCCCCGCCAATCAGATTGGCGGGGCTTTGCTATTTGGGGCATTCAGTATCGGGGATTACAGCGCTGGCAGTATTCCAAGGCTGACGCTGATCTGGACGCCGACGATCAGCACGCCCATGGCGGCGGCCACTCCAAGCGCCACTGCGCCACCCGGGGCGCGGTAGTGGTGGGCAGGCGCCTGTTTGCGGCTCTGCCACACCAGCGCCACCGGCAGCAGTACCGCGAGGATCGCCAGCGCAATGGCTGCGTAGCCGAGGGCCATGATAAAGCCCTGCGGGAAGTAGAGGGCAAACAGCAATGGCGGCACGAAGGTGATGAGGCCAGTCTGAGTGCGGCCCTGCCAGTTGTCCTTGCGGCGGGTTGCCTTGGCCATAAAGTCGAACAGCCCCAGCGTTACCCCGAGGAAGGAGGTGGCGAGTGCCAGATCGGCAAACAGGTGCATCGCCTGATTAAACGCAGGCCAGCTCACCAGCTTGCCGACGTTGGCCAGCAGGCTGTCCAGCGCGCCGCCGGTTTGCAGCAGGGCTTGCTGGCCGAGCAGACCGAGGATCGCCACCTGCCACAGCACGTAGAGGATCAGCGGCAGGGCTGAGCCCCAGACAAAGACCCGACGCAACTGCTTGGGGCAGTCACCGAGGTAGAGCATCACGCTCGGAATGGAGCCGTGAAAGCCGAACGAGGTGAAGATGACCGGCAGGCCCGCAAGCAACAGGCCCTGACCCAGCGGCATCGAGAGCAGATGCTGCCCTTCGGTGCGGGGCAGCAGCAACGCCAGCACCACCACCATGATCACCAGTTTGACGGTGAACATTAGCCGGTTGAGGTAATCCACCGAGCGGGTGCCGACACAGACCATGCCGCCAAACAGCAGGGTAAAGGCCCAGGCGGCCTGCTCCTGGCTCAGGGTCATGCCCGCATCGGCCAGCGCCTGTGCCAGCAGGCTGCTACCGCCGCTGATGTAGGCGGAGGCCAGCGAGTAGAACAGCATCAGGATACAGAAGGAGGCGATGCGCTTGCCCCAGGGGCCGAGCAGATGATCCGCCAGCTGGTGCAGGTACCACTTGCCGGTGTTGAGGCTTGCCTCTACTTGCAGCATGGCGGTGAAGGCCATCAGGGCCCAGAGGCCGACCATCAACATCAGGGTGGCGGGGCCGCCGAGGGAGGAGGATGCCAGCGGCAGGGCCAACATGCCGGCACCTATGGTGGTGCCGGCAATCAACAGGGTACAACCCAGGGTTTTGGTATTCATGTTATCCATCCGAACGTAGCGGTGTCAGTGCAAACAGGCGATGTCAGCAGTGACGTCAACAAGAGGGGGCCAATTGGCGTTATCAGAAGGTGCCTCCGGTGATAGGGCCGGAGGCTAGCAATATCGGAACGGGAACATCTGTACCTAAAACCTGTCAGTTGTAAAAGATGGTTGCCACGTTAGCGGATCAAAATAGCGGAAACAACCCCTTTTATACGGATTTTGTGCTGGCTTGTGGCAACAAGTGGAAATAAATGATGACAGTGATGGCTAATTGCAGAAAAAAGCACCGAAAAAATGACTGGCAGGGGCTCATTGATACAGGTCAGCCAAGTGGCAGCAGCGCAGATAGGGGAGCGGGGAGGGCGTTGTATGAACGCTGGCGTGGCGTTGAGGGACAACAGGGGGGTGGCGGCCGGTTGTTTAGTCGGCCAGACGGTAGAAAAAGCAAAGCGGGCGGGTAGGGTTGTGGGGAAAAACAATAAGGCGGCCGATGCTGGCAGCCTTATTGTCATCTGTTCGCTTTACCCACCCATTGACAGCAAATCGGGTCTGCTGCGGTCAGGTTAGCGACGGCGCTTGAGGGTGCGGCTCACATAGTGCAGCCCGCTCTGGTATTCGCCATTTACCGCCTTGAGCGCTAGCTCCAGCGCCTGGCTCGCCAGCGCGTCGTGCTGCTGGGGCAGGGAGTTGATGCCAAAGGGGAGGAAGTCGAGCAGCCGATCGTCCCCGAAGGTGGCCATGGCGAGCTGGCTCATATCGGTCTCCTGCTCCAGCAGGTAGTCCAGTACCCCCTCCATCAGGATGTAGGAGGTGGTGATCAGCGCTTCGGGCAGCTGACCCAGCTGCTGGTGCAGATGTTTGATCAGGCGATACCCCTCGGTGCGCGAGAAGTGATCTCCCTCGCACAGGTGGCGAGCCGCGCTGTGACTGGCGACCGCCTGCTCGAAACCGGCTTTGCGCTCCTTGCTGATCGTGAGTGCTGGCAGCGCGGTGATCAAGGCGATATGGCGTAAGTTCGGGGTGAGCAGGGAGCTGGTGAGATCAAAGCTCGCTTTCTCGTTTTCACTGGCGACGGTGACGAACTTGTCGGCGGCCATCGCCCGGTCGATGGCGAGGATCTGGCTGCCTTGCGCCTGCAATTTGCCGTAGAAGGGGTCGTCCGGGGGCAGGCAGCTGGCCACCAGCAGGGCATCCACATGGCGGCTCACCAGCATCTGGGCCAGCTCTTTTTCGGTGGCGGGATCATCCTCCGAGCAGACGATGAGCAGCTGATATCCCTGCGCCCGGGCCCCCTGTTCCAGCCGTTTGGCCAGCTTGGCGTAACTGGCGTTCTCAAGGTCGGGCAGGATAAAGCCGAGGGTCTTGGTCTGGCCGCCACGAAGGGAGGCGGCACGGCTATCCGGCTGGTAGTTGTGGGCGGTGACAACGGCCATCACCTTGTCGCGGGTGGCCTGGCTGATGCGGTATTGGTCGGCCTTGCCATTGATCACATAGCTTGCCGTGGTGCGCGAGACACCGGCGAGGGCGGCGATTTCATCCAGTTTCATCATATTGGCTCTGTTTGAGTTGCAAGGCCCACGGTCACTGCCGGGTGAGGGCACCGAAAAGTGTGCGCGGGATCATATCATTGAAAAGCACTCTTTGTGGGTACTTGATCAATTCGCTGAAACGATTCAGTCTGAGTGTAAGTGAAACGATTCAGCCTGTCAGCAACGAAGAGACCCAGTGGCCTGAAAATCAGGCTCCGATCACAGTCAACCGTGTTCGGGTCTATTGTCAGCTGGCGAGTTACCCGAATGTTCAATTGTGACGTACCGGCGCGGCCGGAACCTGATGGAGAGTCTCTATGTTGAAGTTGGCGCGAGAGCAGATCTTGCTGGGACAGTCGGTGGCAACCAAGTCGGACGCCATTGCTCTGCTGGCAGGCAAACTGACCGAAGCCGGTCTGGTGGAAGCGGGCTATGTGGATGGGATGCTGGCTCGTGAAGCGCAGCATGCCACCTATCTTGGCAGCGGCATCGCCATTCCCCACGGCACCACCGATACCCGTCATCTGGTGAAGAGCACAGGCGTCATGGTGGCCCAGTTCCCCAATGGTATCGAGTGGGATGAGGGGCAGATCGCCTATGTCGCCATCGGCATCGCCGCCAAGTCAGACGAGCATCTGGGCATCTTGCGCCAGCTCACCCATGTGCTGGGTGACGAGCAGGCGGCAGCCCAGCTCAAAGAGGCCACCGATGCCGACACCATCATCAATATCCTGACCGGCGCCACTGCCGCCAAAGAGGTGCAATACCTGACCCTGGCCGACTTCCCGGCCGATGATCGCGACCAGCTGCTGCTGGGCGCGGCCGCCCGCGCCAAGTCCGCCGGTTGGGGTGATGCCGCCATGGTGAGCGCCCTGCTGGCAAGCGATCCCGCCTATCTGGGTGAGGGCGTCTGGCTCGCTCGAGCACAAGCGGCCCAGACCGGCTGGGTGCTGGCCACCCCGAGTAGCGCCCTCACGGCAGGGGTGCTGCCGGTCAGCTCCATGCTGCTGCTGTGCGCCGCAGATAGCAGCCATCTGCCGCAACTGGAGAATCTGGCCAAACTGGCGGCTGCCGGCCAACTCGCTACGCTGGCGGGCAGCGACGGGTTGGCCATGTTGCAGGCAGGGCCAGCGAGCGGTCTTAGTGAAACCTTCACCATCATCAACCCCCACGGCCTGCATGCCCGTCCCGGCGCCATGCTGGTCAAGGTGGCCAAAGAGTTTGAATCAGATATCCGGGTTGCCAATCTGGATGGCAGCGGCGAGGCGGTCTCCGCCAAGAGCCTGATGAAGGTGATCGGCCTTGGGGTCAAATGCGGGCACCGTCTGGCGTTTCGCGCCGAAGGGGCTGATGCCGAAGCCGCCCTCAAGGGGATCGGTGAGGCGATCGCCGCTGGTCTCGGCGAGGGGGCACACTGATGAAGATTGTCACCATCACCCTCAATCCGGCCCTCGATCTCACTACTCGCCTCGAGGCAATGAGCCTGGGTGAGGTCAATCTGGTGAGCGAGGCCAACCTGCGCGCGGCGGGCAAGGGGATCAACGTCGCCATGGTGCTCAAGGACTTGGGCTGCGAGGTGGGCGCCACCGGTTGGCTGGGCGCTGACAATGAACAGAGTTTTGTCTCCCTGTTTGCCGAGCGAGCGCTGGATGATCACTTTGTGCGCGTGGCGGGCAGCACCCGCATCAACGTCAAGATCTCCGAGCAGTCTGGTCGGGTCACCGATCTCAACCTGCCGGGGCTCACCATCCAGCAAGGGGAGGTGAGCGAGCTGGAGCAGACCATCGACGAGTTGGCACCTCATGCCGACTGGTTCGTGCTGGCGGGCAGCCTGCCCAAAGGGGTGGCTCCCGATTACTGCGCCCATCTGATCCGGCTGCTCAAGGCCAAGGGCAAGCAGGTGATCTTCGATTGCAGCGGCGCGGCCTTAAGCGAAGGGATCAAGTCGGCGCCGACCCTGGTCAAACCCAATCTGGAGGAGCTGAGCCAGTGGGCGGGCCGCCCCATCAAGACGCTGAGCGATCAGGTTGAGTGTGCCCGCGCGCTGCAGGCCAGCGGGATCCCCAACGTGGTGATCTCCAACGGCGCCGATGGCCTCATCTGGTTTGCCCCGGATGCCGTCTGGCAGGCGATTCCACCGCGGATGCAGGTGGTCAGCACCGTGGGTGCCGGCGATTCCCTGGTGGCCGGTCTCGCCCATGGTCTCAGCCTTGGCTGGGCGCCGGAGCAGACCCTGCGGCTGGCCACCGCCGTCTCGGCCTTGGCGGTCAGTCAGGTCGCAGTCGGCTTTGACGATATCAATGTGCTCAACCCTTTACTTGAACAGGTGCGCGTAGAGCGTCTGGATGCGCTGGCACCGGTTCAATGCCATACCCCCTCAATGGAAAACTCAGGAGATGCCCAATGAAAGCAATCTTGGTTACGGCTTGCCCGGCGGGCATTGCCACCAGCTTTCTCGCTGCAAAACGGATAGAACAGCAGGCCAAACTGGCTGGCTGGGAACTCACCCTCGACGTCGGCTCCAGTGTGCAACCGCGCCAGATCCCCTCAAAAGAGCAGATTGCCGCGGCCGACCTGGTGCTGGTTGTCGCCAGTGCTCCGGTGGATCTCGCTGCCTATGATGGCAAGCAGGTCTATCAGGGCAGCATGGATCTCGCCCTGCAGGATCCGGCCGCCTTGCTGGAGGCAGCCGCCAGCGGCGCCAGTGTCTATCGTCATCAAGCCGTCTCCGCCGTTGCCAATGCTGCCGCCAAACCGGCCGCCGCTGGCAAGCGCATCGTGGCGGTGACTGCCTGCCCGACTGGGGTGGCCCACACCTTTATGTCGGCAGAAGCGCTGGAGACCATGGCCAAACAGCTGGGTTATCAGATCCGCGTCGAAACCCAAGGCTCGGTCGGTGCCCAGAATGCCCTGACCGTCGAGGAGATTGCCGCCGCCGATCTGGTATTCCTCGCCACCGACATCGAGGTGGACATGGCTCGTTTCGACGGCAAGCCGGTCTATCGCACCAGCACAGGCGCAGCGCTCAAGAAAACCCGTGCCGAGCTCGACAAGGCCTGGAACGAGGCGAAAACCTATCGCCACAGCAGCGCCAGCCAGCCCAAGAAAGAGGAAAAAGCAGGCCCCTACAAGCACCTGTTGACCGGCGTCTCCTTCATGCTGCCGATGGTAGTGGCGGGCGGTCTCATCATCGCGCTCTCGTTCGTATTCGGTATTGAAGCGTTCAAGGTGGAAGGCACTCTGGCCGCGGCTCTGATGAAGATCGGTGGCGGCTCCGCCTTTGCCCTGATGATCCCGGTGCTGGCCGGTTACATTGCCTACTCCATCGCTGACCGTCCGGGTCTCGCTCCCGGCATGATCGGCGGCATGCTGGCAAGCTCGCTGGGCGCCGGTTTCCTTGGCGGCATAGTCGCCGGTTTCCTGGCCGGTTACAGCGCCAAGTACCTGAGCGACAAGGTGCGCCTGCCGGTGACCCTGGAAGCGCTCAAGCCCATCCTGATCATTCCGCTCTTTGCCAGCCTGTTTACCGGCCTGGTGATGATCTACGTGGTGGGTGGTCCGGTGGCCGGCATAATGAATGCCATGACCACCTTCCTCAACAACATGGGATCCGCCAACGCCGTGCTGCTGGGTGTCATCATCGGCGCCATGATGTGCTTCGACATGGGTGGCCCGGTCAACAAGGCGGCTTACGCCTTCGGGGTCGGCCTGCTGGCCTCCAAAACTTACGCCCCGATGGCTGCCGTGATGGCCGCCGGTATGGTGCCGGCACTGGGGATGGGGATCGCCACCTTCCTGGCCCGCACCAAGTTCATCAAGGCGGAGCAGGAAGCGGGCAAGGCCTCCTTCGTGCTGGGTCTGTGCTTCATCTCCGAGGGGGCCATTCCGTTTGCCGCCAAGGATCCGATGCGGGTCATCCCGGCCTGCATGGTGGGTGGCGCCCTGACCGGTGCGCTCTCCATGCTGTTTGGTTGCGAGCTGATGGCGCCCCACGGCGGTCTGTTTGTGCTGTTCATCCCGCACGCCATCAGCAACGTCATGATGTATATCGTGGCGATTGCGGCAGGCTCGCTGCTGACCGGTGTCTCCTACGCCATGCTCAAGCGCGGTGAAGAGCAGGCCAAGCTGGCCACGGCATAAGCCGCCAGCCAGCAACACGCCATACAAGAGAGCGGCCTTTGGGCCGCTTTTTTATTGCCCCAATTTATTGTCCAAAAAAGTGACGAGGGTAGGGCAACCTGGCTTGTGGTTAATGGATTAACCCTCTAGCGTGGAACCCCGAAGGGCGCCGCTGCGCCTGCCGATAACCCGATCCCCAGGAGCTGATGATGACCCCCATGATCCCCCCCATTCTCGATTTTGCGACCGGCAAACTCGGCGGCGCCGAGCTGGTGGAAAAGAGCACCACCCTGGCTGACCTGCAGGGGCTTTTTGCCGACCCGCACGCCGAAGCGGCGTTTTTGCCTGATACCCGGCTCTATCGGGTCGCCATGCTGCCCGGCCATGGCGGCGAGGGGGATCTCAACATGGGGGTCACCTATCTGGCGGCGGGCCGGGTTGGCCAGGAGTTCTTCATGACCCGCGGTCATCTCCATGCGCGGGCCGAGCAGGCGGAATATTACTTCGGGTTGTGCGGGCAGGGGTTGTTGCTGCTGCAGGATATGGCCGGTGTCTGCCGGCTGGAGCAGGTCTTTGCCGGCAGCGTTCACCATATCCCAGGCCATGTGGCCCATCGACTCATCAACACCGGCGCGACGCAGCTCTCGGCGCTGGCGGTCTGGCCCGCCGTCGCCGGTCACGATTACGAAGCGCTGGGAGCGCGCGGCTTTGGCCTGCGGGTGCTGGCCGGGGAGGATGGCACGCCCCGCATCGTCACTTCTGCTGGGCAAGCCACTTGAAACCGCGCGTGCGGCGGCCCGCTAGGGGCTGCCGCAGGATTGGCGCACCACCAGGGTGGGGGGCAGGATGATGCTCTTGGCCGGTTCGTCGTTGCCGGCCATCCGCTCGAGCAGCAGCTCGCCAGCTTTTCGGCCGATCTCCCGCGACGCCACCGAGACGGTGGTGAGGGGCGGATCCACCAGCGCGGTTTCCGGCAGATCGTCAAAGCCCACCAGTGCAAAGTCCTGACCGATGACTCGCCCCAGCTTGCGCAGCCCCAGAATGGCGCCGAGCGCCACCACGTCCTGATAGCAGACCGCCGCCGTCACCTCGGGATGTTGTTGCAGCAGCGCCGCGATGGCACGGGTGCCTTCCACCCGGCTGGCGCCGCAGCCGATGATCCACTCCGGTCTTGGAGAGATGCCGTGTTCGAGCAACTTGCTCATGTAGCCGCCGAGGCGCTGAGAGCGACTGATGGAGACGGGGTTGCCTCCGACAAAGGCGATATGGCGGTGGCCCAGCTTCAGCAGGTGTTCGGTCGCCAGCTGGCAGCCCAGGAAGTTGTCGGTACCGACGAAGTCGATCGCCACGTCCGGCACCGGCCGCACGATCAGAATGGTGGGCATGCGGCGGCGCTGCAGGCTCTCGAAGAAGCTGCGGGGAGTAGTCTGGGTGGCGCAGATCACCATGCCGGCGGCGTTGTTGCGCTGCAGCGAGTCGGTGAACTGCTGCTGCCGGGTGGCCGACTCCTCGCTGTTGGCCAGAAACAGCATCAGATCGTGATGCTCCATCTCCCGGCTCAGGCCCGCCGTCATCTCCGCATAGAAGGGGTTGGTGATGTCGTGCAGCAACAGACCGACCTGGTTGCTGCTCTTGTTGCGCAGGTTGGCGGCGGTCTGGTTGTAGACATAGCCGAGCTCGTCGATGGCCCTGAGTACCCGCTGGCGGGTGTGCTCGGAGATGCGCCCCTTGTTGCGCAGGGTCATGGAGACGGTGGCAGTCGACACCCCCAGATGGCGGGCGATGTCGGCAACGGTCACATTGCTCATGGGATGGATCCTGTCAGGGAGTAGGTCTCAAGGTATATCGATTAACCTTTTCTTGTTCACTTGCCATGATGAAATTGCCGTCATGATCACATATTTCGCCCATCTTGGCGATCAAATACACCATTTTATGAGGTTAATCTTGTTTATCAGGTTGTGGTTAACAGGTTAATCGATTTATCTCTTTCGTAGGTGTCAACGAGAGAGCAAGCCAATGATTCATTCGAGTTACGTCTCCAACTACGACAAATTCCCGGAAGTGGTGGTCGCCGGCCATGAGGGCGCCGCCTGTGCCGGCTGGCACGAGATAGCCCGGCGACTGCAGGCCGCGGCAGACGGGCAAGGTGGGGCAAAGGTGGTGCTGGTGATCGACTGCTATCACGGCGTGGATCAGGACGAGCTGCGTAGCCAGCTGCTGGCGAGGCTTGGGCCCCACACGCTCATCGAGGTGGAGCAGGCCCGTCTGCCCGAATCAAAAGTGCTGGCGATGCTGGAGCGCTTCATTACCGACGACCGGGTCTTTGGTGTGCTGGCTCCCCACAAGATGGTGGAGTTTTTTGACCCGGCCGCGCTGGCTAGCCTGCAGCGGCAGGTCGCAGAGATAACCCGTGGCCTGGTGGTAGTGATGGGCAGCGGCGCCTCGCTGGTGGCGAGAGGGGATGTGCGGGTCTATGCCGATCTTGCCCGCTGGGAGATCCAGCAGCGTCTGCGCCGTAAAGAGATTGGCAACTGGGGCGCTGATAACACCGAAGAGGACATATTGCGCCGCTACAAGCGGGCCTTCTTCATCGAGTGGCGAGTGTTTGATCGCCATAAATTGGCCCAGCTGCCCACCATCGATTTCCTGCTCGATACCAACACCCGAGGCAAGCCGACCCTGGTGACGGGGCAGGCGCTGCTGGTGGGGTTGCATCAGGCCGCGCGCCAGCCGTTTCGGGTGGTGCCCTTCTTCGACCCCGGGGTCTGGGGCGGGCAGTGGATGAAGCAGGTGTGCGATCTGGACCCGGCTCAGCCCAACTATGCCTGGTGCTTTGATTGCGTACCGGAAGAGAACAGCCTCTACCTGCGCATTGGCGAGGTGCGGGTGGAGATCCCGTCGCAAAACCTGGTGCTGTGCCAGCCCAGCGCCTTGCTTGGGGAGCGGGTACACGCTCGCTTTGGCGCCGAGTTCCCGATCCGTTTCGATTTTCTCGACACGGTGGGGGGGCAGCCGCTCAGTCTGCAGGTGCATCCGCTGACCGAGTACATCCAGCAGGAGTTCGGCATGCACTACACCCAGGACGAGAGCTACTACCTGCTCGATGCCAAGCCGGATGCCTGTGTCTATCTCGGTACCCGCACCGGCATCGACCCGCAGGCGATGCTGGCGGATCTGGCTGCCGCCCAGCGCGGCGAGAAGCCTTTCGATGACGAGCGCTTCATCAACCGTTTTCCGGCCCGTAAACATGATCACTTTCTGATCCCGGCCGGAACCGTCCACTGCTCGGGAGAGGGGGCCATGGTGCTCGAGATCAGCGCCACCCCCTACATCTTCACCTTCAAGCTGTGGGACTGGGGTCGGGTCGGGCTCGACGGCATTCCGCGCCCCATCCATCTGGCGCACGGCAGCAAGGTGATCCAGTGGGAGCGCGACACCGACTGGACCCGTGAACATCTGGTCAATCGCATCGAGCCCATCGCCGAAGGGGAAGGGTGGCGTGAAGAGCGCACCGGACTGCATGAGCGTGAATTTATCGAGACTCGTCGCCACTGGTTCAGCGTGCCGGTAGAGCACGACACCGGCGGCACTGTACAAGTGCTCAACCTGATAGAGGGTCGGGAGGCAACGGTAGATAGCCCGGACAACGCCTTCGCCCCCTTCGTGGTGCACTATGCCGAGACCTTTATCGTACCGGCGTCGGTAGGGCGCTATCGTATCCGCCCGAGTGGCGAGAGTGAAGGGCAGACCATTGCCACCATCAAGGCCTATGTGAGGGGGTAACCAAGATGCTGAGGATCCTTATCGCAACCCATGGTTCACTGGCGCCGGCCCTGCTGGCCAGCGCCAATATGGTCTACGGCGAGTTGCCCGCCGTAGCCACAGTCTCTCTGACCGAAGAGGGGGGAATAGAGGCGTTTCGCGCCGAGTTTGAACAGACCCTGCGCCGTCATGGCGCGGGGTCTGACGGGGTGTTGGTGCTGTGCGACATGGAGTGCGGCACACCCTACAACGTGGCATGCCGCTTTGCATTTGATCCCGCATGGCCGCAGCCGGTAGCCGTGGTGACCGGGGTGAATTTTCCCATGCTGCTGATGAGTGCCGACTGGCTTGCAGCGACCGATGTGCACGAAGCGGCCCGCCAGTTGCTGGCACAGGCTCTGGAATCCATGGTGATCGCCGCACCGGCGGTGCACCAGCAAGATGACAACTTCTAGGAGAGCGAGATGGCGATTTCATTTGTACGCATTGACGATCGGGTGATCCACGGTCAGTTGGTGACCCGCTGGGCCAGAGAGTTGCCCTGTGACGGTATCGTCGCGATCGATGATGAGGTGGCGGCCGATCCGCTGCTCTCTCAGGTGATGACGGGGGCAGTGTCGGATACCAAGGTGTGGTTGTTTGATGTGGCGACCGCCATTACCAAGTTGCCCAAGGTGATCGCCAGTGATAAGCGCTACTTCGTGATTGGCAAGTCGCCGGTCACCCTGCAGCGCCTCTGCGCCGCCGGGATCTCCCTGGATAATCTCAACGGCAAGATCAACGTCGGGCCCATGAGTGCCCGCGAGCAGACTACCACCATAGGCCCCAACCAGTCGGTGACGGTGCAGGAGATCGCCGCCTTTGATTACTTGGCCAACCTTGGCCACGAGATCGACTTTCGGCTGGTACCGGATGCCAGTCACTACAGCTGGGCAGATGCCCAGAAAAAGCTGAAATAGGGAGCAGAGATCATGTTTCTGGAAGCAACACTCATCGGGATACTCTGCTATCTCGGTGCTCTCAGCAGTCCCTGGCTGCTGGGCTTGACCGGTGGCTGGTATACCATTACTCGCCCGTTGGTATCGGGCATGCTGGTCGGTGCCATTCTGGGGGATATTCAGACCGGGATCCTGATCGGGGTGGCGGTGCAGGCAGTCTATATCGCCATGGTGACGCCGGGCGGTTCCATGCCGGCGGATCTCAACTTCGTCGCCTTTCCGGCCATTGCGCTGGGCATCATGTCGGGCAAGGAGCCGTCGGTTGCCGTGGCGATTGCCGCCACCATCGGCATCGCCGGGACCATCCTCTTCAACTTCATGATGGTGTTCAACTCCTACTGGAACCACAGGGCCGATGTGGCGCTGGAGCAGGGCGATGAACAGGGGGTTTACCTCAACAGCGCCATCTTCCCGCAGGCCAGCAACTTTGTGCTGCGTTTCGTGCCGACTTTCATTGCCGTCTACTTCGGTAACCAGTACATCGAAGGGTTCATGAACAGCCTGCCGGAGCTGGTGATCCGTACCATGACGGTGGTGGGCGGCATTCTGCCTGCGGTCGGCATTGCCATCTTGCTCAAGCAGATCATCAAGCAGAACAGCATGCTGATCTACTTCCTGGTGGGCTTTGTCGGCATCGTTTTTCTCAAGCTCAACATGGTGGGGCTGGTAATGATTGGGGCCCTGCTGGCGCTCATTCACTACAACTACAAGCCGGAACAACGCCCTGCAGTTGCTGCCCGTGCTGCCACCCAAACCGATGATGAGGATGAATTCTGATGAACACAGAGCTGCAATCAGGGGAACTGGCGGTCAAGCAGCCGGTTGCTCTTACCTCACGGGATCTGCGTGCCTGCTGGCGTTCGTGGATGATGTACAACCTCTCCTCCATGAGCTTCGAGCGTCTCGAATCGTTCGGCTTTTGCCTTGGTATGATGCCGGCGCTCAAGAAACTTTATCCCGGCAAGGCTGAACGGATGGAGGCGATGAAACGCCATGCCTCCTTCTACAACACCGAGCCCCAGATCGGCGCCATTATCAATGGGTTGGCAGTCGGGCTCGAAGAGAAGCGGGCTAACGGAGAGAAGATCGATGGCGAGACCATCAACACCCTGAAAGTGGGGCTGATGGGGCCCATCGCCGGCATCGGGGACTCCATGATCCCGGGAATGCTGGTGCCCATTCTGCTCAGTATCGGCATGGCGCTGGCCGCCGGTGGCAGCGTGTTGGGGCCTCTTTTTTACATCATCAGCTTCAACGCCATCGTCATCACCGGCTCCTACATGTTGTTTATGAAGGGCTACAAGTTGGGCACTGGTTCGGTGGAATCTCTGGTCAGTTCCGAGTCGGCCAAGCTGCGTGAGGCGCTCTCCCTGCTCGGGGTCTTTGTGATGGGCGGGGTAGCGGCCAGTTATGTCAACCTCTCCACCGGGCTCGATTTTGTCACCTCGGATGGGGTCAATATCCAGGTTCAGAGCATGCTGGATGGCATCTTCCCCAAACTGATGCCGCTGGTGGTGGTGCTGGGTACCTGGTATCTGATGGCCAAGCGCAACGTCTCGCCGGTCAAAGCGATGCTCGGGCTGTTGGTGCTGGCCTTTGTCGGGGTCGCCATCGGTCTGTTCTGATGGGGTCAAGGCCATTTGGTCAACAATGGGAGAGCCTGGCTCTCCCTTTTTATCGCCGTTGCGAGAGGTAATTTATGCATATCGAGGTGACTGAGGCCGCAAAGCGTTGCCATCGCTGGCTGGTCTCCGAGGCGCTGCCCCTTTGGGGCGCGCAGGGGGTTGACCCCGAGCGTGGGCTGTTTGCCGAGGGATTGGATAGTGCTGGTCAGCCTTTGTGGCAGCCGACCCGTTTTCGGGTACAGAGCCGCCAGATCTATGTGTTCAGCCACGCCACCCTGCTGGGGTGGTACGACGGGCGCACCCTTGCCGAGCGTTCTGCTTTGGTCGGTATGGGTCATTTTGACGATGGGGCGGGGCATAGCGTTTTCTCCATTAATCGGGATGGTTCGATTGCTGACGCATCAGTCTGCAGCTATGAATACGCGTTTGCCCTGCTGGCTGAGTGTTGGCTCTATCGTCTGAGTGGCGATCCACGCTGGCAACAACAGGCCGAGTCGCGCTATCAGGCCATTGAGCAACTCTTTGCGGACCCGCTGCACGGTGGATTCCACTCCAGTTGGCCATCTGGCCCACTGCGCAGCCAAAATCCCCATATGCATCTGTTCGAGTCGTTGCTGGTAGCGGCAGAC
The DNA here is from genome assembly GCF_040908365.1 of Aeromonas sp. R2-4. Taxonomy (NCBI): domain Bacteria; kingdom Pseudomonadati; phylum Pseudomonadota; class Gammaproteobacteria; order Aeromonadales; family Aeromonadaceae; genus Aeromonas; species Aeromonas sp. R2-4. The sequence goes on from NZ_JBFODO010000018.1 coordinate 24,916, forward strand.
AGCTTTGATGATGTGATATGGCAGCAGCGGGCAACCGCGCTGTATCGGCTGTTTCGTCAGCGTTTTCTGGAACCCGGGTTACTGCGCGAGTTTTTCGACGATGCGCTGCTGGCGCGTCATGCCGACTCCCGTCTCATCGACCCCGGTCATCACTACGAGTGGTGCTGGCTGCTGGCACGCTACCGGACTCTTGCCAGCAGCTGGGAAATCCAGCCAACCAGCACCGAGATTGACGAGGCAATCGGGATATTGACCCGCTTTGCCATCCGCCACGGGCACGGGCAAACCGGGCTGGTGATCGATGAGCTGACCGATGATGGGCAACCCTATCGCGATACCAGCCGGCTCTGGTGCCAGACCGAACATTTGAAAGCACTCTTGGCGACCTATGAGCAACAGGGGAATGAGGCTACCGCCTGCCAGATCAGCAAGGTAGTTGCGCGGATCTTCCACTACTACCTGTTGCCCGCACAGCCTGGACACTGGATTGATCAAGTGGATAGCGAGGGAAAGCCGCTGACCTCTCATGCGCCAGCCAGCACGTTTTATCATTTGTTTGTGGCGTTTAGCGAACTGGCCCGGGTCGCGGGGATGGAGGGCGGGGAGTAGGGGGGCCTATGGGAGACGCTTAAAAATCCCAGCCTGGTTGTGCTTGCGGCTCGCTTTGGGCTCCTTCCAGTGCCTTGCGCCGCGCAGCCTCGACCCTGCGTTTGCGATCCCGGCACAGGCGCATCACCTCTTGTTGCTGGGCAGGGGTCATGGTGAGCCAGTTGAAACGCTCTTCGCGATTGCGCAGGCACCCCTTGCAGTAGCCTTTGTTGTTCACTTCGCAGACCCCGATGCAGGGGCTCTGCAGCGGGAATATTTCGAGCTGTTCCATCCATCACCTCGCACATCCTGTCACCTTGTTATAACCCAGCGGATCCCCTTTGGAGAAATCCTGCTTCAAGTGATTGATGTCGTTTGCTTTCCCCCTGCAAATTTGGCATCTTCCCCGCCGAGCATGGCTCTTGGCGTTATATGAGGACATATGAACAAACACGCGTACTGGCTGACCGCCGCAGTGCTGGGACTGGCCGGTTGTGCGGGCAACTCTGACAAAGCAGAAGTGCCCAAAAAACAGACCGACAACAGATGCTTTCTTAACTGCGAGGTGCCGGAAAATCTGGGCAAGCAGTATCTGGACGGGACCTTGCCAGAGGATCTGGTGAGGGTGGAGCGGGTCAATAGCCGTGCGCGTGCCGACTACAGCAAGTTTGGCCCGCAAAGCAGACTGGTATTGGAGCGCTCCGGCAAGATGACCCGCCGTTATGGCGAGCTCTATCACCAGCTCTCACGCTGGGTGGCGGGCGGCGGCAATCCTGCCGACATCACCCGTTACGGTATCAGCCTGGCTCAGCTGGGCGGCGCCGATCGCATGGGCAACGTGCTCTTTACCGGTTACTACTCGCCGGTGCTGGAGGTGCGCCACCGCCCGGATGCCAAGTACAAATATCCCATCTATGCCATGCCCAAATGTGGCGGTCGCTGTCCGACCCGGGCCGAGATCCATCAGGGAGCACTGGCCAATCGCGGGCTGGAGCTGGGTTACAGCAAATCCCTCATCGACAACTTCCTGATGGATGTGCAGGGCTCCGGCTTTGTCCATTACGGAGATGACGATCGGCTGCAATATCTGGGCTACAGCGGCAAGAACGGCCACGGTTACGTGAGTATCGGTCGGGTACTGATCGACCGCGGTGAAGTGCCCAAAGAGCAGATGTCGATGAAGGCCATCAAGGAGTGGGCCAACCGACAGCCGGAGGAGAGCGTCAAGGAGCTGGTGGAGCAGAACCCCTCCTATGTCTTCTTCGAGCGCCGCCCGACCAATGATGTGATCGGCGCGGCCGGTATCCCGCTGCTGCCGCTGGCGGCCGTTGCTGCCGACAAGACCCTGCTGCCGATGGGCACCCCGATCCTCGCCGAAGTCCCCTTGCTCGATAAAGAGGGCAACTGGACCGGCAAGCACCAGCTGCGGCTGTTGATTGCGCTGGATGTGGGCGGGGCGGTGAAGAAGGGCCACCTCGATCTCTACCACGGCATGGGCGAGAAGGCTGGCGTCGCAGCCGGTCACTACAAGCACTTTGGCCGGGTCTGGAAGTTGGGCCTGCACCACGGGCCGACCGCTGCCCCCTGGTTGTAATCCTCTGAGGGGGTGGGCGTCTGTCATCGGGCGCCCGAGCAAACCCGAACAAAGATGAAGAGACAAAAAAAGCCGCCGGATTGCTCCGGCGGCTTTCTATTTTGTGCGAGTGGCAGCTGGTGGCTGCGTCAGCTCTTCTGGATATCCAGCCGGATAGCGCCGACCGGTTTGCAGCAGCAGGGGAGGCACTCCCCCTGGGCGACGAATGCCAGCGGCACATTGGGGTAGTGCACCTTGCCAGCCATCAGCGGAGTGCGGCAGGCGCCGCAATAGCCGCTGCGACACTGGAACTCCACATGATGACCGTGGCGCTCCAGGGTCTCCAACACGCTTTCGCCGGGATGGGCGTGCAGCACGGCACCATCTCGGGTATGTACCCGTGGTGCCACGACCGCATGCTGTTCGGCAGGCGCGTGCGGGGCAGGGGTCAGCGTGTTGGTGGCGTCACTCACAGCTCGAAATCACCCAGGTCATCGGCATTGACTTCGCTGTCGATCTGACCGACCAGATAGGAGCTGACCTCTACCTCTTGCGGGGCGACCTGCACGTTGTCGGATGACAGCCAGGTGTTGATCCAGGGGATCGGGTTTTGCTTGGTGCCGGCAAAGGCTGGCTGCAAGCCGACTGCACTCATGCGCAGGTTGGTGATGTACTCCACGTACTGGCAGAGGATGTCCTTGTTCAGGCCGATCATGGAGCCGTCCTGGAACAGGTACTCGGCCCACTCTTTCTCCTGAATGGCCGCTTCCTTGAAGATCTCGAAGCAGGCCTGTTCGCACTCGGCGGCGATCTCGGCCATCTCCGGGTCATCCTGGCCGGTGCGCATCAGGTTCAGCATGTGCTGGGTGCCGGTGAGGTGCAGCGCTTCGTCGCGGGCGATCATCTTGATGATCTTGGCGTTGCCTTCCATCAGTTCGCGCTCGGCGAAGGCAAAGGAGCAGGCGAAGCTGACGTAAAAGCGGATCGCTTCCAGCGCGTTGACGCTCATCAGGCACAGATAGAGCTTCTTCTTGAGCTCGCGCAAGGTGATGGTCACCTCGCGGCCCGCGACGGTGTGGGTCCCTTCACCATGCAGGTTGTAGAGGGCGGTCGCTTCGATCAGGTCGTCGTAGAAGTGGCTGATGGAGCCGGCGCGCTTCAGGATCTGCTCGTTGGTCACGATGTCGTCGAACACCTGGGCGGGAGTGTTGACGATATTGCGGATGATGTGGGTGTAGGAGCGAGAGTGGATGGTTTCCGAGAAGGCCCAGGTCTCAATCCAGGTTTCCAGCTCCGGAATGGAGACCAGCGGCAGCAGCGCCACGTTGGGGCTGCGGCCCTGAATGGAGTCCAGCAGGGTCTGGTACTTCAGGTTGGAGATGAAGATGTGCTGCTCGTGGGGCGGCAGGGCCTGATAGTCGATGCGATCACGGGAGACATCCACCTCTTCCGGGCGCCAGAAGAAGGAGAGCTGCTTCTCGATCAGCCGCTCGAACACTTCGTGCTTTTGTTGATCATAACGGGCTACGTTGACCGATTGGCCAAAAAACATCGGCTCTTTGAGCTGGTCGTTTTGGGTTTGGCAGAAAGTTGAATAGGCCATGGTTACCAGAATATGTGAATAGAGAAAACAGGAGAGCGGGAGCTTCATGCTCCCGCCCGGTTATCAGTTCTTGCCGTGACTTAGATTTTGCAAGCCCCGCCAGCACAACCGTCATCTTGCAGATCGGTCTGGGCATCGTCTGCACCATCACGGGTGTTGTGATAGTACAGGGTCTTGAGGCCGTATTTGTAGGCGGTCAGCAAGTCCTTGAGCAGCTGTTTCATCGGGACCTTGTTGCCTTCGAAACGGGCAGGGTCGTAGTTGGTGTTGGCGGAGATCGCCTGATCCACAAACTTCTGCATGATACCGACCAGCTGCAGGTAGCCGTCAACGCTCGGTTGCTTCCAGAGCAATTCGTATTGATCTTTCAGGCGATCATACTCGGGCACCACCTGTTTGAGAATGCCGTCTTTGGAGGCCTTGACCGACACCAGACCGCGCGGCGGCTCGATGCCGTTGGTGGCGTTGGAGATCTGGCTGGAGGTCTCGCTCGGCATCAGGGCGGTCAGGGTTGAGTTGCGCAAGCCCACGGACTTGATATCGGAACGCAGACTTTCCCAATCCAGATGCAGCGGCTCGTTGCACAGCGCATCCAGATCCTTCTTGTAGGTGTCGATGGGCAGGATGCCCTGGGCATAGGTGGTCTCGCCAAACAGCGGGCAGGGGCCGAACTCTCGGGCCAACTGCACGGAGGCTTTCAGCAGGTAGTACTGGATGGCCTCGAAGGTGCGGTGAGTCAGCGCCAGACCGGAGCCGTCGGAGTAGCGGGCACCGTTCTTGGCCAGGTAGTAGGCGTAGTTGATGACGCCGATCCCCAGGGTGCGACGACCCATGCTGCCACGCTTGGCGGCGGCAATCGGGTAGTCCTGATAGTCGAGCAGGGCATCGAGGGCACGCACGGCCAGATCGGCCATCTCTTCCAGATCTTCCAGCTTCTCGATGGCACCCAGGTTGAAGGCGGAGAGGGTGCACAGGGCGATCTCGCCGTTCTCGTCGTCGATGTTGTTGAGCGGCTTGGTCGGCAGCGCAATCTCGAGGCAGAGGTTGGACTGGCGTACCGGCGCCACGCTCGGGTCGAACGGGCTGTGGGTGTTGCAGTGATCCACGTTCTGGATGTAGATGCGACCGGTACCGGCACGCTCCTGCATCATCAGGGAGAAGAGGTCTACCGCTTTCAGGGTCTTCTTGCGAATGGCCGGATCCTGCTCGTACTTGACGTAGAGCTCTTCGAACTTGTCCTGATCGGCAAAGAAGGCATCGTACAGACCCGGCGCATCGGACGGGGAGAACAGTGTGATGTCACCGCCCTTGATGAGACGCTGGTACATCAGCTTGTTGATCTGCACGCCGTAGTCCATGTGACGAACACGGTTCTCTTCAACGCCGCGGTTGTTCTTCAGCACCAGCAGGCTTTCCACTTCGGTGTGCCACAGCGGGTAGAACAGGGTGGCCGCACCGCCGCGCACGCCGCCCTGGGAGCAGCACTTCACGGCAGTCTGGAAGTATTTGTAGAAGGGGATGCAACCGGTGTGGAACGCCTCGCCGCCACGGATCGGGCTGCCCAGACCGCGGATGCGACCAGCGTTGATGCCGATACCGGCGCGCTGGGAGACGTAACGCACGATGGAGCTGGCGGTGGCGTTGATGGAGTCCAGGCTGTCGTCGCACTCGATCAGTACGCAGGAGCTGAACTGACGGGTCGGGGTGCGCACGCCGCTCATGATCGGGGTCGGCAGGGAGATCTTGAAGGTAGAGACCGCATCATAGAAGCGCTTGATGTAGTCCAGACGGGTATCTTTCGGGTACTTGGAGAAGAGGCAGGCCGCTACCAGGATGTAGAGGAACTGCGGGCTCTCGTAGATCTCGCCGGTGACACGGTTTTGTACCAGATACTTGCCTTCCAGCTGCTTGACCGCCGCGTAGGAGAAGTTCATGTCGCGCCAGTGATCCATGTGCGCGTTCAGCTCTTCGAATTCAGCCTGGGTGTAGTCTTCCAGCAGGTGTTTGTCGTACTTGCCCATGTCCACCAGACGAGCCACGTGCTGGTAGAGGTGGGGCGGTTCGAACTGGCCGTAGGCCTTCTTGCGCAGGTGGAAGATGGCCAGACGGGCGGCCATGTACTGGTAGTCCGGGGTCTGCTCGGAGATGAGGTCAGCCGTCGCCTTGATGATGGTTTCGTGAATGTCTGCGGTACGGATACCGTCATAGAACTGGATGTGGGACTTGAGTTCCACCTGAGAGACCGACACGTTGTCCAGACCCTCGGCGGCCCAGTCCAGCACGCGGTGAATTTTATCCAGATCGATGGGTTCTTTGTGTCCGTTACGCTTTGTCACAAACAAGTTCATTGGCTGATGACCTTCAGTTGATTCCCGAAAAACCATCGCACAATGGCGCCACCCAGGCTCCGGCGGTGTGCGGGAGTTGGGTAGAGATTGTGCGATGAATCACAAGATGTAGTGTTATTTTAAGTTCGAGCTACAAGATAGTGAGGTCGGCCCGCCATTGCAATGTGTGGATAAGTGACGAGCTGTGGATAAATTGTGAGTCTTGCCCCATCAGTTAGTGACCGCTCACAGTGAGCGGGTTTTCATTCGTCCGCTCCGCTAAAAGCAAGTCTCCCGATCGAAGATGGAAAATTTAAATAACTTTTTTTGCTTGCGAAACGGGGGGCTTTTTACTAGCAAACGGCGGCTGATTATCCCTTATGCAACAAGGGTCAAAAGCTGTCCAGTTGTCGCAGCCGCGGGCTCAGCGTGGCAAGGGCTTTGCATCAGATGACGGGGGTTTGTGGCTGCTTTGTGACGGCTGTGAGCTTGTCAAATGGGTATCCAACAGGCAGAAAGCTGCCTTTATTATCCATGAATAGAAGCGTGATGGTGGCGCAGGACGCGGGAGCGTAAAGTAAGAGATGCAAGGGGCGAAGAGTCTCTTCGCCCCGTTATCGCATGTCAGCCGGTAAGGCTGTGCGTTACACCTTGGCCGTCAACTCGTAGCGCAGCCAGTGGTGCAGGGCCTGCACGGTATCAAAGTGCAGATCGGCGCCCCACTGGGCGGGATCTTCCTCATCATTGAGATAGCCCCAGCCAGCGACGGCCGTACGCATGCCAGCATTGCGGCCCGCTTCGATGTCCCGCACATGATCCCCCACATAGAGGCAGTGAGCCGCCTCGACCCCCAGCTTCTCACAGGCAAAGAACATGGGGGCGGGGTCGGGCTTGCGTACTGGCAGAGTATCGGCACTGACGGTGACGCCGCAGCTGGCAAGCTGTGGCAGGGCTGCCAGCAGTGGCTCGGTGAGAAAGCCCGGCTTGTTGGTGACGATGCCCCAGGGGATCTGTTTTTCATCCAGCCACTCGATAAGGTCCACCATTCCCTCATAGGGGCGGGTACCGACGCAGAGATTGGCCGCGTAGTAGTCGAGCAGGGCATTGCGCAGGCGGGTGGCCCCCAGCTCCTCAAGCAGTTCGTCGCCAAGGCCCGCTTTCAGCAGCCCGAGCGCCCCGTGGGAGGTGGTCTGACGAATAATATCGTCAGGGAGCGGCGCAAAGCCTTCGCTGATCAGTACATGGTTGACGGCGGCCCCCAGATCCGGGGCTGTGTCGAGCAGGGTGCCATCCAGATCGAACAGCACACAGCCAAGGGGCTGCGGGTGAGAGGCGCTCATCAACCGTGCTCCGGGCGGACAAACTCCACCATATAGTTGACGTCGACATTTTTGCCGAGCTTGAACTGGTTGGTGAGGGGGGCGTAGTGGACGCCGCTCATGTCCCGCACCAGCAGGCCAGCTGCTTCCCCCATGCGACACAGTTCGGCCGGGGTGATGAATTTTTTGTGATCGTGGGTACCCTTGGGCACCATCTTCATCAGGTATTCGGCCCCGATGATCATCATCAGATAGGATTTGGGGTTGCGGTTGATGGTGGAGACGAACACCCGGCCGCCCGGGCGCACCAGGGTAGCGATGGCGCGCAGCACGGAGGCGGGGTCCGGCACATGCTCCAGCATCTCCATGCAGGTCACCACGTCATACTGGCCCGGCACTTCGGCGGCATGGGCTTCGGCTGTGATCTGGCGATATTCGAGCTCAACACCCTGCTCCAGGGCGTGCAAGCGGGCGACGCCGAGGGGCTCCTTGCCCATGTCGATGCCGGTGACCTTGGCGCCACGGCGGGCCATGCTCTCGGAGAGGATGCCACCACCGCAGCCGATATCGAGCATGCGCTTGCCAAACAGACCGCCACTTTTGTCGGTGATCCAGTCAAGGCGTACCGGATTGATTTGATGCAGGGGTTTGAATTCACCCTCCATGTCCCACCAGCGGGAAGCGATGGCTTCAAACTTGGCGATTTCTGTCAGATCGACATTGGCATCACTGTTCATTTTTCGAAGATCCTGTGGCAGGGCGCCCGCTTCTGAGTCATGGGCGCAATCTATTGTCTTGGCGGGCATTATAACGGACGGACTTTGTCACACCAGCCCGATCTGATACCCGATTTGTGGCTTAAGGTATTTGGCTCAGTGTGTTACCATGTCGCGCTGTTTAAGCCAAAGAACAACTAATTAGGGATAAGGCTTTCTATGAGCGATCTGGCCAGAGAGATCACGCCGGTCAACATCGAAGAAGAGCTCAAGAGTTCCTATCTTGATTACGCCATGAGCGTGATCGTAGGACGAGCTCTGCCGGATGTGCGTGATGGCTTGAAACCGGTTCACCGCCGCGTTCTGTTTGCTATGAACGAGTTGGGGAACGACTGGAACAAGCCCTATAAAAAATCGGCCCGTGTGGTCGGTGACGTAATCGGTAAATATCACCCGCACGGCGATAGCGCTGTGTATGACACCATTGTCCGGATGGCGCAGGATTTCTCCATGCGTTACATGCTGGTCGATGGTCAGGGCAACTTCGGTTCAGTCGACGGCGACAGCGCCGCGGCGATGCGTTATACCGAAGTGCGGATGGCCCGCATCTCCCACGAGCTGCTGGCTGATCTGGACAAAGAGACCGTGGACTGGGTGCCGAACTATGACGGCACCGAGATGATCCCGGCTGTCATGCCTACCAAGGTTCCCAACCTGCTGGTCAACGGTTCCTCCGGTATCGCGGTGGGCATGGCGACCAACATTCCGCCTCACAACCTCACCGAGATTGTCAATGGCTGCCTGGCGCTGATCGAAAATGGCGACCTCACCATTGACGAGCTGATGACCTACATCACCGGCCCGGATTTCCCCACCGGCGGCATTATCAACGGTCGTTCCGGCATCGTGCAGGCGTACCGTACCGGTCGTGGCTCCATCTATGTGCGGGCCAAAGCTGAAGTGGAAGTGGACGAGAAGACCAGTCGCGAGACCATCATCGTTCACGAGATCCCCTATCAGGTGAACAAGGCTCGACTGATCGAGAAGATCGCCGAGCTGGTCAAAGAGAAGAAGATCGAGGGCATCAGTGCCCTGCGCGATGAGTCTGACAAAGACGGCATGCGCATCGTTATCGAGATCAAGCGCGGCGAGTCCGGCGAGATTGTGCTGAACAATCTCTACAAGCACACCCAGATGCAGACCACGTTCGGCATCAACATGGTGGCGCTCGATAACAACCAGCCCAAGGTGATGAACCTTAAAGAGATCCTGGATGCGTTCCTGCTGCACCGCCGTGAAGTGGTGACTCGCCGGACCGTGTTCGAACTGCGCAAGGCGCGGGATCGGGCACACATTTTGGAAGGTCTGGCGGTTGCGCTGGCCAACATTGATCCCATCATCGAGCTGATCCGCCACAGCGCGACCCCGGCCGACGCGAAAGCGGGCCTGGTTGCCAAGGGCTGGGAACTCGGCAACGTGGCCGCCATGCTGGAAAAAGCGGGTGACGACGCGGCACGGCCAGAGTGGCTGGAGCCCGAGTTCGGTATCCGTGAAGGCCAATACTTCCTGACCGAACAGCAAGCCCAGGCCATCCTTGACCTGCGTCTGCACAAGCTGACCGGCCTCGAGCACGAGAAGATCCTGGAAGAGTACCAATCTTTGCTGGATCTGATCGCCGAGCTGCTGCACATCCTGGCGAGCCCGGCTCGTCTGATGGAAGTGATCCGCGATGAACTGCTGGCCGTGCGTGAGCAGTATGGCGACGAGCGTCGCACCGAGATCAGCATGTCCAGTGCCGAGATCAACATCGAAGATCTGATCACCCCGGAAGATGTGGTGGTTACCCTGTCTCACCAGGGCTATGTGAAGTATCAGCCGCTCTCCGACTACGAGGCCCAGCGCCGTGGTGGTCGTGGCAAGTCGGCCACCCGGATCAAGGAAGAGGACTTTGTGGAGCGTCTGCTGGTGGCCAACACCCACGACACCATTCTGTGCTTCTCCACCCGTGGCAAGGTCTACTGGCTCAAGGTTTACCAGCTGCCGGAAGCGTCCCGTGGCGCCCGTGGTCGTCCGATCATCAACCTGCTGCCGTTGGAAGAGGGTGAGCGTATCACCGCTATCCTGCCGGTGAAGGAATATGACGCCGAGAAGTATGTCTTCTTCGCCACCGCCAATGGTACCGTGAAGAAGACCAGCCTCTCTGACTTCAGCCGTCCGCTCTCCTCCGGTATCCGCGCCATCAACCTCAAAGAGGGCGATGAGCTGATCGGGGTGGATATCACCGACGGCAGCAACGAGATCATGCTCTTCTCCGATGCGGGTAAAGTCGTTCGCTTCGCCGAAGGCAGCGGTCGCGCTGATGCCGATGTCAGCGATGACGTTGAAACCGACGACGATGCCGGCAATGACGATGATGGCAGCGACAACGGCGAAGGCACCGAAAGCAAGGGCACCTTCAAGGGCGTGCGCCCGATGGGTCGTACCGCCGCCGGTGTCCGTGGTATCAAGCTGGGCGCCGGTGACAAGGTGGTTTCCCTCATCGTTCCGCGCGGCGAAGGTGCCATCCTCACCGCCACCGAGAACGGTTACGGCAAGCGGACTGCGTTGGCCGAGTACCCGACCAAGAGCCGTGGTACCCAGGGCGTTATCTCCATCAAGGTGGATGAGCGTAATGGCAAGGTGATCGATGCGATCCAGGTCGAAGATACCGACCAGATCATGCTGATCACCAACGGCGGTACCCTGGTGCGTACCCGTGTTGCCGAGGTGAGCGTCATTGGCCGTAACACCGGCGGTGTCCGTCTGATCCGTACCGGTGAAGACGAGACCGTGGTTGGCCTGCAGCGCATCGCCGAGAGCGACGAAGACGAGAACGACGCGCTGGCCGTTGACGGTGAGGTATCTGAAGGTACCGATACCGCGACCGGCACTGATGCAGTCGATGCAGGGGAAGCGGGCGACGAGTAATCGTCACCAGTTACCCGAGCAACGTCTCTGATCAAAAAGAGCGACCCTGGTGGTCGCTCTTTTTATTTGTCTGCTTTTTATGACTCTACGCTGCTCTTACGGCTGGATCACTCCTGCAGCCACATTCTGGCGCTGCGGGCGGGAATGGCGACCCGTACCCACTGGCTCTGCACGTTGACTACGGCCCCTTGGTCGAGTACGTCACGATAGTTGCGATACCAGTTCATCTCGAACCTGGCGGTATCGAGCCAGTACTCCTGCTCGTAGTCGCACTTGTTGATGCCGACCAGCCCCTGTTTGCCCCGTTTGAACAGCACGAAGCAGTCACCGCTGCCGACCAGCTGCATGGGTTGGCCCTGCACCGCATTGTGGAAGCGGATCATCCCCTTGAGATCGGTGCGCAGGTAGTAGTCCTGCCAGCGCAAGCCATCTTTGTCACGGGTTTCGCCATGATCCGAATAGACCAGCGGCGAGCCACCATCGCGGCCGAGCAGGTAGGCATAGGCCAGCTTCTCGTCAGTCTGGCTTAAGATCTGATAGCGGAAGCCGTCGTTGGTGGGGATGTCGTGGGTCACGGCAAAGGTGACGGCGCGACTGCCCGGTAGCGCCTGACCGTAGGCGCCCGGATCCGCCAGCAGGTTCATGCTGCCACCGTAACTGAACGCGCCGCGCAGGGAGGCAAACAGCGGAAAGTCATAGGCTCCCTGGCCGCAGCTGTCGAGGTAGGGTTTGAGGAAGCGCTCGTAATCGGTGCTGCCTGCGCCCCCTGTGGTGATCACCTCGCCAAACACGTGCATCCCCTGTTTGATTTCGGGGGTGAACACGGCATTGATCTGGTAATCGCTCATGTGTTTGACCGCATCGACCCGAAAACCCTTGAGCCCCATCCCCTTGAGCGCCTTGAGATAGGCCTGCTGCTGACTCACTACCCAGTTGTTGGGATCCAGATCCGGCAGCCCCTTGTCACCGGCACCACCACAGAGTCGCCAATACTGGACATGACCCGGATCGCTCCAGTCACTGATGCACCCTTCGGGATGAAAATCCTGACCGGAGAGGAAGTTTTGCCCCAGATCGCCAAACAGTTTCTGGCGCTCGAAATAGGCTGGGTTGCTGGCGTAGCTTTGCAGCAGCTCGTTGCCGGGATAGTTGAGGTCCTGGCGTTTCCAGCTCTCGTTGGCCATGTGGTTGAGTACCACGTCGGCGTAGACGGCGATCCCCCGCGCCTTCATGGCGGCGATCAGTTGCTCGAGCTCCTGCTTGTTGCCAAGGGGGGAATCGACAAGGCGCAGATCCTGCGGTTGGTAACGGGCCCACCACTCGTTGCCTGATGATTTCAGGGGCGGTGAGATGAGTACCTGTTTGTAACCGGCCGACTTGATAAGGTCGGCTTTGGCGGTCACTTCACTGTATTTCCAGTTGAAGGCGTGCAGTATGACGTCGGCGTGCGCCAAGGGGGCGATCAGTATGCCTGCGATCGCCCATATTCCCGCTGTGTGTTTCATTATTGTGTCCCTGTTTTTATAGATGCCTGAATGGGCAAGCCAGCTTTGGCGGGAACAGGGTGTACTGCAATCCACAACCTGCAGATTTGTGACCGCTTTCAGGATGATTTCGCCGATTATGTGAGCGGTTTCGGCTTTTCCTTGCCACCATCAGTTGCCTTTTTTCAAGTGATTTTGTTGTCATTTCCCTGTCATTCCCAGTCGCTATCCTGCCGGGCGAGTGGTGCGTTGTTGCCATCACCTTCACCGTCAGGAGCTGCATATGACCAGTTGGATCACGTGGGAAATTTGGTGGAGCCGGGTATGGGGCGAGTCAGAGGTGCCGCTGTATGAAGAGGATGAGCACGAAGTGGCTCATGAACCCTCGCGACTACCGGTTGAAATGGTGCAGCAGGGTCGGGATCAGCGCGCAGGCTAAGGCGTTAGCCCTCTCTTTACCGGATAGCGCTTTCTTGTAGCGACATGGCTACTTCGTTGGAAAATTCTGAAAAGCGGGATTTCCACGGGATGTGTTGCGCCATATCTTCCTCTCAAGCTCTTGGCACGCCTGATGTGTGAAGGGCGTGAGCAGGGGGATTAGAAGAGCGACAGCTGCTCCCCGGGGCGGATAAACCCATCCAGCCTGAGCTGAATATGGCGTTTGCCCAGATCGAGGCGCTTGCTGATGAGGCGAAAGCGCTGGGCCAGCAGATCGGCAAAATGCCCCTCACCGCGCATGCGGGTACCGAAGGCGGTACTGTTGAGCCCGCCACCGCGGCTGGCTCGCAACTGATTCAAAATAGCCTCCTTCTGGCCCGGATAGTGGGTATCGAGCCAGTCCCCAAATAGCGGCGCCAACTCGTGGGGCAGCCGCAGCAGGATGTAATCGGCGCAGCTGGCGCCCGCCTCGGCCGCCGATTTGATGATCTGCTCCAGCTCCGGTTCATTGAGCCGCGGGATCATGGGGGCGGCCAGTACCCCCACCTGCACGCCAGCGTTGGCCAGCTTCCCGATCACTTTCAAGCGGCCGGCACCCGTGCTGGCGCGGGGCTCCAGCTGTCGCCTCAAGGTTTCATTCAAGGTCGTCACCGATACCATCACTTGACACAGTCCCTCTCTGGCCAGCTCGGTCAACAGATCAAGGTCGCGCAAGATCATGGCGCTCTTGGTAATGAGCCCGACCGGATGGCGGTGGGCCAGCATTACTTCCAGCAACTGCCGGGTGAGGCGATAGCGCTGCTCGATGGGTTGATAGGGGTCGGTATTGGCGCCAATGAAGATGGTCTGTGGCTGATAGGCAGGTTTGGCAAACTCCCGGCGCAGCAGGTCGGCTGCATTGCGTTTGGCAAACAGCTTGCTCTCGAAATCGAGGCCAGGGGAGAGCTCCAGATAGGCATGGCTGGGTCTGGCATAGCAGTAGATGCAGCCATGTTCGCACCCCTGATAGGGGTTGATGGAGCGACCAAAGGGGACATCCGGTGAGCTGTTGTAGCTGATGATGCTGCGTGCACCGATCTCCCGCACCTCGGTGCCAGGCACAGAGGGGGTGAAGGCGGCATCCCAATCGGACGATTGCCAGCCGTCATCGACCGCTTCGACAAGGGGGCCGCTAAAACGGTGATCGATATTGTGGGGGCTGCCTCGTCCTGCCATGGTGTGCACCAATACTGTTTATACATACAGCTATTTTGCAGGTGCCCCGGATAAATGACAACAACTGCTGATCGACCGGGTGCAAAAAGGGTTGTCGCAGGGATCTCTTGCTTGATCGCGGCGCTACATTTCGTTTACATAGACGAAATGAGAACTGGATCACGGAAATCATCATGAGACCCACCACTTCCCGCTGGCTGTTTATCGGTCTGCTTGCCCTTGTTATCTGGCGTCTGCTTCCGCTCTCCACCGAGCAGGAGATGGTTGCTGCCAACCGTGCTTGGCGTACCGGTCATTTCGATGAGGCGACCCGGATCTGGTCGCCACTGGCCGATCAAGGCCAACCTCGGGCGCAAGCCTTGATGGGCTGGAGCCATGAAGTGGGGCAGGGGAGCGAGCAGGATATCAGCCGGGCCATCACGCTCTATCGTAATTCGGCGCTGGCAGGGGATCCCTTCGGCCAATATCGGCTGGCAGAGCTCTATCTGCGCGGTGTCGGGGTCAAGCGAGATCTGCGCCAAGCCTTTCACTGGATGGATCAGGCTGCCCGTAATGGTGATGTCCCGGCCATGCTGAAAGTCGGTGTGCTTCATCTGATGGGGGTCAGCGGCAAGGTCGATCTGCCTCAGGCGAAACAGTGGCTCTATCAGGCGGCACAAAAGGGCAACAAGCTGGCGCTTCAGGTGCTGCAAGAGCTGGCGCTGGCCGAGGAGGGGAGCAGTGACTTTGACTTCAACTGGCAATCCCTGCTTGGTGAATAGTCGGCAGGCGACTCATTTGACTGTAGAAAATATCTGCAAATCCGATACAGCACGCCCGACTTCTGGTAGCATGGGGGCCGTTTTGGCTTGGTTTGTCATGTTAGACATGCTGTTTGCGTGTCAGGCCGTCTTCGCAAAGTGCTGTGGAGAACCAAAACATCACCTTTTTGAATCTCTTTTCTATCCCGCATGTGACCTTTGGTAGGGGTCACCACTGTATAAGGAAACATATAATGCCAATCATTACTCTGCCTGACGGCAGCCAACGTCAATTTGCCCACTCTGTTTCCGTCATGGATGTGGCTGCGGACATCGGTCCCGGTCTCGCCAAGGCGTGCATTGCCGGTCGGGTAAACGGTGAACTGGTGGATGCGTGCGAGCTGATCGAAGCTGATGCCGCGCTGGCCATCATCACCGCCAAAGACGAAGAAGGTCTGGACATCCTGCGCCACTCCTGCGCCCACTTGCTGGGTCATGCTATCAAGCAACTCTGGCCCCAGACCAAGATGGCCATCGGCCCTGTCATCGACAACGGCTTCTACTATGACGTTGATCTTGACCGTACCCTGACCGATGAAGATCTGGCTGCCCTGGAAGAGCGCATGCTGGCGCTGGTAGCCAAGGATTACGACGTCATCAAGAAGAAAGTTTCCTGGCAAGAAGCGCGCGATGTATTCGAGGCGCGCGGCGAGTCTTACAAAGTCGAAATCCTGGATCAGAACATTGCCCGTGATGACCAGCCAGGTCTCTATCATCACGAAGAGTACATCGACATGTGTCGCGGCCCGCACGTGCCCAACATGCGTCACTGCCACCACTTCAAGTTGCTGAAGATGTCCGGCGCCTACTGGCGTGGCGACTCCAACAACAAGATGCTGCAGCGTATCTACGGTACCGCCTGGGCTGACAAGAAGCAGCTCAAGGCCTATCTGCAGCGCTTGGAAGAGGCCGCCAAGCGCGACCACCGCAAGATCGGCAAGCAGCTCGACCTGTATCACATGCAGGAAGAAGCACCCGGTATGGTGTTCTGGCACAACGATGGCTGGACCATCTTCCGTGAGCTGGAAACCTTTATCCGCGGCAAGCTCAAAGAGTACGACTATCAGGAAGTGAAAGGTCCGTTTATGATGGACCGCGTCCTGTGGGAGCGTTCAGGTCACTGGGAGAAATACGCCCAGGCCATGTTCACCACCCAGTCCGAAAACCGCGAGTACGCCATCAAGCCGATGAACTGCCCGGGTCACGTCCAGATCTTCAACCAGGGTCTGAAGTCCTACCGCGACCTGCCGCTGCGTATGGCCGAGTTTGGTTCCTGCCACCGCAACGAGCCGTCCGGTTCCCTGCACGGTCTGATGCGGGTGCGCGGTTTC
Organism: Aeromonas sp. R2-4; assembly: GCF_040908365.1. Lineage (NCBI taxonomy): Bacteria > Pseudomonadati > Pseudomonadota > Gammaproteobacteria > Aeromonadales > Aeromonadaceae > Aeromonas > Aeromonas sp. R2-4. The sequence goes on from NZ_JBFODO010000018.1 coordinate 41,277, forward strand.
ACTCAGGATGACGCTCACATCTTCTGTACCGAAGAGCAGATCATGGAAGAGGTCTCCGGCTGTATTCGTATGGTCTATGACGTCTACGGTACCTTTGGCTTCGAAAACATCGTGGTCAAGCTCTCCACTCGTCCCGAGCAGCGTATCGGCTCCGACGAGATGTGGGATCGCGCCGAGAAAGCCCTGGCCGAAGCGCTGGAGCTCAACGGTCTGAAGTACGATCTGCAGCCGGGTGAAGGGGCGTTCTACGGTCCCAAAATTGAATTTACCCTGCACGATTGCCTTGATCGTGCGTGGCAATGTGGTACCGTGCAGCTCGACTTTGCCCTGCCTGGTCGTCTGGGTGCCACTTATGTGGGCGAAAACAACGATCGCCATGTACCTGTGATGATCCACCGGGCCATCCTGGGTTCTATCGAGCGCTTCATCGGTATTCTGACTGAAGAGTACGCCGGTCTGTTCCCGACCTGGTTGGCACCGACTCAGGCTGTGGTCATGAATATCACGGACAATCAGGCCGATTATGCGGTGAAAGTAGCCAAAGCATTGAATGATGCGGGCCTTCGCGCAAAAGCGGACTTGAGAAATGAGAAGATTGGCTTTAAAATCCGCGAGCATACTTTGAAGCGAGTACCTTTCATGCTGGTCTGCGGCGATAAAGAAGTTGAAGCCGGTAAGATTGCAGTACGGACTCGTAAAGGGGCTGACCTGGGCACTTATCCTGTTGAAGAGTTCATTGCTCTGTTGACCCAGGAAGTTCAGACCCGCGGACAAAAGAAAGTGGAGGAATAAGCTATAAAAGGCGGAAAAAAACTGGGCAAGCAACCGCAAGCCCGCGCTCACCGGATCAATGAAGAGATCCGTCTGAAAGAAGTTCGTCTGACTGGTCTGGATGGTGAAGCCATTGGCATCACCTCCATTCAGGATGCTCTGAACTTGGCCGCAGAGGCCGGAGTTGATCTGGTAGAGATCAGTCCAAATGCTGAGCCGCCCGTTTGCCGGATCATGGATTACGGCAAATTCCTCTACGAAAAGAGCAAAACAACCAAAGAACAGAAGAAAAAGCAGAAAGTCGTCCAGGTTAAGGAAATCAAATTCCGTCCTGGCACTGACGAAGGCGACTATCAGGTAAAACTACGCAACCTGGTTCGCTTTCTGGAAGACGGGGACAAGGCTAAGGTCACCCTGCGCTTCCGTGGTCGTGAAATGGCCCACCAGGATCTTGGTATCAAGGTTCTGGAGCGCGTCAAGAACGATCTGGAAGAGTTGGCCGTAGTCGAGTCGTTCCCGAAAGTCGAAGGCCGTCAAGCTGTGATGGTCCTCGCACCTAAGAAGAAATCTTAAGGCCCACAAGAAATTGACTCATGGGGCTTGCCCCATGAGTTGGTTCGCCTTGCGATTTTGTTGTCACTCACAATGCGGAGTATGAAATGCCGAAGATGAAAACCAACCGGGGTGCTGCAAAGCGCTTCAAGAAGACTGGCTCGGGTCGCTTCAAGTGCAAGCACAACCACCTGCGTCACATCCTGACCAAGAAGAGCAGCAAGCGTAAGCGTCAGCTGGGACCGAAATTCATGGTTTCTGCTGCCGACCACAAACGTGTTGTCGCTTGTCTGCCGTACGCATAAGGGGGGATGTGAAAAATGCCAAGAGTTAAACGTGGTGTGACTGCTCGAGCTCGTCACAAGAAAGTAATGAAAGCCGCCAAAGGTTACTACGGCGCCCGTTCCCGTGTTTACCGCGTAGCGGTACAAGCGGTAACCAAAGCTGGTCAGTATGCCTACCGTGACCGTCGCCAGAAAAAGCGTCAGTTCCGTCAGCTGTGGATTGCGCGTATCAACGCTGCAGCCCGTCAGAACGGTCTGTCCTACAGCCGTCTGATCAACGGTCTGAAGAAGGCTTCTATCGAGATCGATCGCAAGATCCTGTCCGATATCGCCGTTCACGACAAAATGGCTTTCACCGCCCTGGTTGAAAAAGCTAAAGCAGCTCTGGTTTAATCCAGTTCTGTTATAAACGCTAAAAGGAGGCTCAGGCCTCCTTTTTTGTATCTGTCATTTGCGGTTTTACATTACTTTTCCCTTTCTCCCATCCATATTCTGTCCACTGTTTTACACGCGCTACAGTTTTCTCCACACAAGGTGATATGTGCGAGATGACCTGTTCTACAAATAGTTTATATGCCAACAAACTAGATGTTTGTTCCATTATTTCAGGAGTTACGGTGAACCGATAAGACTCGCTTGATATAACAAAATGATTTGTAGGGAGAAAAGCCCACCTTAACTATGGTCAGCGAAGGGGCTTTTTTTGTATTATTCCCCTCTTGACCTTATTTAGCCTAAAGGCTCCTGTACCGGGAGTGGTGACGAGGAAGACATGCAACAGCTTGAAGAAGTAGTCGGCCAAGCCAGAGCCGAAATTGAGGGCGTGAGCGATATCGCGATCCTCGACGAAATCCGGGTCAAATATCTGGGTAAAAAGGGCTTTTTTACCGAGCAGATGAAGGGCCTGGGTGCCTTGTCTGCCGAAGAGCGTCCCGCCGCGGGCGCCGTGATCAACCAGGCCAAACAGCAGGTTCAGGATGCGCTGAATGAGCGTCGTGAAGCCCTCGAAGTCGCCGTGCTGAACCAGAAGCTGGCCGCCGAGACCATCGATGTCAGCCTGCCGGGCCGCCGCATCGAGAATGGCGGTCTGCATCCGGTAACCCGCACCATAGAGCGCATCGAGCGCCTGTTTGGCGAGATGGGCTTCAAGGTTGCCCGTGGTCCCGAGATTGAAGATGGCTTTCACAACTTCGATGCGCTGAATATTCCGGCTCATCACCCGGCGCGTACCGATCACGATACCTTCTACTTCAATCCTGATCTGATGCTGCGTACCCACACCTCCGGTGTGCAGATCCGCACCATGGAGCATCAGCAGCCGCCGATCCGCATCATCGCGCCGGGCCGCGTCTATCGTAACGACTACGACATGACCCACACCCCGATGTTCCATCAGGTTGAAGGCCTGCTGGTTGACGAGCATGCCAGCTTTACCGAGCTGAAGGGCATTCTGCACGACTTCCTGCGCAACTACTTCGAAGAAGATCTGACCATCCGTTTCCGTCCTTCCTACTTCCCGTTCACCGAGCCGAGCGCCGAAGTAGACGTGATGGGCAAGAACGGCAAGTGGCTGGAAGTGCTGGGTTGCGGCATGGTGCACCCGAACGTACTGCGTTCGGTCGGTATTGATCCGGAAAAATACTCCGGCTTTGCCTTCGGCATGGGCGTTGAGCGCCTGACCATGCTGCGTTACGGGGTCAACGACCTGCGTGCCTTCTTCGAAAACGACCTGCGTTTCCTCAAGCAGTTCAAGTAAGGGCGAGAGAACATGAAATTCAGTAAATCCTGGGTGATGGAGTGGGTCCGCACCGAGTTGAGTGACAACGCACTGGCCGAGCAGATCACCATGGCTGGTCTGGAAGTGGACGCCGTGGAAGCGGTGGCTGGCCAGTTCAACAATGTGGTCGTGGGTGAAGTGGTCGAGTGTGCCCAGCATCCGGACGCTGACAAGCTGCGGGTGACCAAGGTCAACGTGGGTGAGGCCGAGCTGCTGGACATCGTCTGCGGTGCGCCGAACTGCCGTCAGGGCCTGAAAGTGTGTGTGGCCAAAGTAGGGGCGACCCTGCCGGGTGATTTCACCATCAAGAAAGCCAAGCTGCGTGGCCAGCCGTCTCACGGCATGCTCTGCTCTTTCAGTGAGCTGGGTATCGACGTTGAAGCCGATGGCATCATCGAGCTGCCGGCCGATGCTCCCATTGGTACCGATATTCGCGACTACCTCAATCTGAACGACGTCTCCATCGACGTGGATCTGACTCCGAACCGTGCCGATTGCCTCGGTATCGCCGGTCTGGCCCGTGAAATTGGCGTGCTCAACAGCGTGGACGTGGTCGAGCCGACCTGGACACCAGCCGTTGCCACCATTGATGCAACTTTCCCGATCCGGGTTGAAGCGCCGGCTGATTGCCCCCGTTATCTGGGGCGCGTCATCAAGGGGCTGAACCTGCAGGCCCAGAGCCCGCTCTGGATGCAAGAGAAGCTGCGTCGGGGCGGCATTCGCTCCATCGACGCCATCGTCGACATCACCAACTACCTGCTGCTGGAATACGGTCAGCCGATGCACGCCTTCGATCTGGCTACCCTGGAAGGGGAGCTGGTGGTACGTCGCGCCCACGCTGACGAGCCGATGACTCTGCTCGACGGCAACGAAGTGAAGCTCAAAGAGACCACCCTGGTGATTGCCGATGCCAAAGGTCCTGCCTGTATGGCCGGTATCTTCGGTGGCAACCGCACCGGTGTATCCGAGACCACTACCGACATCCTGCTGGAGTGCGCCTTCTTCGCGCCGCTCTCCATCACAGGCCGTGCCCGTGCTTACGGTCTGCACACCGACTCCTCCCATCGCTTCGAGCGCGGGGTTGATCCGGAGCTGCAGGCCAAGGTAATGGATCGTGCCACCCGTCTGCTGCTGGACATCTGCGGCGGCGAAGCGGGTCCGGTCATCGAGGTCAAATCCGATGCCCATCTGCCCAAGGCTGCTCCCATCAAGCTGCGTCGCGCCAAGCTCGACAAGGTGATCGGTATCAGCGTGGCTGACGCTCAGGTGGTCGAGATCCTGACTCGCCTTGGCATGCAGGTTACTGTGGATGCTGACGGTTGGACTGCGCTGGCACCCTCCTGGCGTTTCGATATCGCCATCGAGGAAGACCTCATCGAGGAAGTGGCTCGCATCTACGGCTACAACAACATCCCGAACCTGAAACCCGCTGCCTCCTTGGCGATGGTGGAGCAGGCAGAAGGGCAGGTGACCCTGAAGCGCGTGCGCGACGTGCTGGTTGACCGCGGTTTCCAGGAAGCGATCACCTACAGCTTCGTCGATCCCAAGACCCAGCAAACCCTGTTCCCGCAGAGCGATGCCATCGTGCTGCCGAACCCGATCTCGGTCGAGATGTCCGCCATGCGTGTCTCTCTGTTCCCGGGTCTGGTGCAGGCCGTCGTTTACAACCAGAACCGTCAGCAGCCGCGCGTGCGTCTGTTCGAGCAGGGTCTGCGTTTCATCAAGGATGAAAGCGCCGAGAACGGCATCCGTCAGGAGCCGATGCTGGCCGGTATCATCACTGGCAACCAGAGCGACGAGCACTGGGACATCAAAACCCGCGCAGCCGACTTCTTTGATCTGAAAGGAGATCTGGAAGCGGTGCTGGACTTGACCGCCGAAGGGGCCACCTTTACCTTCGAGCGCACCGAGCACAGCGCCCTGCATCCGGGCCAGAGCGCAGCCATTCTGCGTAATGGCGAGATCATCGGCCACATCGGCGTGATCCACCCGAGCCTCGAGAAGAAGCTGGGCCTCAAGAGCCGTGCGGTGATGTTTGAGCTGGAGCTGGATAAGCTGACCCCGGCCAAGGTGCCTGTGGCTGCCGAAGTTTCCAAGTTCCCGGCGAACCGTCGCGACATCGCCGTGGTGGTCGATCGTCAGGTTCTGGCAGGTGATGTGCTTGCGGTAATTAAAAAAGTTGGCGGAAATCAGGTAGTTGGAATAAACTTGTTTGACGTATACCAGGGTGCTGGTATGGCAGAGGACAAGAAGAGCCTGGCCATCAGTCTTGTATTGCAAGACACCCAGCGCACCCTGGAGGAGAAAGAGATTGCCGAGACCGTAGACAATGTCGTGCGGGCCCTTGGTGAAGAGTTGAATGCATCCTTGAGGGATTGATCTATGGCGCTTACCAAAGCCGACATTGCAGAGCACCTGTTCACCCAGCTCGGGATGAGCAAGCGTGAAGCCAAAGATATGGTGGAAGCCTTCTTTGAGGAAATCCGACAGGCGCTTGAGCGTGGTGAACAAGTCAAGATTTCAGGCTTCGGTAACTTTGACCTTCGTGAGAAGAATCAGCGTCCCGGACGCAACCCAAAGACGGGCGAGGATATTCCTATCAGCGCCCGCCGCGTGGTGACCTTCCGGCCTGGCCAGAAGCTCAAGGCCAGGGTAGAAAATGTTGAACCCAACGAGTGATAAAAAGCCAGGCAGATGCCTGGCTTTTGTTTTCAGATGACCAAATTCCCCGTTTTTCTTCTGGGTGCCGTACTGGCACTGCCATTGCACGCCAAGCCTTTGCAGACCACAGTGCTGCCGTTGGCGCCGGCGACCCAAGCTTATGTAAATTCACTGAGTCAGCTTTCGCTCTGCTATCCTGCGACGCTTCCTCCACCATACCTGATGGCAGAGGGGGGTCTGCTCAAGGATCGTCTCGCCCGGTTGCAGGAGCTGTTCCCTATTCCGCTTGTGCTCAAAGAGTTGCCCGATTGGCAGACATTGCGCAACGGGCTCGCAGAGGGTGACTGCGACATCATTCCCTATGTCGGAACCCGCAAGAAGGCCGTGGAGGGCATGCGGTTAAGTCGTCCGATGATGGAGACCGATGCCGCCATCCTCTACAAGGGTGAAAATCTCAAACAGGCCCGCTTTCTGGTCTACTCGGTGGCAGACTCTGCCCGCCTGCTGCACGAGCTCTATCCCCAGGCACGCATTATTTCCCTAAAAAGCGGAGAGAAGGTCTACGACGCGCTGCAGAGTGGCAAGGGTGATGCCTATCTGGGGGACTATTTGCAACTGCGCTATCTGATGCGCGAGTTTCCTGCCGATGGTTTGCGCCTGCGCCGCCTGTTTGGTGAGGATCGGATCATCAGCTATCGCCTGATGATGCGCGATCAGCCGGAGTTGGCCAATCTGGTGGACACCCTGATCCGTCATATGCCCGCCGGTACTATCTATACCGATCTGGCTCGCTATCTCGATCAGGGGTCGCTCTACGTCAACCAACCCCACTTCAGCGATACCGAGCAGGCCTGGTTATCCGGCCGCGGTCGAACCATTCGCCTGGTGGTCAATCCCGAGTTGATGCCCTATAGCGGCGTCAATGATCTGGGGGAGGCGAAAGGGTGGAGCGCGGATGTGCTGCGCTGGGTCACCCAGGAGACCGGCCTGAAATACAAGCTGGTGCCTGCCGCCAGCAAGGCGGAGGCCGTAGAAAAGCTGCGCCGTGGTGAGGCGGATATGATGGCCGGCTTGCCGGAATCCCCGGCATTGACGAACCAGTTCATTTTCAGTCGGACGATCTCCACCAACCGGTTTGCCTTGATCAGCAAGCGCAAGCTGGCTGCCGATCGCATTACCCAACTCAAGCGGCAGCGTATTCTGGTGCCGGAATCCCTCTACGATCCCTCCTTGCTCGCCCTGCTCGGTGATCAGGAGTGGGTTCGTACCGACGGCATCGAGCAGGGGTTGGCAGCGATCAAACAGGGCAAGGCTGACGCCATGTTGAGCGAGCTTTATCAGCTGCAATATCCCCAGCGTACCAACTTGTTGGAAGGGCTCGATATCGAGGAGCTGGAAGATCGTTTCAGTCTTGGCTTTGCCATCAACAAGAGTCAGACCGAACTGGCCGGGGTGATGGATCGCAACCTGATGGCGCTGACCAGCACCCAGCTCGACGAACTTAACCAGCGCTGGCGCCGCTTGCTCGTCGTGCAGCAGCCCGGCGTGAGCTACGCCGCCTGGTTTGGCTCCATCGCCATGGCACTGCTGATCAGCGGTATCGTCATCGGCGGGATCTGGCGTTCCCGCCAGCAACTGGCGAGGGAAGTGGCCCAGCGTCACGCCGCCGAGAAGGCGCTGGCCATCGAGAGCGAGCTGCGGGAAACCATGTTTCAGGCGTTGCCGGTGCCCGTCTATCTGCGCAATAGCCAGGGCAAGGTGATCAAATCCAATAAACAGGGGCGACGTCTGGCCCTGCGCTATTCGCAACAGTTGATGCTGCCGCCGGTGCAGCCGCAAAAGAGTGAAGGGGAGCTGGTGCTGGGGGATCAGGTCTTCGCCTATGCCCAGCATCCGCTGCGGCTGGACAAGCAAGCACCTGCCACCGATCTCATCGCCCTGTCGGATATCAGTGTGCTGCGTGAGCAGGCCCGTTTTTTGCGTCAGGCAGAGCGCCGCCTGCGCGCCCTGACCAATACCGTTCCCGGCGTGGTGCTGCAGTTTATGTTCGAGCGGGGACGGGTGGGGGGTATCGAGTTTATCAGCCGGGGCTGTTACGAGCTGCTGGGGCTGGCGAGCCAGCAGATCCGTCGTGAGCCCAAACGGGTGCTCACTATGCTGGAGCGCGAGGATCGCCGCCGGGTACGCCGTGAGATGTTCGCCATGTTGCAGGCTGGCAAACCCTTCGCATTCACCATGCGCTACCACCATCCGACCAAGGGTCTGCGCTGGTTGCAGCTCTATGGCCGTGGCCGCAGTCAGCCGCAGGGGTGGCGAATTTATGCGGTGATGCAGGATGCCACTGCCCGGGTCGAGCAGGATCAGGCATTGCAGCACTCCCATGAGCAGGCGCAACAGGCAGTTCTAGCCAAGGGGCGCTTTTTGGCCGCCATCAGCCACGAGATCCGCACGCCGATGAACGCCATGCTCGGCTTGCTGGAGTGGCTGGCCAGCACTCCTTTGTCGAGAGAGCAAGACTCTGCGCTGGCGCGGGTGCGTCAGGCGGGGGATGAGCTGCTCGGCCTGCTCAACGATGTGCTCGACTTTAGCCGCAACGAAAACAGCAAACTCTCCCTCTCGCCGCAACCCACCGATTTTGCCGAGCTGTGTGAGCACGTGGCGGCAGTGCACTGGACCAAGGCGCGGGCCAAGGGATTGCAACTGCGCCTTAAGTTGGACCCGGCTCTGCCAGCCCTGCAGACCCTCGACCCTCACCGGGTACGGCAAGTGCTCCACAACCTGCTCTCCAATGCCATCAAGTTCAGCCTGCGTGGGGAAGTGGTGCTGTGGGCCGAGGTGGTCGCATCGACCTTGCGCTTCGGTGTGGATGATCAGGGACCGGGGATCACCGCCAAGATGCGCACCACGCTCTTTATGCCGTTCGAGCAGTTTGCCGTTGAAGGCCAGCTGCGGGCGCCGGGCACCGGTCTTGGTCTGGCGATCTGCAAGCAGCTGATCGAGCAGATGGGGGGTCTTATCGATGTCGAGGGGCGTGCCGGTGGTGGTAGCCGCTTCTATTGCGAGTTGCCCCTGAAGCGGGTGCAGCAGGAGCCGGACTGGCTGCCCAATGTGCGGCAGCTGGCACTCTCTTTACCCCACGATGAGGCGCAAGCGCTGTCGCCCTGGCTCAGTCGCTTGGGGATCGCCACCGTCAGCAACGCCGTTGATACGCTGCAAGCGGAGGTGGACGAGAAGGGGCTCTACTATTGGGCCTGGCAAGGGGAGTCCTGGGTGCCCGGGACCATTATCACCCTGCTGCAGCCACGGTTGACACCGGATCAACCGGTCGCCGGCACCCAGCCAGGGCTTGGCATGCAGGTACTGCTGGTTGAAGATCACGATGTAAATCGCGAGCTGATCAGCCTGCAACTGGGGCAACTTGGTGCCAGCGTTATCACTGCCGCCAACGGGCAGCTGGCGCTGGAGATGCTGGCGCAGCAGGAGGTGGATTTTGTGCTGACCGATCTGCAAATGCCGGTGATGAACGGGGCCGAGCTGTGCAGGCAATTGCGCCAATCCGCCCGTTGGGCCCGTCTGCCGGTCTATGTGATCACCGCAGATCTCAGTGATCAGGCGGCAAGGGAGCTGCAATCCTGCGGTTGCGATGGCCATCTGGACAAGCCGGTCGCCCTCAAGGAGCTGGCGACCTTGCTGCGCCATATTGCCAAAGAAGGGAGCAATGTTGTCGCCCCGACACCGGTTGCCTCGCTGCTGACCGATGAACTGGCCGCCCTTTATCTGAAGGCTACCCGTGATGATTTGGCCGAACTTGAGCGTTGCAGCACAGAAGAAGATGAAGTTGGCGTGAATGCTGCTTTACACAAGTTGAAGGGGGCCGCCAGAATGGTAGGGGCGTCTGCGTTGGTGGCGGTCATTGAAGAGTGGCAACAGGCGCCCCATCCGATGCTGCAAGCCAGATTGAACCGGGCACTGGATGAGTTCAGCCAGCAGTTTTCAAAGAGGGCTCTAGATGATCATCACTGATGAAGAATTACTGGCGTTGCTCGATTCGGAAGAGCATGAGGCGGCAGGATTTTGCCCCATTGTGCTCTATGCCCTCGACCGCACCGCCCATGAGTTGGCCAGCACCATGACATTACCCTCCTATGTCACGCTGCACCGTACCCGACCGGATGCCTGCTGGCAGTGGGAAGGGCTGTTTGCGGCAGGTGCCATTGCGCTTTACGACCCCGCCGCTCATCAGCAGGCGGACTACTTCCCCCAGTTGCAGCAGCATGAGGGCATTTACGCTATCGGCGAGGATTGGCTGGGGGGGCTTGCCGCCAGTTACCGTAAATGGTGCAACTGGCTGGCCGCTAACAAGGTGCTGCTGCTCGAGGATCACCCGTTTCAGGGGATGCAATTGCAACAGACCATCGCCGGGTTGGGGCTCTCCTGTCAGTGGGTACAGGATGAATCGGCCTGTCTTGCGGCATTGTCGGCAGGCGACATCAGCCTGCTGGTGTGCGATCTCAGCCTGGTGGAGCAAGATGCCATCAGTCTGCTGATGAACCAGCCCCAGTTGCAGGAGGCCGGGCTGCCCATCGTGCTGCTTTCGGCCCATGAGCAGACGCTGATCGACGGTGCCCGCCGCCTGCTGCACGATGCCGGTTTCAATATTCTGGCGGCGCTGGCCAAGCCGCTTGATTGTGACGAGCTGCTCAGGTTGCTGCGTCGACTCTATCTGGGCCCGCTGCGTCAGCAGCGCTTGAGCGGCCAACGCCGCACCATCCGCCGGTGGCAGGGGGAGGTGCAGGGTCAGCTAGGGCTGCTCTCCAGTCCCGCGACCCCTCATCCGGTCTGGCTGGCGGTAACGGGTTTGCCCAGCCGCTGGGAGGCGCTCAAGGATTGGCTGACGGAGCAGTCGCGCACCCCAGCCGAACTGACCCTGCTGATCCACCGTCGTGACCACCTGCTCGGCAATGCCGATCGCTTCGCGCTGGTGCTGCAAGCCAGTCTGGCGGGGAGCAAGCTGGCGCTGCTGCTCGATAACAGCCAGCATCTGCCATTCGATCTGCTGGAGCGTTTGCCGCTGCAAGCCTTGCTGCTGGGGCAGGGGATCTTGCCGGAGATGGAGTCCTTGACCGGTGACTCCCTGCTGGGGCGTTTTATGGCCCGGGTTCGGGAGCTGGGGATCGCTGTCTATCTGGATGATCCTTACAACCTGCTCGACGTCGAGGTGTGGCGAGAGCGCGGTATGACGGGGCGCTGGTAAGCCATGCTGCGCTACCTCTGCTGGCCCATGCACCGGGAGCGCCTTGGCAAAGGGCTGGAGGGCTGGCCTCATCCGGTTTCCCGGGCCGCGCTGCCACTGGCGATGCAGGTCTCCGAGGTGCCGTGCTTGCTGCGCGAGCTGCATGGTGTGGCGCCTGCCCGCATGCTGGCCGCTTACGATGCATTGAGTGAAGAGAGCATCTATCTGCGCTTTATGCGCCCGAAACGGACGCCGCCACCGGAACAGGTAGCCCAATTTCTCAATTACCATCCTGAACAACAGATTTCGCTGCTGCTCACCGATCTGGCTGGTGAGCCGCTGGCTCAGGCGCAATCAATCCGCCGCCGCCTTCATCCCGATCGGGCGGAGTTCTCCTGCATCGTGGCGGATCACTTCCAGCACAAGGGGGCGGGGCGACGGATTCTGCTGGCGCTGGCACTGCTGGCTAGAGCGGACGGGATCCGGGAGTGGACGGCGGAAGTGCTGGCCCAGAACCGGCCCATGCTGACCCTGCTCAAGCGCCTTGGTTTGCCGCTGACCCTGGTGACCGGGCGGGAGATGGTCTTTGTCAGGCTGGATCTGTCGGTACTGGATGCATGGTTACCCGCACCGCCAGCGGCACCGCTTAAGACCAAGGGCGAATAGTGACACTTTTTTCCCTGTGCTAAGGTCACATTTATTGTGCGGGGATAGACGGAGCAGCTTATGGCGCAGTCATACAAACATATCGTGATCCTGACCGGCGCGGGGATCTCTGCCGAATCCGGCATCAAGACTTTTCGTGCCTGCGACGGTTTGTGGGAAGAGCACAAGGTCGAGGATGTGGCGACCCCCGAGGGGTATGCCCGGGATCCCGAACTGGTGCTGCGCTTTTACAACTCCCGCCGCAAACAGCTGCAACAGCCCCAGGTTCACCCCAATCCGGCCCACTATGCGCTGGCCCGCCTCGAGCGACTGCTGCCCGGCACTGTCACCCTGGTCACCCAGAACATCGACAATCTGCACGAGAGCGCTGGCAGCAAGAACCTTATCCATATGCACGGCGAGCTGCTCAAGGCCCGCTGCCCCGAGTCCGGTCAGGTAATCGAGTGGCGTGGCGATCTCCATCAGGACGAGCTCTGCTCCTGCTGCCAGTTCCCCCAGCCGATGCGTCCCCATGTGGTCTGGTTTGGCGAAATGCCGCTCGGGCTGGATCGCATCTACAGCGCGCTTGCCCAGTGCGATCTCTTTATCTCCATCGGCACCTCTGGCGCTGTCTATCCTGCCGCCGGGTTTGTCCATGAAGCGGGATTGAACGGGGCGCACACCATCGAGCTCAATCTCGAGCCGAGCGAGGTGGGCAGCCAGTTTGACGAGAAACGTTATGGCCCAGCCTCCCTGCTGGTGCCCGCCTATGTCGATGAGTTGCTGGAGGCGTGCGGCATTCATCAACCGAGGCAAGTCGAGGGACACAACTGGATGGAGATGCGCGGTCCCTGAGCTACTGTGCGACGGGACAGTTGCAATGGTTCGGTGAAATCGCCACACTGGCAACCATTAAAAAAATGGGACGCAGTTGGCGCAAATTACCATGACCGCAGTAAAGCAATGGATCGCTTTTTTTCTCCTGATGCTGGCCAGTGCCAGCGCATCGGCCTCCATCCCCCTGATGACCTTGGTACTGCCAGATGGCCAGCAGGTGAGCCTCGATGAGGCGGCCCTCTCCGCCGTGCCACAGACCGAGTTCACCACGACTACCCCCTGGACTCAGGGCGCCCACCACTATCGCGGGCCGACCCTGTCAGCCGTGCTGGCGGCGCAAGGGATCCCGGATGCCCGCAAGATCGCCGTCTCGGCCCTCAACGGTTATCAGCAGGTGGTGGATCTGGCCCTGTTCGACGGCGTGCCGCTGACCCTGGTGCGTCAGGAGGACGGCAAACCGCTGACCCGGCGCAACAAGGGGCCGCTCTGGCTGCTCATCCCGTTCACCACCTATCCCAAGCTGGACGTGCCCGCCATCCATAACTGCATGGTGTGGCAGGTGACCCGCATCGAGATCGTCGATTGATGGGGCTGTCCCGCCAAAATCTGCTGTTGGTTGCGGTGTCACTGCTGTTTCTGCTCTCGTCGGGCAGCAGCCTCTATCTGCAGTATCGGCAGGAGCAGCTGGTCGATACTTTCTACCGCAATGTCCACTGGAACATCAGTCAGGTAATGCTCGAATCCCAGCGTTTCCTCTACGACCTGCAGCTCTATCGGGCTGGCAGACTGTCGATGGAGACCCTGAGCCTCGATTACGATCTGCTGTGGAACCGGCTCGATATCTTCCTCATCAGCAGTGAAACCGCCGAGATGCGCCAGCGGCACGGGCTCGGCAAAGTGCTGGCCACCCTGTTCGAGCAGATCAAGCAGCTCGAACCCCAGATGGAGGTCGGTGCGCTGCGCGAGGGGGCTGAGCTTGCCCGCTTGCAGGAGGCGATCGCCAGCCAGACCCGTCTCATCGAACAGATAGGGGATCAGATCCTCTCCGGCCAGGAGCGGGAGCATTCGGTCAGCCAAATCCGCAACAGCCTGTTCTGGCTGCAGATCTGGCAACTGATCCTGTTACTGACCGGTGGCGCTCTGGTCGCTGCCCTCATTCGCGCCAATCTGGCGAACCGTCGGCTTGCCCTGCTCGATCCCCTGACCCAGCTGGGCAACCGCCGTGCCCTGCAGGAGCAGCTCTCTCGCGCTCTGCATGCTGGCGAGGTGAGCGCTTTGGTGGTGCTCGATCTCAAGCGCTTCAAGCAGGTCAATGATCTGCTGGGTTATCAGGTCGGTGATCGGCTGTTGCAGATGGTGGCCAACAAGCTGCTGCAGGTCCATGGCAGCCACGCTTACCGGCTCGGCGGAGATGAATTTGCCGTGGTGCTGACCAAGGCGGATGATGCGCTGGAAACCGCCATTCATGAGCTGGTGGATCTGCTCCATTTCGAGTTCGTGACCCGGGAGTGCAGCTTCGATCTGGCCTGTCGGCTCGGGGTTGCCAAGGCGCAGCAACAGGATGCCGCCCGGTTGCTGGATCAGGCCATCCTGGCCCTTAACCAGGCCAAGCGTAGCCAGGAGGGGGCGATCAGCTGGTTTGAGCCAGCCATGTTGCAGCAGTTGCAGTTGAGTCAGCAGCAGCTTCATCAGCTGCGAGAGTGGTTGGCGGGGCGCGAGCCAGCACCGCTGCGAGTGGCATTGCAGCCGCTGACGGACGGGCAGGGCAACGAGATGTGGCAATTGGCGCTTGAGTGGCGTGAGCAGGGAGTCCCATGCCATATGCGCTGGCTGCAGGAGTGCGGCGTACTGGGGCCCGTGTTGGCCCGTGTGCTGCAAACGCACGAGGCGCAGTATGCCGATGGTCGGACACTGCTGGTCCCGCTCGACAATCAGGCCCAGCTGACCCATCTACTGGCCTATTTGCCGGAGGCTTCCTGCACGCCGCTAGTGTTGCTGGTACCGACGCTACAGCCGGATGGTGCCCTGCTAGCGGGATTGCGGCAGCAGGGTTGCACTCTGGCGCTCAGAGAGATTGGCAGTACCACCTCGGCGCAGCTGGCAGCCGGCTGGCCTGTCCGCTACTGGCTGCTGCAGGGTGATGAAGATGGCGAGTTGCTGCAACCGCTGGCCCGACGATTGGGGTTGGTGCAACTGCAAGTGCTGGCAGCCAGGGAGACCCGGTCGCTGGCCTGAGGGCAAAAAGCGGTATTGCACTGGCAAGAGACAAAATGACACAAGGCGACCTCGGGGTCGCCTTGTTCTTTTATTGCCCCTGAACGTCAGGTGCGAGGGGCGCAGGATTGTCTGATCACCAGGTCGGGGTCAACCGTGATCAGGTGGTCAGCCACCGCTTCGCCGTTGATGCGAGCCAGCAGCCGGGTGACGGCGAGGCGGCCGAGCTCCTCTTTGGGCTGGTTGACGGTAGTGAGTGGCGGCGACATAAATTCAGCCAGCGCCACATTGTCGTAGCCGACAATGGAGAGGTCGCGCGGGATCACCAGCCCCGCCTGATGGGCGGCACTGATTGCTCCCATCGCCATCATGTCGTTGCAGACAAAGAGGGCAGTGGGCCGCTCGGGCAATGCCAACAGACGGGTCATCGCCAGATGGCCGCTGGCGCAGTCAAAGTCCCCCTCCTGAATCCAGTCAGGATTGACAGTGAGTCCTGCCTCCTGCAGCGCCTGCTCAAAGCCAGCCTGCCGCTGGTTGGCGGGGGCGCGGCTGTGTGGGCCGGTGATGCAACCGATGGCGGTGTGGCCCAGCTCAATCAGATGGCGGGTTGCGAGATAACCGCCGTGGAAGGAGTTGTCGGCGATCAGATCCACATCCTCACTGACCAGCCCCCAATCCATCACCACCACCGGCAGGTTCTTGAGCCAGTCGAGCTGGTTGAACACCTCTTGTTGCCCTTCGCTACACATGATGAGCAGGCCATCGACCCGCTTGCGCAGCATCATCTTGAGGTAGGAGAGGGCGGTCTCGGCCTGACCTTCGGTGTTACCCAGCATCAGGTTGTAGCCCTGCTCGAAGCAGTAACGCTCCACCCCGCGTACCACCTCGGCAAAGAAGGGGTTGCTGGAGGTGGTGACCAGCATGCCGATACTGTTGGTCTCCTTCACCTTGAGGCTGCGGGCCACCAGGCTCGGGGCATAGTTGAGCTCGCGCATGGCCGCAAAGACCCGCTCGCGGGTCTCCTCGGCGACGAAGCGCGTCTCGTTGATGACGTGGGAGACGGTGGTGGTCGATACCCCCGCCAGCGCCGCCACCTCCTTGATATTGGCCATCAGTGCCCCTGCGCAGTCTGCTCAAGCAGGAAGGTGTCGACTTCCTGCTTGCTCGGGATGGAGCTCTGGGCGCCGAACCGGGTGACGGAGAGCGCCGCCGCCCCGTGGGCAAAGCGCACCGCGCTGTGGAAATCGGCACCGGCCAGTTCCGCCGCCAGCAGGGCACCGTTGAAGGTATCGCCCGCGGCAGTGGTATCCACCGCCTTGACCCGAAAGCCCGGGATGAGTTGTTGCTGCTGTGCGTTGCTGCAATAGACCCCTTGTGCGCCTAGGGTGATCATCACATCCGCAATGCCCATCTGGTGGAAGCGGGCGGCCGCCTCGCGGGCACTCGTTTCGTCGGTGACTTTGACGCCGGTCAACAGCTCCGCTTCGGTCTGGTTGGGGGTGATAAGGTCGACCAGCGCCAGCAGCTCGCTTGAGAGCGGGCGAGCGGGGGCGGGGTTGAGCACCACCCGGGTGCCGTGGGCGCGAGCCAGCCGTGCAGCTTCATGAACGCTCTCGAGCGGCACTTCCAGCTGCAACAGCAGGGTGTGGGCGTCGGCGATCATCGCTTCGTGGCTTTTCACCACCGCAGGGGTGATGGCACCGTTCGCTTCAGCGGAGATACCTATGCTGTTCTCCCCCTCATCGCTCACATAGATGATGGCGATACCGGTCGGGAGCTTGGGATCGAGCTCGACGGCACTGACGTCGATGCCATCTTTGGCAAAACCGCTCTTCATCTGGTGGCCGATGGCGTCATCACCGATGCGGGCGATAAAGGAGACGGGGGCGCCAAGGCGGGCGGCAGCGACTGCCTGATTGGCCCCCTTGCCACCGGGGACTACCTGATAGCTGTGGCCAGTCAGGGTTTCACCCGGGCGAGGAAAGTGGGGAACGCGCAGCACATGGTCTGCATTGACACTGCCCATAACGACGAGACGATTCATGTTGACTACTCCTGATGCATCTTGGCTTGAACACTGTGATGGAGTGAGCTCAAGCCGGGAGGCACCGTAATTGAGGGGAAAAAGGGGAGGCGAGCCTCCCCCTTGTGATTTATTTGCTGACCACTTGCAGCGGTACCGGAATGGATTTCTCTACCGGTTGACCTTTCAGCACCTTGTCGGCAGTCTCGACGCCGATGGCACCAATCAGAGCCGGTTGCTGGGCCACGGTGGCGGCCAGTTTACCCTTGGCAACGGCGGCTTTGCCATCGTCAGTGCCGTCGAAGCCGACGATCATCACCTCTTTACCGGCAGCCTGCACGGCGCGGATGGCACCCAGCGCCATCTCGTCGTTCTGGGCGAACACAGCTTGAACGGTCGGATGGGCAGCCAGCAGGTTTTCCATGACGTTCAGACCCTTGGTGCGGTCAAAGTCGGCAGGCTGGGAAGCCAGCACCTGCAGCTTGTTGGCCGCCACGGCCAGGGCAAAACCTTCGCCACGGTCGCGGGCGGCGGAGGTACCGGCAATCCCTTCCAGCTGGATCACCTTGGCACCGGTACCCAGTTTCTCGGTGATGAAGTCACCGGCCAGCTTGCCGCCCGCCACGTTGTCGGAGGCAATGTGGGCCTTGACCTCACCCTGCGCGGCGCCGCGGTCCAGAGTCAGTACCGGGATATTGGCGCGGTTGGCCAGACGAATGGCGTTGCCGACTGCTTCGGAGTCGGTGGGGTTGATCAGGATGGCGCCGACCTTGCGTACGGTGAGATCTTCCATGTTGGAGAGCTCTTTGGCCGGGTCATTCTGGGAGTCCAGTACCACCATCTCGTAGCCAAGCTCCTTGGCTTTGGCTTCGGCACCCTCTTTCATGGTGACGAAGAAGGGGTTATTGAGGGTGGAGACCACCATGGCCAGGGTTTGATCGGCGGCCTGGGCGGTGCCCAGCACGGACATGATGGCGGCAGCGAGCAGGGTATTGAGCTTTTTCATCATTTCATTCCTTGTGTGTGGCTTGTCTTATCAACGATTGCTTTTGTTATCGATCATCACGGCAAGCAAGATCACGCTGGCCTTGGCGATCATCTGGTAATAGGAGGATACGTCGAGCAGGTTGAGGGCGTTGTTGAGGAAGCCGATGATCAAGGCACCGATCAGGGTCCCCATGATACGGCCCTTGCCGCCCATCAGGCTGGTACCACCCAGCACCACCGCGGCGATGGCATCCAGCTCGTAACCCATGCCCGCTGTCGGCTGGGCAGAGGAGAGACGAGAGGTAACGATAAGCCCTGCCAGTGCCGAGAGCGCGCCGCACAGACCATACACCGCCAGCTTCACCCGATCCACATTGATACCGGAGAGGCGGGTAGCCGATTCGTTGCCACCCAGCGCGTAGATGTAGCGACCGAGACGGGTGTGGTTGAGCATGAACCAGGCGAGCAGGAAGACGATGGCCATCAGCCAGATGGGCACCGGCAGACCGAACAGGTAACCGGTACCAAGCCAGGCAAAGTGATCGGCGCCGTCACTGAAACCGGTGGAGATGGGGCGCCCCTCGGTATAGACCATGGTGATACCGCGCAGGGCGGTCATGGTGACCAGAGTGGCGATAAATGCCTGTACCTTGCCCTTGGCAATGATGAGGCCGCTGACGCCGCCCAGCAGGGCACCGGCCCCCAGAGTGAGGGGCACCACCAGCCAGATCGGCAGCTCCATGGCGACCATGGTGGCAGCCAGCGCGCCGCACAGGGCCAGTACAGAGCCGACCGACAGATCGATACCGGCGGTGAGAATAACCAGCGTCATACCGACCGCCATGATGGCGTTGACCGAGGTCTGGCGCAGGATGTTGAGCAGGTTGTCGGCGGTGAAGAAGTTGGGGCTCAGGAAGGAGACCACACCAATCAGGACCAGCAGCGCGACCAGGGATTTGTTCTCGATCCACCACGCCTTGCTCATGACGCCACGGCGGGAAAGGGTTTGGGTTGTCATTGGGATGCCTCTTGCTCTGCTTGCCACTGTTTACCGACTGCCGCCGCCATCAGCTTCTCCTGATTGGCATCGCGGGTGTTGAACTCTGCGCTGATGCGCCCTTCGTGCATCACCATGATGCGATCACTCATGCCGAGCACTTCCGGCATCTCGGAGGAGACCAGAATGATGCTCATCCCCTCCTTCTTGAACTGGTTGATCAGCTGATAAATTTCCTTTTTCGCCCCCACATCGACGCCGCGGGTCGGCTCGTCGAGGATCAGTACCTTGGGCCGGGTCAGCAGTCCCTTGGCGATGGCCACCTTCTGCTGGTTACCGCCGGAGAGCAGCTTGATCAGCTGATCCTGACTCGGGGTCTTGATGTTGAACAGACGCACATAGTCGCTCACCGCCTGCCGTTCGGCCTTGCCGTCAATCTTGCCGTTGCTGATGAACTCGTCGAGGGCGCACAGACTCATGTTTTCGCGCACCGACAGCTCCAGCACCAGGCCATCTCCTTTTCGATCTTCGGAGATATAGGCGATGCCGGCGGCCAACCCATCGGCCGCGCTTTTGGGCACCAGAGCAAGGCCGTCCACTGCCACTTCACCGGCGCTGATGGGGCTGGCGCCATAGATAAGCTTCATCAGCTCGGTGCGGCCGGAGCCCATCAGGCCGCTAAAGCCCAGAATTTCCCCCTGACGCAGGGAAAAACTCACCCCGCGCACACCGGGACCGGCCAGATCTTTCACCTGCAGGCTGACGGGGCCGAGCTCGCGCTCAAGACGCGGGTACTGTTCTTCCAGTCGGCGACCTACCATCATCTCGATGATCTTGTCTTCATCCAGATCGCTCACCGCCTTCTCGCCAATCCACTTGCCATCGCGCAGCACAGTGACCCGATCGCAGATCTCGAAGATCTCCTTGAGGCGGTGGGAGATATAGACGATGCCGCAACCTTGCTCACGCAGCTCGCGGATAACCTTGAACAGCTGTTCGGTTTCGGTATCGGTCAGCGCATCGGTCGGCTCGTCCATGATGATGACGCTGGCATCGAACGACAGCGCCTTGGCGATCTCCACCATCTGCTGTTCGCCGATGGAGAGATCCCCGAGTCGGGTATCCGGCCCATGCTTGACACCAAGTCGCGCCAGCAGGCCGCTTGCCCGCTCGCGCAGCTGTTTGTGGTCGATGCTGCCAAAACGGGTACGGGGTTCGCGACCGAGGAAGATGTTGGCGGCAATCGACAACTCCGGCAGCAGGTTCAGCTCCTGATGGATGATGCTGATCCCCTGATCCTGAGAATCGCGGGGGCCCTTGAAGTGGACCGACTGACCGCGGTAGCTGACGCTGCCCGCATCGGCCTGATAGATACCGGTCAGCACCTTCATCAGGGTGGATTTGCCGGCGCCATTTTCACCGAGCAGGGCCATCACCTGGCCCGGATAGACCCGCAGACCCGCTTCGTCGAGGGCGCGCACACCGGGGAAGGTCTTGACGATCCCGGTCAGCTCCAGAATGGGTGAGAGGGGGGAGGTTGTGCTCATTTGCAGCTTCCTTGAAGAGGCCTTCTTTGAAGAATGTCAGAACGCCACACCGGCGCAGAGGATCAGGTTGGCGTAGGGAGTCACCTCGCCGCTGCGCACGATCGCCTTGCTCTGGCGGGATCGGGTTTTGAACTCCTCGTGCAGGCAGTATTCGATGGCGATGGGCTTGCCCTGGGCGGCTGCGTGGGCTTCAAGCTGATCGACCAGCGCCTGATGGGCGGCGGGGCTGATCTGCTTGATCTCGCTTGCCATGATCACCTTCTCCACCACCAGATCGGTGAGCAGGGCGGTCAGTACGGTTTCGAGGCTGGGCGTCCCCGCCATCAGCGCCAGATCGATCCGCTCCGGACCTGCCGGAATGGGCAAGCCTGCATCGCAGACGGTGATCTCGTCGGTGTGGCCCATCTGTGCCACCAGAGCACTCAGGGGAGCATTGAGCAGTACGCCTCGTTTCATACAGCACCTCATCAGGCTTTCGCCATCGCAGTTTCTTATCAGGCAACCGGTTACGCAACCGGTTGCGTTATGGCGCAAAGATAGGCTTTTTAGGATGGAAGAGCCATGGCAAAACCACGGAAATGTGAAAACGATCTCAAAGGAGGGGGAGGAGAGAGAAAGAAGGGTGCCAGCAGAGCCTCGGCACCCTTTCTATTGATTTTTTACTTAGTTGGAGAGGGCTTTGTTCACGGCCGGACGGCTCAGCATCCGGCGATAATGATCGGCCACTTTGGGGAATTCACTGATCTCGACCCCATCGCTTTTCAGCCAGCCCGCGACCACGAACAGATAGATGTCCGCCACGCTGAACTGCTCGCCCAGCACCCAGGGGCCGGCGAGATAGTGCTGCTCAATCTGGGCAAAGCCGTCGCGCATATTGCTGGCGACTTTCTGCTGCATGGCGGCAATGGCCTGTTCGTCATCGGCCCAGCGGCTGCCACGGCGACCGTGGGCGTGGGAGACATGCACGGTGGAGGCGAGGAAGCTGTTGACCTCCTGCATGCGGGCTAGCAGGAACGGGTTGTCCAGCGGTGCCAGTTTGGCTGCGGGGAAGCGCTGCGCCACATAGAGCAGCAGGGCCGGGGTCTCGGTCAGGGTGCCCTGCTCGGTGATCAGGGCTGGCACCCGCCCTTTGGGGTTGATGGCGAGGTATTCGGGCGAACGCTGCTCACCGGCAGCCAGATTGAGCTGGCGGGCAGTAAACGGGGCGCCGGTTTCCAGCAGTGAGATTTGGACCGCCACGGCGCAGGAGCCGGGGGCGAAGAAGAGGGTCAGATCGGACATGAATACTCCTGATTGGCTCAGGCCACCCGCGATATCGGCGAAAGATTGCTTCGCACAGCACCACGGGCAGTCATGAAAAAAGAGAGGGGGCAACGATTGCCCCTCAGCCAATCTACACCCCTAATGAGGCATGAAAAAGTGCAGAATTAATCGACCGTGGCCGCTTGCGGCCAAGAGCGCACACCAGCTGGTGTTTACGCAGTACAAATGACATATGTGCCGAATCACACTTAAATTGTCTGTTATGTTGGTTTTACCACGTGGGATAAACTAGTTTTTCATTTTTATTTCTATGCTCATCCGACCAACGCAAGCATAACGTCTGTTTTCGTGCCGTTTCAGAATTTATGTAAGCGATGAGTTCAACCGATGCGTGTTTTTCCAAGCATTCATATGGAAATTTATCTTTTAATTCGGAATCATTGACAAATTCGTTCCCATTTGGGAAGTCGACTTCTACATTCCTTGCAACGGCACTACCTTTGTTCCAGATTTTCAAACGATAGTTGTTGTTACCGAGTTTGACAATTGAAGCTCCCAAATCAGCTTTCTTATCACCTAGTACTTCTTCAGTTTCTTTAGCAAGCAAAAGCTTGTTAAGTTCTTTTTGAGTTTCAACCAGTTCGTCTTGTCGCTTGTTAAATTTTACAGTTTTCCAAGTAGCATACCCTGATAGACACAAAGCGAGAAGAGCAACACCATCACCAAAATCCATACTAAACCTTACCTAAAATTAATGTTTTTATTGCCTTTAAAGGCATTTTTGAGCATTTTTTCCATTTCTGCTTTGATCTGTTTCTGAGCTTCTTTTGCTATTTCATTTTGAGTTTCAGTCATTAATTCAGCGTTTTCTTCAATCAGTTCAAACCTAGCCATTTGACGCTCGCATTGAGTACAAGTAACTCGCTCTTCGTCATCATGCTCCACAAATGAAAAGTCTGTACATCCGCAAGTCGGACAATGCAATCTAATTCCTCTGTCGAACTTATCTAGTTTCATTTTTCCTCTGAAGCGCATAATAGTTATAAGATGGGTGGCACTGCTAATATAGGGCCGTAGGTTCAATTAGCGAAGCGTAATCGGACGTTCGCGGTTTTGATAATACTGTACTGTCATTGCTTATAAACTCGCCTATTTTGCCCGTATTTCTACTATGGGGCAACTCTGAATCTCATAGAGAAGACCCATATTTACCGCAATCATTACCATATCACCCTTCAAATCTGCTCTGAAGCTGGCTGTCAGAGAGAGGTGGCAGTCCATATTTGTTGTCGTTAACCGAGGCACCTCGTGCCTTTCTGCGTCCAAGATTATTGCGCCGAGAAACCGTGCTGGTGGTGAAAAAGAGAAGGGGGCAAATATTGCCCCCTTAAACTATTAACCCCGTCAGGGTCAATTAATAGCCGACTTAACCGGCCTTGGCCACCATGGCTTTCAGCTGCAGGAAGTACTGCTCGTAGAGGCGGGAGGCATCTCCCACATCGGACTGGAACTCGCCCTTGCGCTTGATCTCGTCGCTCGGGAAGACCATGGGGTTGTTGCGAAACGCCGGGGTGAGCAGGGGAATGGCATCCTTGACCGGGGTGGGGTAGCCAATTGCCTCGGCCACCTTGGCGGCCACATCGGGGCGCATCAGGAAGTTGATCAGGGCGTGGGCCTCTTTCACATGCTTGGCCTTGGCCGGTATGGCGAGGTTATCCATCCAGAGTACCGCCCCCTCTTCGGGGTAGGTCATCTGGATGGAGGGGTATTCGCGCTGGGCGCCGTAAGCCGAGCCGTTCCACAGCATGCCGATATTGACCTCACCTGCAATAAAGGGGTCGGCCGGGTTGTCGGAGTTGAACGCCTTGACGTTGGGCATCAGCTTTTTCAAGTATTCGAACGCTTCGGCGATCTGCGCCTTGTCTTGAGTGTTGGGGCTGTAACCCAGCTGCACCAGCGCGATATGGAACACCTCGCGGGCATCGTCCATCAGCAGCAGGCTCTCTTTCCACTCCGGTGCCCAGAGTTGCTTCCAGCTGGTGACCGGCTGCTCGATGATGTCAGTGTTGGTGCCGATGCCGGTTGCGCCCCAGATATAGGGGATGGAGTAGCGGTTGTCCGGGTCGTACTCATGGTTGAGCAGGGTGGGGTCGAGGTGCTTGAAGTTGGGCAGCTGGGCGCGATCCAGCGGCTGCAGCATCCCCTCTTTGGCCATTTTCGAGATGAAGTAGGTGCTGGGCACCACCACGTCATAGCCATCGCCATGGGTTTTCAGCTTGGCGTAGAGGGTCTCGTTGGATTCGTAGGTGGAGTAGATCACCTTGATACCGGTCTCTTGCTGGAACTGCTCCAGCAGACCATCCGGCACATATTCCGACCAGTTGTAGAAGTAGACCACCTTGTCATCGGCCGCGTGAGCACTCTGGCTCAGCAGCGGGGTGGTGAGGGTGAGGGCGGCTGCCAGCAGGGCGCCGGCCTTATGTTGGATTGTCATCAACAACTCCTTGGGGTTATGGGGCCTTGCGGCCCACCGTGACAGAGTTCGCCAAAGATGGCGGGGACGAAACGGGCAGGGTCAACCCTGCCGTTTACGCAGTAACAGTTGCGCCAGCAGCACCATCCCGAGGGAGGCGACCAGCATCAGGGTGGCCAGGGCGTTGACCTCGGGGGAGACCCCCACCTTGACCATGGAGTAGATCTTGAGCGGCAGGATCTCGTAGGCCGGGCCGGTAACAAAGGAGCTCACCACCACGTCGTCCAGCGACAGGGTAAAGGAGAGCAGCCAGCCCGCCATCACCGCCGGCAGCGCCAGCGGCAGTATGATGCGGCGCAGGATGATCCACTCGCCAGCCCCCAGATCCCGCGCGGCTTCCAGCATCCGCACATCAAAACCGCACAGCCGCGAGTAGACAGTGATCACCACGAACGGCAGGCAGAAGGTGATGTGGGCGATCAGCAGCGACCAGAAGCCGAGCGCAATGCCGGTGACCACAAACAGGGTCAGGAGCGAAATGGCCATCACGATATCGGGGGACATCATCACCACAAACAGCATGCCGCTCACGTACTGCTTGCCGCGAAAGCGGTAGCGAAACAGCGCCACGGCGGTGAGGGTGCCGATCAGGGTGGCCGCGGTGGCGGTGAGGGCGGCGATGGTCAGGGAGTGCTGGGCCGCCTGCATCAGGCTGGCGCTGGCAAACAGCTTCTCATACCAGCCCAGGGTAAAGCCGCGCCAGTCGATACCATATTTCGACAGGTTGAAGGAGTTGGCGATCAGCACCCCGATGGGCACATAGAGATAGCCAAACACCAGCAGCAGGAACAGAGCTTTCAGTGCGCGCATCATGCCAGCTCCCCCTTCTTGCTGAGCAGCTTGCCCGCTCGCCAGTAGCAGTAGACCAACAGCGCCATCAGCACCGTCAGCATCACGCTGATGGCCGCGCCAAAGGGCCAGTCACGGCTATTGAGGAACTGGGTCTTGATCAGGTTGCCGATCAGCAGGTGCTTGGCGCCCCCCAGCAAGTCGGAGACATAGAACATCCCCATGGCGGGCAGGAACACCAGCAGACAACCGGCGATGATGCCGGGCAGGGTGAGAGGCAGAATGATCCGCACCAGCCGCTGCCAGCCGTTGGCGCCGAGATCTCGCGCCGCCTCCAGCAAACGGCCATCCAGCTTCTCGATGCTGGAGTAGAGCGGCAGCACCATAAAGGGGAGCAGCACATAGACCAGCCCGATGATGACGGCCACCTCGGTATACATCATCTGCAGCGGTCGCTCGATAAGCCCCAGATCCAGCAGCCAGCCATTGATCAGCCCCCGGGTGCCGAGCAGCACTTTCAGCGCATAGGTACGAATGAGGGAGTTGGTCCAGAACGGCACCACCACCAGAAACAGCAGCAGCGGGCGGATACGCGCTGGCAGATGAGCCAGCAGCCAGGCAAAGGGGTAGCCCACCAGCAAGCAGATGGCGGTGGCGAGCAGCGCCAGCCAGAGGGAGTGGACCAGCACCTCGAAATAGAGGGGGTCCAGCAGGCGGCCATAGTTGCTCAGGGTAAAGAGCGGCGCGATAAGCTCGGACTCGTCACGGGTCAGGAAGCTGACGCCGATGATCATCAGGTTGGGCAGGAAGACAAACAGCGTCAGCCAGCCCAGGATCAGCGCGATGGCCCCGTTGCGAAAGCCATTGTGGGCAAAGCTGTGCGGCACCCGCAGATTAGTGAGGCTCATAGGGCAGCACCACCTCCCAGCTGTCAACCCAGTGGATCGCCACCTCCTGACCCAGACGGTAGTCAAAGTCGGGGTCATCCTCGTCGAAGAACTCGGAGATAAGCAGCTGTTTGCCACTTTCGAGTTCGATCACCGAATCCAGCGTCGCCCCCTTGTAGTTGCGCTCGCGGATATTGCCCCGCAGCGCGCCACTCTGATCGTCATCCTGATCGAGAATGCGCAGATCTTCCGGGCGCAGCAGCACCAGTACCTTGTCGTCTGGCTGGAACGGCAAGGTGGTATGGAGCAGGCATTCGCGCCCCTCTACCTCCGCTTGCCAGATACCGGGCTCGCGCTGGCTGATCAGTTTGCCATCCATCACATTGATCTCGCCGATAAAGCGGGCCACGAACAGATTGGCTGGCGATTCGTAGATATCGCGCGGGGTGCCGCGCTGGATGAGCTTGCCGCCCTCCATCACCAGGATGCGATCAGACATGGTTAGCGCCTCTTCCTGATCATGGGTAACGAAGACAAAGGTGATGCCAAGGCGACGTTGCAGCGCCTTGAGCTCGCTCTGCATCTGTTTGCGCAGCTTGTAGTCGAGCGCCGAGAGGGATTCGTCGAGCAGCAGCAGGCGTGGCTTGTTGACCACGGCGCGGGCAATGGCGACCCGTTGTTGCTGGCCGCCGGAGAGCTGATCCGGGCGGCGGTTGGCCAGCTCGGTGAGCTGCACCATGGCGAGGGTCTCCTCGACCCGCTGGCGGATCTCGCTGGCCGGTACTTTCTGCATCTCGAGGCCAAAGGCGACGTTTTCAAACACCGTCATATGGGGGAAGAGCGCATAGCTCTGGAACACGGTGTTGATGTGCCTGTGTTCGGCGGGGATATGGGTGATCTCGTCACCGGCCAGATGGATGGTGCCACCGTCGACCGATTCGAGCCCGGCCAGCAGGCGCAGCAGGGTGGTCTTGCCACAGCCGGAAGGGCCCAGCAGGGTAAGAAATTCACCGTCATAGATTTCAAGGTCAAGGTCACTCAGGATCACCTTGCCATCGTATTTTTTGCTGATCTTGTTCAGCGCGACAATTACCTGTGGATTGTTCATCATCCGCCAGTCTCACCCCAGCCAGTGGCCATCGTGTTGAAAGAGGGCCGCATTCTATGCAGCCGACACATGAAATTAAAGGCTTTTTGGCCCGAATTAGCCGCAAGTGCGCAGGAAAAACGGCTACGAATAGCAGACCAAATCGCTATAATGTGCCACCTGATTTGGTCGTTTTCGATATTGGATAGTCAATTGAGTAATAAAATGCGTATTGGCGGCTCCCTTGAGCAGTCTCTGAACCAGGGCTACCGCCTTGATCTGAAAGGGGTCATCCAGGAGGGATGGCAACAGACCCGCCGTACCGGATTTGGCCTGCTGCTGGCGATTGTCGGAGTGACGGCGATCTGGATCCTGCTCAGCAATGTGCTGCTGTTGCCCTATCTGGGGGATGACAGCCAGATGAATGTGGCTATGGTGCTGAGCCTGCTGATGACGGTGGTAATGGCCCCCATGACCAGCTCCCTCGATATGCTGGGGTTGCAGCAGTCAGTCGGGGTGCGCGCTAGAGCCAACCAGGTGTTCGACTTCTTCCGCCACTTTGTACGCCTCGGCATGCTGAGCCTGCTTGGCAGTCTGCTCACCAGCCTGTTTGGCCCGCTATTCGATCTGCTGGGCTTGCCCGCCGTACTCTCTTTCGTTCCCTCGGCGCTGATCGGTATGGGGCTGCTCTTTACCGTGCCGCTGGTGCTGGAGCGTGGCCTGACGCCACCCCAGGCCATTCTGGTCTCTCTCAAGCTCTTTGCGCGCGGCTGGCCCAGCATTGTGCTGTTCCACGGCGTGATGACCGCGCTCTTCTTCCTGGCTCTGATCCCCATGGGGTTGGGGCTTATCTGGGTGGCACCGCTCTATTTCAACTGCAAGGGGATCCTCTATCGGGATCTCTGTGGGGTGGGGGTAGAGGTTAACGAGGTGACAGAAGGCCCCAACCATTTCAATGCATGATGCAAAAGGATGTTGAATGACCCGTCGATATGGAGTGACCAAGGCTGTGCGCCAGAGTCTGCTGGCCACGCTCTTGCTGCCAGGGCTGGCGCTGGCTGAGCCGGTGCTGGATCTGCAATACAGCACCTTCTACAGCCAGATGAAGACCTTTGCCAAAGGGGAGTTTGGTCACGCCAGACTGGGGTTTTATCTAACCGATCCGCAAAATGGTCAGCGCTGCGGCCTCACTTTTGCCCGGGTTGCAACCGACAGCAAGGAAGTGGCTGGCGAGGTAACGGTCGATAGCGAACTGCGCCTGCCTTTTGATGAGGATCTCAACCTCGACAAGGGGATCGTGACCGTCGGCCTGAAAGAAGAGCACGCCACTTGCGATATGACGGTACAGGTGATGGCCGACGCACCGAACGGACCCGAGCTGCCGCTGGCCGAGCTGGCGGCCCGTCAGCTGCAGATGCAGTCGTTGCTCGACAAGATGGCGGGCATGGTCGGCAAGCACTTCCTGCCGAAGATGGAAGGAATACGTATTACCGTGGTGCAGCAGAGCGGCACCGCCTATCTGATTAATGGCGCCCGTCAGGAGGCGCTGCCCTGGCAGGAAGGCCACCTGTTGTTGAGCAATGAGCAACTGGCCGCGTTCGCTGCCGGGCAACTGCGCCTGCAGGGTGACGTGTTGCGACTGACCCCCTGGCTGCACAAAGGCTGATGCCGATGGTGCTGTCACGTTGGTAACAGGCAGATAAAGAAAGCAAAAAAGGAGCGATCATCGCTCCTTTTTTATTGCGTGGCGTTTGCCTTGTGAGCGCGGCTTAGCGCACTTCAATCACATCCAGCATGTCCATCTCGTCGATGTCCAGCAGCGGCGCCTTTGGCATCTCGGGCGGATCAAACGCCTTGTCGCCACCATCGATGATGCCGGAGTCGCGGTTGATGCTCTTGAAGTCAAACAGCTTGTGATCGAGCAGGTGGCTCGGGATCACGTCCTGAATGGCGGTGAACATGGTCTCGATACGACCGGGGAAGCGGCGATCCCAATCCTGCATCATCTGCTTGATGGCCTGACGCTGCAGGTTCTCCTGCGAGCCGCACAGGTTGCACGGAATGATGGGGAAGGCTTTGACGTCGGCGTAGCGGATCAGATCCTTCTCTTTGCAGTAGGCCAGCGGGCGGATCACCACGTTCTTGCCATCATCGCTCACCAGCTTGGGCGGCATGGACTTGAGCTTGCCACCGTAGAACATGTTGAGGAACAGGGTCTCGAGGATGTCGTCGCGGTGGTGGCCAAGGGCAATCTTGGTGCAGCCCAGCTCCTGGGCGGTGCGGTAGAGAATACCGCGACGCAGCCGTGAGCAGAGGGAGCAGGTGGTTTTGCCTTCCGGTACCTTCTCTTTGACTATGGAGTAGGTATCCTCTTCGACAATCTTGTACTCGATGCCGAGGGAATCCAGATACTCGGGCAGCACATGCT
The DNA here is from genome assembly GCF_040908365.1 of Aeromonas sp. R2-4. NCBI lineage: Bacteria > Pseudomonadati > Pseudomonadota > Gammaproteobacteria > Aeromonadales > Aeromonadaceae > Aeromonas > Aeromonas sp. R2-4. The sequence continues at coordinate 70,792 of NZ_JBFODO010000018.1, forward strand.
CGGGGAAACCGGGCTGCTTCTGATCCAGGTTGACGGCAACCAGATCGAAATGGATGGGGGCGCTGGCTTTGAGACTCATCAGTATGTCGAGCATACCGAAGCTGTCCTTGCCGCCGGAGAGGCAGACCATGACCTTGTCGCCCTCTTCAATCATGTTGAAGTCGGCAATGGCCTGACCCACGTTGCGCCGCAGGCGCTTCTGCAGTTTGTTAAAACTGTATTTTTCTTTGGCGTTCAGCTCTTCTAGCATGCTCGTAAAACCCGGGACACAAATAAGCGCGTTATTATAGCCATGTCCCGGGGGAGGGCAAGGTGCCAGGCACCTTATGATTGATTGCGACGACTGTCGACCGGGCAGCTGTAGTCCGCCGGTTTGAGGATCAGAATGTCACAGGAGAGGCGGTCAATCACATGTTCGGCAGTATTGCCGAGCAAAGCTGCAGAAAGCCCGGTACGCCCGACGCAACCCATGATCATCAAGGTCGCCTTGAGCTCTTCGGCCATATCCGGCAATACCTCTTCCGGTAGCCCCTCTGCTACCCGGGTCCAGAGATGACCGATCCCGAACTTGTCGGCATGGCTGAGTAGCAGGCTTTCGTGGTGTTTGCGGATCGCTTCGTTGTAGGCGTTGGGGTCAAACTCGGGCAGCTCGATGGCCACGTTGACCGGGGTGCCCGGGTAGGTGTTGACCAGATAGAGGTTGGAGCCCAGCAGCTCGGCGATGTCGCTTCCCTCCTGGGTGATCCGTTCGTTGAGCAGTTTCTGATCCGGATCGTCGCTTGAGCAGTTGATGGCGGCGATGATGTTGCCGTCCCGTTGCCAGTGACCCTCTTTGACCAGCAGCACCGGACAGGGGCATTTGCGCAGCAGGTGCCAGTCGGTGGGGGTAAAGATGAAGGTTTGCAGGAAGCTGTGATGATGAGTGGCTTTGATCACCAGATCGTGGCGCTGCTCCAGCACTTCCTGAATGACGCATTCGAAGGGACGATTGTGCCAGACTACTTTCACTTCGCACTCGATCCCCTGTGCCCGATAGGGGGTCAGGATCTCGTCCAGCCACTCACGTCGCTGTGAAATGACGCCATCACGCATCTCTTGCCGCTCGTCCACCGAGAGCATGGCAGTCATTTCATACGAGAAGTCATAGATGGTGAGCAGCAGGGTCAGATGGGCGTTTTCGTCCAGCTCGGCGACTTTGACTGCCCGTTCGAGGGCGATTTGACGCTCCTCTTCTGGATTGATAACCACCAGAATATTCTGATATTTGACCATCTTCTCCTCCTTGGAAAAGTCCAATGACAGCAGAATCTTAGCCATTACAGCTTAGCGCAGGAGGAGGGTATGGGGAACGTACCGGATCACATTCCAGAGGAAAGGATCCGGCAGAGAAAGCAGCAGAAAAGCGGGAGGGTAAGCGGAAAAATCAGCCGCAGGGCGGGCGAGTTGCACCGGCCATCATGCCCAGCGCGACCTGATCCAGCACAGTAATGTATTTGCCTTTGACGCTGATGAGACCGGACTTCTGGAAACGGCCGAGCAGACGACTGATGGTCTCGACGGTCAGACCCAGATAGTTGCCAATGTCACCACGGGTCATGGAGAGACGGAACTCCTTGGCGGAGAAGCCGCGCTCGGAGAAGCGTACCGACAGATTGTGCAGGAAGGCGGCGAGGCGCTCTTCGGCATTCTTCTTGGAGAGCAGCAGGATCATCTCCTGATCGCCCATGATTTCGCTGCTCATCAGACGCATGATCTGCTGGCGCAGTTTGGGCATCTTGCCGGAGAGATCATCCAGCACTTCAAACGGGATCTCGCACACCATGGCCGTTTCCAGCGCCTGGGCGAAGGAGGGGTGGGCCTGCTTGTTGATGGCATCAAAACCGACCAGATCGCCAGCGAGGTGGAACGCGGTTATCTGCTCATCCCCTTGCTCGGTGATGGTATAAGACTTGATGGTCCCGGAACGGATGGCATAGAGCGATTTGAACTCATCGCCAGCCTTGAACAGCTCTTCACCCTTCTGGATCGGCTTCTTGCGCTCGATGATGCTGTCCAGCTGATCAAGCTCGTTGTCGTTCAGAGTGAAGGGAATACAGAGCTGACTGATGCTGCAATCCTGGCAATGAATTGCACAGCCACCGCTCTGGATACGTCTGCCAGGTTTCTTTTCCGGGATCATAGGCTCATACGAATAATTGATTTATATCAAACAAGTTTACCATCAACTCATCCGTTTTGGATAGGGTTTCAAAAGGAAGCAATGCCAATCCAGAAGGTATGCACCCCGAACAAAATGAGCAGCAGGGCCCCGCCAAGGCGCAAACTGCGCAGGGTGAGCCAGTATCTCAGGCGATCAGCGAGTCCCCCCAAAGCAAACAGGGTGGGCAGGGTGCCGAGACCAAAAAAGAGCATGATGAGCGCCCCGCCGCTGGCCGAACCGGCCGCCGCGCTCCAGGTCAGCATGGAGTAGACCAGCCCGCAGGGCAGCCAACCCCACACCATGCCAAAGGGCAGTGCCTGCACAGGTGAGGTGAAGGGGATAAATTTGCCCGCCAGCGGTTTGATTCGGGGCCAAAGTCTGGCTCCGAGCCGCTCCAGCAGCAAGATCCCTTGCCACCAGCCCGCCAGATAGAGACCAATCGCAATCATCAATAGCGCTGCAACGAGACGCAATCCGGCAATAGCGTGTTTGCCTGCGCCCAGCTCGCTGGTGGTGGCGAGCAGGCCGCCCACCAGTGCACCTGCAATGACATAGCTCAGGATCCGGCCGAGGTTGTAGTTAAGCAGATAGGCAAGCCGCCCCCAGAAGTGTTGCTTGTTGGCTGGGATTGCCATGGAGAGCGCGGCGGAGACGCCACCACACATGCCGATGCAGTGGGCAGAGCCTGCCAGTCCGACCAGCAGGGCGCCGGCCAGATCAAGGTTGTGGGTCATGGTCAGCAGGCTTTGCGGGTTTGTGGGTGGGTTGCTCTTCGTCAAACAGGATGTTGGAACCCTGCCGGTCGAGATCTTCAAACTGTTCGGAGCGAATGGCCCAGAAGAAGACGACCCCGGCGATGATCACAAACAGGATAGCGATGGGGATCAGGACAAAAATTATATTCATGAGAGGTACCTTGGCGTTCATCCGTGGCAAGCGTCCCCTATGGTAACCCTGTTCTGGCAGGGGGCCAGCCGCTATCAGTGAGAAATGTGGCCTGCATCGGAGGCAGGCCACATTTTCAGCTATTTTCCGCCACCAGCCTCATCGGTTGAGGCGCATGGAGTTGGTTACCACGATGAGTGAACTGAGCGACATGCCCGCCGCCGCCAGATAGGGGGGCAGCCAGCCGCAGGCTGCCAGCGGCAGCACCAGCAGGTTGTAACCGATGGACCAGGCGAAGTTCTCGATGATGATCTTGCGGGTACGCATTGCCAGCACTCTTGCCTCGAGCAGTCGGCTCAGGTCATCGGCCAGCAGGATGGCATCGGCGCTGTTTTTCGCCAGATCGGTGCCACCAGCCATGGCAAATGAGGCGTGAGCGCCAGCCAGTACCGGCGCGTCGTTGATGCCATCGCCCACCATGATGCTGATATCCCCTTGGGCTTCCCGGGTCTTGAGGTAGGCCAGCTTGCCATCGGGCGAGACCCCCTTGACCAGCTCATCCACGCCCAGCTCGCGGGCAATCTCGTCTGCCTGCAAAGAGCTGTCACCAGTCAGCACGGTAGTTTGCAGACCTGCTGTCTTGAATGCCGCGATCAGCGCCCTGGCATCGGGGCGCAGGGTATCTTCCAGATTGAAGCGGGCCAATACCTGCTGCTCGTCGGCCAGATAGATAGCCAGACCGCGGCCATGCTCTTGCGCCGGATCCAGCCCAAGCCAGCATGCACTGCCGATGCGGTAGCGTACGCCATCCACCAGAGCTGTGATGCCGTGACCGATGACCGGGGTGATCTCGCGGGCGGATGGCAGCACACTGATACTGTCGGCAGGTAGCCGGAAGGCGCGAGCTATGGGGTGCTCGGATTGCGCCTCCATGGCCCGGGCGATGGCGAGGCAGTGCGCCTCGTCAAGGTCGGCCAACGCCTGAGTCTGTGTCAGACTGATCTCCCCTGTGGTCAGGGTACCGGTCTTGTCCATCACGATCCGGTTGGCCTTGGTCAGCACGTCCAGCACATGACCGCGGCGCAGCAGAATGCCGTTGCGGGTCAGATTGGCGGTGGCCGAGGTTAGCGCCGTCGGGGTGGCCAGCGACAGGGCACAGGGGCAGGTGGCAACCAGCACGGCGAGGGTGACCCAGAACGCCTGATCCGGTTGATGGAAGTGCCAGAAGGTCCAGACCGCGGCGGCAATGATCAGCAGCACCAGAATAAAGTGGCGCGACAGCTGATCCGCCATCTGGGCGATGGCTGGTTTATCATCGAGAGCATGATCCTGCAGCCGCATGATTTGGGCGATCCGCGACTCTTCAATACGGTGGCTGACCCGGATCTGCAGCGGGGCATCCGTGTTGATGGTGCCGGCATAGACCTGATCGCCTGGCTGTTTGAGCAGGGGCAGTTGTTCACCGGTCAGCATGGATTCGTTGAGGCTGGCTTGCCCTTCGACAATGATGCCGTCCGCCGGCAAGGTGGCGCCGGCCAGCACCCGTACCCGATCGCCGACCTGCAAGGTCTTGGCCGCTACCTCATGTTCCCCTTCATCATCGATGCGGGTCGCCATGATGGGCACCAGTCGCGCCAGGTTGGAGCTCGATTCCGACGCCTTGCGCCGGGCCCGCAACTCGAGAAAGCGCCCCAGCAGCAGGAAGAAGACGAACATGGTGATGGAGTCGTAATAGACCTCACCGGTATTGAACACGGTGGCCCACATGGAGGCGATAAAAGCCCCGATCAGCGCCAGCGACACCGACACATCCATCGACAAGTGACCCTGTTTCAGGCTGCGCCAGGCACCCACGTAAAAGGGCTGGGCTGAATAGATCATGATGGGGGTTGAGAGCAGCAGGCTTATCCACTTGAAGTAGACCATGAACTCATCTTCAACGCTGATGAAGAGATCCATGTAGAGGGCCACGGCGCACATCATCACCTGCATTGAACCAAGCCCTGCCAGTGCCAGCCGGAACATATAGCTGCGCACCTCTTTGGCGTAGAGCGCCTCCTGTTGATGGGTCTGGAACGGGTAGGCGCGATAGCCGATCTGGGCAAATCCCTTGAGGATGTCACTCAGGGAGAGCTGGTCCGGATCCCACTTGATGCGGGCCCGGTGGGTGGTGGTGTTGACGTTGATGTAGCGCAGGCCCGTCAGTGTCATCAGGTGGCGTTCGATAAGCCAGGCACAGGCGGCGCAGGTGAGCCCTTCAACTGTCAGCTGGATTTCGCGAAGGGTACCGCTGTCGGTGACAAAATCCTGTTGCACTTCTGCCAGATCGTAGTGGGTGAGGGCGGCTAGCTCCTCGGGTACCAGATCCCCCTTGGTACCGGGGGCGGTGCGGTGATCGTAGTAACTGGCAAGGCCGCACTCCATGATGGTTTCCGCCACCGCCTGACAACCGGGGCAGCACATGGGGCGAACAATCCCCTTTATCTCGAGGGAATAGCCACTATTGGCGGGTACCGGCTCGCCACAGTGAAAGCATGGGGTCATGATTGATGCCCCCCTGAATGCAGAATGCAAGCAGCAGGGGCGCTGGCGAACACCGGCTCGCCACAGTGAGAACAGCCGGTCATGGCTTAGCGTCCTTTCGGGTCGAGTTCGACAGGGGCCAGGGTGGGCAGCTGGACGGTCTCTTGCAATCGCCACTCATGATCAAAGGCATCGACCCGAATGTGCCACTTGCCGACCAGCGGCTTGTCGAAATGGAGGCGATAGGTGCCGCTCGCATCGGCGGTGATCATGTGTTCGCTGTCCTGACCGGCCAAGGTCGGGTGGAACAATGAGAGATAGAGAGCTTGCCCGGCAGGAATGTCACCGCTGATGGGTTTGAGGGTCAGCTCGTTGCCGTCAACTTCCAGCCCAAAGCGGATATTGAGCGCTTCGGAGCGGTCAAACTTGCTCAAGTCCTGATTGATCTCTTTCCCTTGTTTGTAATAGTCCTCGGCCACCAGATTGACCCCATCCTTGCTGGCGATGATGGCGGTGGCGATACTGCCGACAACGGCGGCAGTGGGGAGGGCGATGATAAACCAGGGCCAGAATTGGCGATACCACGGTTTGGATAGAGGTTGGGTCATGATTGCTACTGCCATGAAACGAATGATTAACGTGGAAGATGGTTTTTACGCAACACAAGATAACAAAAAGCCTCGAGGAGTCGAGGCTTTTTGCTGTGTAATCACGTGTTTATCACATGTTACAACGTTACGGGCGAACCTTATTTGGCAGACTGTTGATGAGACAGGCTGTAAACGTAGGAGGCCAGCAGGTGAACCTTGTCCTCACCCAGAATATCTTTCCAGGCTGGCATCACGCCGTGACGACCGTGGGTGATGGTTTGTACCACCACTTCGCGGGAGCCACCATAGAGCCAGGTGTTGTTGGTCAGATCTGGCGCACCGACGGCAATACCGCCCTTGGCATCGGCCCCGTGGCAAGCTGCGCAGATGGCAAAGCGTGCTTCACCTTTCTTCGCTTCCACCAGGTCGACCTTGCGACCGGAGAGGCTCAACACATAGGAGGCCACTTCCTGAACGCCATCTTTGCCGAGGATTTCACCCCAGGCAGCCATGATCCCCTGACGACCGCCCATGATGGTGGTCTTGATTTGATCAGGCTGGCCGCCCCATTGCCATTCGCTGTCGGTCAGGTTCGGGAAGCCGCGGCCACCACGGGCATCGGAGCCGTGGCACTGGGAGCAGTTCTGCAGGAACAGACGCTGACCCACTTTCAGGGCTTCCGGATCCTTGGCGATCTCGGTGATGGCACGATAGGTTTTGCCATCCGCTTCGTAGGTGAGTTCACGGAACTTGGCGCCGTAGATCTCGTCAGCCTTGGCGACCTCGCGGTCATACTCCACCGCGCGACCTTCAGCCTTGGCCGATTCGGTTGCAGCCTTGGACTCGGCCAGCGAGCGCACGTCCTGGTTGGAACTTTGCCAGCCCAACAGGCCTTTGAAGTTGCCAAGTCCCGGGAAGGCGACCAGATAGACCAGACCGGTGACGATGAAGAAGAGGAACATGTAAGTCCACCACTTCGGCAGCGGGTTGTTGATCTCCTCGATGCCATCGAAGGAGTGACCCATCGATTTGCCTTCTTCAACACCCATCTTGTCCTTGCGGCACCACATCAGCAGCAAGAAGCAGCCGAGGATGGTTCCCAGACTGATGACAGTCACAAAAATGCTAAACAGAGTGCTCATTATTGTTTCGCTCCTGCGTTCTTTTTATCAGCACCGGGTTGCTCATCATCGGCAAAAACCAGATTGGCAGCCTCGTCGAAAGAGGTCTTGCGGCGTTTGCTGTAGGCCCAGACGATGATGCCAATCATGATGGCCATCAACAGCAAGGTATACAGACCGCGAAATGTGCCGTAGTCCATTTTCGCCTCCTTATTTCAGGGCATGACCCAGTGATTGCAGATAGGCCACCAGCGCATCCAGCTCGGTTTTGCCCTTGACGGCTTCGGCCGCACCCTGAATATCGGCGTCGGTATAGGGCACACCGAAGTGATCGCGGAACAGCGCCAGCTTCTTGGCGGTCATCTCGCCGGTCAGCACATTGGTATCAAGCCAGGGGTAGGCGGGCATGTTGGATTCCGGTACCACATCGCGCGGGTTGATCAGGTGAACCTTGTGCCACTCGTCGGAGTAGCGGCCACCGACACGGGCCAGATCCGGACCGGTACGCTTGGAGCCCCACAGGAAGGGGTGCTCCCAGACGCTCTCACCGGCGACCGAGTAGTGACCGTAACGCTCGGTTTCGGCACGGAACGGACGGATCATCTGGCTGTGGCAGTTGGTGCAGCCTTCGCGAATGAAGATGTCGCGTCCTTCCATCTGCAGAGCGGTGTAGGGCTTGAGGCCCTCCACCGGCTCGGTGGTTTGCTTTTGGAAGAACAGCGGAGTGATTTCAACCAGGCCCCCCAGACTGATGGCGAAGATGATGCCGACCACCAGCATGGGAACGCTTTTTTCAAATATTTCGTGACGGTTATTGTTGCTCATGGGTTGACCTCTTCAATCATGCTGGCTGGGCGACAGGTTCCAGAGAACCTTTGGGCGCAGTGATGGTGCGATAGGCGTTGTAAGCCATCAGCAACATGCCGGTGACGAAGAAGCAGCCACCCAGGAAGCGCACGAAATAGAAGGGATAGGATGCCTGCAGCGCTTCAACGAAGCTGTAGGTCAGGGTGCCGTCTTCGTTGACAGCACGCCACATCAGGCCCTGCATCACGCCGGAAATCCACATGGCAACGATGTAGAGCACGGTGCCCACGGTCGCCAGCCAGAAGTGAACGTTGATCAGCTTGACGCTGTACATCCTGCCCTGGCCGAACAGGTTCGGGATCAGATGGTAAACCGCACCGATGGAGACCATGGCAACCCAGCCCAGCGCACCGGAGTGAACGTGACCAACGGTCCAGTCGGTGTAGTGGGAGAGGGCGTTGACGGTTTTGATCGCCATCATCGGGCCTTCGAAGGTCGACATGCCGTAGAAAGAGAGAGAGACGATCAAGAAGCGCAGGATGGGGTCATAACGCAGTTTGTGCCAAGCACCGGAGAGGGTCATGATGCCGTTGATCATGCCGCCCCAGGAGGGGACAAACAGGATCAGGGACATCACCATGCCCAGCGACTGTGCCCAGTCAGGCAGTGCGGTGTAGTGCAGGTGGTGAGGACCGGCCCAGATGTAGAGGGAGATCAGCGCCCAGAAGTGCACGATTGAGAGGCGATAGGAGTAAACCGGACGACCGGCCTGCTTGGGCACGAAGTAGTACATCATCCCCAGGAAGCCGGCGGTCAGCAGGAAGCCTACCGCGTTGTGGCCATACCACCACTGCACCATGGCGTCCATGGCGCCGGAGTACATGGAGTAGGACTTCATGCCGGAGAGCGGCACTTCCATGTTGTTGACAATGTGCAGCACCGCAACGGTGATGATGAAGGCGCCGAAGAACCAGTTCGCCACATAGATGTGGGAGGTGGTGCGCTTCATCAGGGTGCCGAAGAAGACGATGGCATAGGCGACCCATACCACAGTGATGGCGATATCAATCGGCCACTCCAGCTCGGCATACTCCTTGGCGGAGGTGAAACCCAGCGGCAGAGAGATGGCGGCAGAGAGGATGATTGCTTGCCAGCCCCAGAAGACGAAGGTTGCCAGCGGGCCACCAAACAGTCTGGTTTGACAGGTGCGCTGCACCACGTAGAAGGAGGTGGCCATCAGTGCACTGACACCGAAGGCGAAGATCACTGCGTTGGTATGGAGGGGCCGCAGACGACTGTAAGTCAGCCACGGGGTCTCGAAGTTGAGGGCAGGCCAGATCAACTGGGCTGCGATCAGTACGCCAACCGACATGCCGACAATTCCCCAGACAATCGTCATGACGGTAAACTGGCGAACAACGGTGTAGTTGTACTCAGGATGGTTAGTTGTATGGCTCATCGTTATATTCCGCTTCCGATGCTGCTGTTGTTTGGTTTTGTATCCGGAGAACCGGACTGGCTTCATCAGCCACCGCCGACCAGTTGTTAACACCTGTTAACGAAAGGAAAAGCAAAAGATGGCTAAATGAAAACTGCATGGGAATGATACTGAACTGACAGGTAAAATAACAGTATAAACAGTGATATATTTGGCTCCGTCCGGTCTCGATATGGCATTTTTTTACCTTGTTCGAGATCACAAAAAACTATTTTAATTGCATCTTAATCGGGCTGTTTTTGATGAAAGAGAGACTTACCGCACGTAAAGTTTTGCACCTCGTACTGGTATTGGCGCTGTTATTGGCGCTGATGGCCTATCGCACCTGGTTTTCGGCCGATAACAGCGTCTCTGCTGACCAGAAAAAAGATCAGATTTGTGATCTTTCCCACACCCCTTGCAGCGCGCTGATTGGTGACAAGCCGCTGACGGTCGCCATCAAGGAATTACCGCTGCGCGCCGAACATGACTTTGCCATCGCTATTAGCGGCGGCGATCCGGCCATCAAACCGGTGAAAGCGACACTCGAAGGCAAAGATATGTTTATGGGCACCATTCCGGTGAGCTTTGAAGAAATAGACGGACAGTGGCAGGGGGTGACCCAGGTGGGGAGCTGTACATCACCCGTCATGATCTGGTTGTTAAATATCGAGTGGAGTAATGGTCAACGCCAGCAATTGGCGCTTTCCGTTACCCGGGAATAACGGCGCAAGAGGTGGGGAGTGGAAAAAATATTTGAAATTTCCCGGCCAGGCGTTACCTTCCCCAAACCATCAGGGAGTGAAGTTCATTTAATCATGATTGAAAAACAACCGTTTTATCGCACCCTCAACCAGCAGGCCAAGGCGCTGCTGGAGGGGGAAACCGATCTTATTGCCAATCTGGCCAACCTCTCCGCACTGCTGAATCAGGAGCTGGCGGAGATCAACTGGGTCGGTTTTTATCTCTTGCAGGACGAGAGCCTGGTATTGGGGCCATTTCAGGGCAAACCGGCCTGCGTACGGATCCCGGTCGGCCGTGGTGTGTGTGGTTCGGCAGTGGCAGAGGGGAGAACCCAGCTCATTGACGATGTCCACCAGTTCGACGGTCACATCGCTTGTGATGGCGCGAGCAACTCGGAAATAGTGATCCCGGTGCGCCGTGGTGGCGAGATCATCGGGGTGCTCGATATCGACAGTCCGATTTTTAACCGTTTCGACCAGCAAGACCGGATTGGCCTCGAAGAAACGGTGCAAATTTTGGAAAGCATGCTCTAAGTCATTGCTAGATGGTTCGCAAAAGGCCCCAAGCTCTCTATAATGGGGCCTTTGTTGTGCTCGGGACGTGCCCGTGCGTTTATATGAAAGCCAAGGTTATACATGGAAAACACTGAGAAGCTGAAGAACAGTAAAGAGATCGTTGCCTACCTGGTCGAGAAATTCCCGGCCTGCTTCGTTGCTGAAGGAGAGGCCAAGCCGCTCAAGATTGGCATCTTCCAGGATTTGGCCGAGCGTCTTGCTGACGATGCCAGAGTCTCCAAGACCATGCTGCGTTCCGCACTGCGTCAATACACCTCCAGCTGGCGCTATCTGCACGGTCTCAAAGCTGGCCAGGCTCGCGTTGATCTGGATGGCAACCCGGGTGAGCTGCTGACCGAAGAGCACATCGAGCACGCCAAGCAAGCTCTGAAAGAGAGCAAAGAGCGCGTATTCGCCAGCCGTCGTACCAATACCAAAGAGAAGGATGAGAAGGCCAAGAAGCCCCGTCGTCCTGCTGTGCGCAAAACCGAGAAAGCTGATGTAGCTGCCAAGCCGAAAGCTGCCGCCAAGGCACCGGTCGCTGACGCTCCGCTGGTTAAAGTGGATGCCGCTACGCTGAAAGTGGGCCAGGATGTGCGCGTCGTTATGGGTAAATTCCCGGTTCCGGCAACCATCAAGGAAGTAACCAAGGACGATGTACAGGTCCAACTGCAGACCGGCATGATGGTGCGGGTCAAATCAGAGCACTTGGTTCTCTAAGGAGACAAATGTTGAAGCATGGCGTAATTCGTTTTTCCCTCGTTGCCTGTAGCCTGGCGCTTGCCGGGCTTGCACAGGCCATCGAGCCGGTGCTCAAGGAGAGTGATTTGCCTGTGTTGGCTCAAGAGAGCCAACATGCTACGGCCAGCAAGCGAATTACCAATCTGTTTACCCGCTCGCACTACAAACAGTTCAAGCTGGACGATGCCTTTTCCTCCGTGATTTTCGATAAATATCTGGAGAATCTGGACTACAGCCGCAACCTGTTTTTGGCCTCTGATATCAGCCGTTTTGAAAAGTACCGTAACGGTTTTGACACCGACCTCGAAAGAGGCCGTCTGGCTCCCGCCTACGAGATGTTCAACCTGAGTCAGCAGCGGCGTTATGAGCGGTTCGAATACGCCCTCAAACTGCTTGATACTCCTTTCGATTTTACCCAGACCGACAACTATGTGTTTGATCGGGAAGGGGCGGCTTGGCCCAAAGATGAAGCAGAGCTTAACGAGCTGTGGCGTCAGCGGGTCAAGTTCGATGCCCTGAGCCTCAAGCTCAGTGGCAAGGAGTGGCCCGAGATCAAGGAGCTGCTTGGCAAGCGTTACAACAACGCCATCAAGCGGATGTCCCAGACCGAGAGCGAAGATGTCTTCCAGCTCTTCATGAACTCTTTCGCTCGCGCCATCGAACCGCACACCAGTTACCTCTCACCACGCAGTGCCGATCGTTTCAACACCGAGATGAACCTCTCGTTGGAAGGGATCGGGGCCGTGTTGCAGGCGGAAGATGACTTTACAGTCATCCGCTCCCTGGTACCCGGTGGTCCTGCTGCCAAATCCAACCACCTCAAGCCTGATGACAAGATCACCGGGGTGGGACAGGAAGATGGCAAGATTATTGATGTGATCGGCTGGCGTCTCGATGACGTTGTCGAGCTCATCAAGGGACCCAAGGGGAGCAAGGTCAAGCTTGAAATTCAGCGCGGCAAGGGCGCTACCGCCAAGACCGAACAGATCGAGCTGACCCGTGACAAGGTGCGCCTTGAAGACCGGGCAGCCAAGTCCAAGGTGATCACCGCCGAAGGCAAGAAGATCGGTGTCATCGAGATCCCGAGTTTCTACGTCAATCTGCACGATGATGTGATCAAGGAGCTCTCCAGCCTCAACAAGCAGAAGATCGATGGTCTTATCATCGATCTGCGCGGAAACGGCGGCGGAGCCCTGACCGAAGCCTCTGCCCTGAGCGGTCTCTTCTTTGGCAGCGGTCCTGTGGTTCAGATCCGGGATCATATGGGTCGTATCACGGTCAACGGTGACGATGATGGCAACGTCTATTACGGCGGTCCCATGTCGGTGCTGATCGACAGATACAGTGCATCTGCCTCCGAGATCTTCGCCGCCGCCATGCAGGATTATGGTCGCGCCCTGATCCTGGGGGAAAACTCGTTCGGCAAGGGGACGGTGCAACAACATCGCAGCCTCGCCAAGGTCTATGACTTCTACGAGCAGCCGCTGGGTCACGTGCAGTACACCATCGCCAAGTTCTACCGGATCAATGGTGGCAGTACCCAGAACAAGGGCGTTGCGCCGGATATCAGCTTCCCGACACCGGTTGCGCCGGAAGAGACGGGCGAAAGCCGCGAGTTTAATGCGTTGCCTTGGGACAAGATAGCCTCAGCCAACTACGAGAAACTCGGCAATTTCACCAGTCTGCTGCCCAAGTTGCAGGCTGCCCACGATGCTCGGATCGCCAAGGATCCCGAGTTTGCCTATGTGATGCAGGACATCGCTGACTACAAGGAGGAGAAAGACAAGAAGTCGGTCTCCCTCAACGAGGCGGAGCGTGTTGCAGAGCAGGCGAAACAGGATGAGAAAGCGCTTAAACGTACCAATGAGCGCTTGGCACGTCTTGGCAAGCCGGCAGTCAAGAGCCTGGACGAACTGCCCGCTGATTTTGAAGCGCCCGATGAGTATCTCATCGAAGCGGCCAATATCACGGCGGATCTGGCTATGGACAGCAAACGCAGCTGACAGGCAACCCATCATGCACAAGGGCGACTGCGGTCGCCCTTTCTTTTTATCTGGCACATCTGACGTCATGCAAATCGTTTGACCCCGCCAGTTGGTTGTGACAGCCTCTTTCTCGCCTTTAACAAGCGTGGAAGCAGACAATAATGACCGATCACTCCCAGGCCATGACGGCCAAATATCGCCAGGATTATCAGGCGCCGCTCTACTGGATCGACACTATCGACCTCGATTTCCAATTGCAGGAACCACTGACCCAGGTCACTGCCATCACCCGCATTCGCCGCAACGGCGAGCACAATGCGCCGCTGGTCCTTGATGGCGAGCAGCTGACCCTCAAGAGCATTGCCATCGATGGCATTCCCTGTGACCACTACGAGCAAGGCGAGAGCAGTCTGACCCTGTTCAACCTGCCGGCCGAATGTGTGCTGACCATTGTCACCCTGCTGGATCCGGCCGCCAACACCGCACTCGAAGGGCTTTACAAGTCTGGCGATGCCTACTGCACCCAGTGTGAAGCTGAGGGCTTTCGTCGCATTACCTATTATCTGGATCGCCCCGACATTCTGGCGCGCTACAGCACCCGCATTACCGCCGACAAAGCCAAATATCCCTTCCTGCTATCCAATGGCAACAAGGTCGACAGCGGTGATCTGGATGGCAGCCGTCACTTCGTGCAGTGGCAGGATCCTTTCCCCAAACCGAGCTACCTGTTTGCACTGGTGGCCGGTGATTTCGATGTGGAGCGCAGCCACTACACCACCAAGAGCGGCCGCAAAGTGGCCCTCGAGATCTTCGTCGACAAGGGCAACCTCGATCGCGCCGGTTTTGCCATGGAGAGCCTCATCAACTCCATGCGCTGGGACGAGCAGCGTTTCGGCCTCGAGTACGATCTCGACATCTACATGATCGTCGCGGTGGACTTCTTCAACATGGGCGCCATGGAGAACAAGGGGCTAAACATCTTCAACTCCAAATTCGTGCTGGCCAATCCTGCCACCGCTACTGACAGCGACTACCACGGTATCGAACGGGTGATCGGTCACGAATATTTCCACAACTGGACCGGCAACCGCGTCACCTGCCGCGACTGGTTCCAGCTCAGCCTGAAAGAGGGGCTGACGGTATTCCGGGATCAGGAGTTCTCCTCCGACCTAGGCTCCCGTGGCGTCAACCGCATCAACAACGTGCGTACCGTCCGCGGCCCGCAGTTTGCCGAAGATGCCGGCCCCATGGCGCACCCGATCCGCCCGGATGTGGTGATCGAGATGAACAACTTCTACACCCTGACCGTCTATGAGAAGGGGTCGGAAGTGATCCGCATGATGCACACCCTGCTAGGTGAAGAGGCCTTCCAGGCCGGTATGCGTCTCTACTTCGAGCGTCACGACGGCTCGGCCGCCACCTGCGATGATTTCGTGCAGGCGATGGAGGATGCGTCCGGTGTGGATCTCGGTCGTTTCCGTCGCTGGTACAGCCAGTCCGGCACCCCCGAGCTGACCGTGACCGACGAGTATGATGCCGCCAGCGGTATCTATCGCCTCCATGTCAGCCAGCACACCCCGCCGACTCAGGATCAACCGCAGAAGCTGCCGCTGCATATCCCCCTCGATATCGAGCTATATGACGAGCAGGGTGCCGTCATTCCTCTGCAGTATCAGGGCAATGCCATCGGTAACGTGCTCGATGTGCTGGAAGCGGAGCAGACCTTCGAATTCGATCAAGTACCCGTCAAACCGGTTCCTTCTCTGCTGCGGGACTTCTCCGCGCCGGTCAAGCTGCACTATGACTACACCGACGAAGCGCTCGCCTTCCTGATGCGCTTTGCCCGCAACGAGTTTGCCCGCTGGGATGCGGCCCAGATGCTGATCAACAAAGCGGTCATCGACGGGGTGGCGCGGGTCCAGCACGGGCAGGGGGTTGAGCTCTCCCAAACCCTGTTGGCAGCCTTCGTCGCCATTCTGGACGATAGCGAACTGGACTTAGCCCTCAAGGCGGAGATCCTGGCGCTGCCCGGTGAAGCGACCCTGGCCGAGCTGTTCGAGGTGGCCGATATCGATGCCATCCATCAGGTGCGCGACGCGATCCACACCCGTCTTGCCGAGGCCTTTGGCGCGCGCTTGGCGGCGACCTATCAGAGTCTGCGTCTGAACGGTTATCAGGTGGTGCATGCCGATATGGCCAAGCGAGCCCTCAAAGGGGTAGTGCTCGGTTATCTGGCGGCTCTCGATGCCGGCAGTGCCGACCTGCTGGTGCGCCAGCAATATGCCGCCGCCGACAACATGACCGACACTCTGGCGGCGTTGCAGGTAGCAAACAGCTATCTGTTGCCGTGCCGCTCCGAGCTGCTGGCCGATTTCGAAGGCAAGTGGGCCCGGGATGGTCTGGTGCTGGATAACTGGCTGCGTCTGGTGGGTAGCAAGCCGGCGGAAGATGTGCTGAGCGAGGTGCAGCAGGCGATGGCTCACCCGACCTTCAGCATTCGCAATCCGAACCGGCTGCGGGCGCTGATCGGCAGCTTCGCCATGAGCAATCAGGTTCAGTTCCATGCGGTGGATGGCAGCGGTTACCGCTTCCTGACCGATCTGCTGATCGAGCTCAACGAGGTCAATCCGCAGGTGGCCTCCCGCCTCATCACCCCGCTTATCCAGTTCAAGCGACTGGATGAGGCGCGCAAGGCCCTGATCCGCGCCGAGCTGACCCGTCTTGCCAACCTTGAGGGGCTGGCACGGGATCTGTTCGAGAAGGTAAGCAAGGCGCTGCAGCAGTAAGTGCCGACGGGGCAGGGGCGTTAACGCTCCTGCCCCACATTGATGTGCCGTGTGATCAGGAGCAAGCGTGAAGCAATTTACTTTTCGGCTCTCATTGAATAGCGATGAGGTGATGCTGATGTATCAGGGCCATGCCAGACGGCTGGTGGTGCGCAGCGAACAGGGGTTGACCCTGGAACTTGGCATAGAAAAAATACGCCCCTTTGTCGCCATCAATGGTGTGCATGGCTATTTTCGGCTGAAAACCCAGGACGATTACCGCTTTATCAGCCTCGAACGCATAAATTAACAAAAATCGAACAGATTACCGACTGTTTATCTGCTTTGTGTCACTATCTATCCGGTAAACTGGCACAAAGGTAGTGGGAATTTCTGTATTTTTGGTTATTTGCAAAATTTCTCACAGTTTAAGCCGTGATCTGCACCTTGTTTTTAACATCTCGTTAGCACCTTTCCTCGCCTTCCCTTATCCAAGCCATTACACTTCGCAACAACTCTGCACCAGCGGGTAACCAGGGTGGTTGCCTCTGCGTCGGTGGTTAATGTCGTCCGATAAGGAATATAAAAATGGCATTGAAAGACGCCCCTACCTCAGTTCTGCTCGAAAACGTTCTCGGCCTGATCCATCAAAAACTGCCCAAGAAGAGTGCTTCTCTGGTCGAATGCTTCGTGGCCAAGTTTTACGGCAACATGGCGAGCTCCGACATGCATGATCGCAACGACAGCGATCTCTACGGCGCGGCGCTTAGCCTCTGGAATGCCCTCAATCAGCGTAGCGGCACCGAACCCTATATCCGGGTCTACAACCCCGAGCTGACCCGCCATGGCTGGCAGTCCCCCCACACTATCGTCGAGGTGATCCTGCAGGATTCCCCCTTCCTGGTGGACTCTATCCGGATGGCGCTCAAGCGTCTCAATATCACCGCCCACATGATGCTGCACCAGCCGCTGCACCTGATCCGCGGCGAAGAAGGCAAGATCAGCGCCATTCTGGATCTCGACAACACCGACGGGCAGACCTCGGTTGAAACGGCATTCCTTATCGAGATCGATCACCTCACCAGCGAGGAGCAGATGTCCGCGCTGGCTGCCGAGCTCAACTCGGTGGCCGGTGAAGTGGCGCTGGCAGTCGGCGACTGGCAGCCGATGCTGGCCAAGCTCAATGAGATCATCGACGAACTTCCCAAGCGCAAGCACCCGGTCAGCAAGGAGGAGGTGGCCTCCTGCGTTGCTTTCCTCAAATGGGTAGCTGCCCACAACTTTACCCTGATGGGGTATCGTCGTTACGACGTCAAGGCGGTGGAGGGGGATCACGAGATCCTGCCGCAGGCGAGCTCCAGCCTTGGGCTGATGAAGAACTCCATCAAGGAGGTGGGCCAGCGCCTTGGCAACATGCCGGCCAGTGCCCGTCACGCCGCCCTGAGTTCTGACCTGCTGATCCTCACCAAATCCAACAGCAAGTCCCGGGTGCACCGTCCGGCTTATGTGGATTACATCGGCATCAAGCGCTTTGACGAGCATGGCAAGGTGATCGGGGAAGATCGCTTCATAGGTCTCTACGCCTCTTCCATCTACAACACCAGCGCGACCCAGATCCCGCTCATCAGCCATCGTCTCGAACGCATCATGGCCGCCTCCGGTCACGAGAAGGGCTCCCACGCCTACAAGGCGCTGCTCAACGTATTGGAAACCTATCCCCGTGACGAGCTGATCCAGGCCCGTGAAGAGGAGCTGCTGGCCACCGGTCTTGGGGTGCTGGAGATGCAGGAGCGGGACATGCTTCGGCTATTCGTGCGCCGGGATGTCTATGGTCGTTTCTTCTCTTGCATGGTCTATGTCACCAAGGAGCGCTACAACACGGCGCTGCGGATCAAGACCCAGCAAATTTTGCAGAAATATTTTGGCAGCAATGAAGAGGTGGAGTTCAACGTCTACTTCACCGAAGGCGTGCTGGCGCGGACCCACTACATAGTGCGGGTCAACAACAACAACGTGGATGTGGATGTGAACGAAGTACAGAACAACCTGATTGAAGCGGCCCGCAGCTGGGACGACAGACTCGACTCCGTGCTGCTTTCCCACTATGGCGAGGCCCGTGGCAATGAGTTGCGCCGCCGTTTCAGCACTGCCTTCCCTCGCGCTTACAAGGAAGATGTGCTGCCGGGCTCTGCCGTGGCCGACATCATGGCGCTCGATAACCTGAGCGAAGCCGAGCCACTCGGCATGCTGTTCTACCGCGCGCAGGAGGAGGAGAACGATCGTCGGGTACGGCTCAAGTTGTTCCATCGCACCGAGCCCATTCACCTCTCCGATGTACTGCCGATGCTGGAAAACATGGGACTGCGGGTGATCGGTGAGACCCCGTATCAGGTACGCACTCCGGGGGGCGATCTGTTCTGGATCCTCGACTTCTCCATGCTGCTGCATGGCGAGCAGCCCTTTGATCTGGCCCAGAGCCAGCAGCGCTTCCAGCAGGCGTTTGCCGCCATCTGGAACAAGCAGCTGGAAGATGACGGCTTCAACCGGCTGGTATTGGGGGCGGGACTTACCGGCCGTCAGGTGTCGGTGCTGCGCGCCTATGCCAAATACATGCGCCAGACCGGCGTCTCCTTCAGCCAGTCCTATATCGAAGAGACTCTGACCCGTTATCCCGATATCGCCCAACTGCTTTTTACCCTGTTCGAACAGCGCCTCGACCCGGCTGGCAAGCAGGATGCCAAAGCAGAAGCCAAGCTGCACGAGGAGCTTGCCGCCAAGCTGGATCAGGTGGCCAACCTGGATGACGATCGCATCATCCGCCGCTATGTGGAGATGATCGACGCCACCCTGCGCACCAACTACTACCAGCTGGACAAGGCGGGCAACATCAAGCCCTACATCTCCTTCAAACTGGCTCCCTCCAGCATCACCGACATGCCGCTGCCGCTGCCGAAATTCGAGATCTTCGTCTATTCGCCACGGGTGGAAGGGGTGCATCTGCGCTGGGGCAAGGTTGCCCGTGGCGGCCTGCGCTGGTCCGATCGAAAAGAGGACTTCCGCACCGAGGTATTGGGCTTGGTGAAAGCCCAGCAGGTCAAGAACACCGTCATTGTGCCAGTGGGGGCCAAGGGCGGTTTCTACTGCAAACAGATGCCGGTGGGGGCGCCCCGTGCCGTCATCCAGGAGGAGGGTAAGGCCTGTTATCGCCTGTTTATTCGTGGCCTGCTCGATGTGACCGACAACATCATCGGCGGCGAGGTGATCCCGCCCAAATCCGTGGTGCGTCACGATGAGGATGACTACTACCTGGTGGTCGCAGCCGACAAGGGCACAGCCACCTTCTCCGACATCGCCAACGAGATCAGCCTCGAATACGGTCACTGGCTCGGTGATGCATTCGCCTCCGGCGGCTCGGTCGGTTACGACCACAAGAAGATGGGCATCACCGCCCGCGGTGCCTGGGAGTCGGTCAAGCGGCATTTTCGTGAAATTGGCGTCAACTGCCAGACCACCGATTTTACCTGCGTCGGGATCGGCGACATGGCGGGGGACGTGTTCGGCAACGGCATGCTGCTCTCCGAGCACACCCGGCTGGTGGGCGCGTTCAACCACATGCACATTTTCGTTGACCCCGCTCCGGATGCGGCCAAGAGTTTTATCGAACGCCAGCGCCTGTTCGATCTGCCGGGCTCCAGCTGGGATGACTACAACCGCGAGCTGATATCACAAGGGGGCGGCATCTTCCTGCGCTCGGCCAAGTCCATCAAGCTGAGCCCCGAGATGCAGACACTACTCGTCACTGACAAGGCCAGCATGGCGCCGAACGAGCTGATCAAGGCGCTGCTTTGCCTCAATGTCGACCTGCTGTGGAACGGCGGCATCGGCACCTATGTGAAGAGCGCTCGCGAGAGCGATGGGGAAGTGGGCGATCGCAGCAATGACGCATTGCGGGTCAATGGTCGCGATTTGCGGGCCCGCATCGTGGGTGAGGGCGGTAACCTCGGCTTTACCCAGCTCGGTCGGGTGGAGTACGCCAGTCAGGGCGGTCGCATCAATACCGATTTTACCGACAACGTGGGCGGGGTGGATTGCTCCGACAACGAGGTGAACATCAAGATCCTGCTGAACCAATTGGTGGCGGCAGGAGATCTGACCCTCAAGCAGCGTAACCAGATGCTGTATGAGATGACCGACGACGTGGCGCAGATCGTGATCACCAACGCTTATCGCCAGTCCCAGTCTATCTCGGTCACCAGCTTCCGCGGCTCTGAACAACTGAAAGAGCAGCAGCGCTTTATTCAGGGGCTGGAGCGGGAGGGCAAGCTCGACCGTGCGCTGGAGTTCCTGCCATCCGATGAGGAGCTCTCTGAACGGATGGCGGCAGGGCAGGGGCTGACCCGCCCCGAACTGGCGGTGCTGGTGGCCTACGGCAAGATGGTGCTGAAAGAGCAGCTCAACTGCCCGGAAGTGACCGACGAGCCCTTCCTAGCCAACATGCTGGTCACCAGCTTCCCGGCCAAGGTGCAGCAGCAGTTTGGTACCCAGCTGGCCGATCACCCGCTACGCGGCGAGATCATCGCTACCCGGGTGGCCAACATGTTGGTCAACGACATGGGGCTCAACTTCGCCAGTCGGATGAAGGACGAGACCGGTGCCTCGGTCGCCGAAGTGGCCTGCTGCTTCGCCATGGCCCGCGAAGTGTTTGGCATGAACCAGCTGTGGCGCGATATCGAAGGGTGCGACAACCTGGTGGATGCCCAGACTCAGCTCGAGCTGATGTTCTACAGCCGCCGCATCGTGCGTCGTGCCACCCGCTGGTTCCTGCGCGCCCGCAATCGCAGCTGGAGCATCAGCGAGAACATCGCCTTCTTCCGTCCGGCGTTCGAGACCTTAGGGAAGCACCTCTACGAGGTGATGGATGAGAGCGAAGTGGCCGAGCATCGTCAGGCTGTCGCCAAGTGGATGGAGAAACAGGTGCCGGAGGCCATTGCCCGTCAGGTCGCCCATATGAGCAGCCTCTTCTCCAGCCTGGATCTGGCGCAGATTGCCGCGGAGCACAAGACCGATATCCTGCGTGCCGCCAATGTTTACTATCGCCTCGGTGCCAAACTGGATCTGCACTGGTTCCTCGACCAGATCAACCATCAGCCGGTCGGCAACCACTGGCAGGCGATGGCGCGAGCCTCCTTCCGCGAAGATCTTGACTGGCAGCAACGCAGTCTCACTTCTGTGGTACTGGAAGGGTGCAAAGATCAGGGAGAATGCGCTACCATACTGGCCGACTGGATTTCGGAGCATGAGCAACTCTTGTCCCGTTGGACCCACATGTTGGCCGACTTCAAGA
The DNA here is from genome assembly GCF_040908365.1 of Aeromonas sp. R2-4. Taxonomy (NCBI): domain Bacteria; kingdom Pseudomonadati; phylum Pseudomonadota; class Gammaproteobacteria; order Aeromonadales; family Aeromonadaceae; genus Aeromonas; species Aeromonas sp. R2-4. The sequence continues at coordinate 92,528 of NZ_JBFODO010000018.1, forward strand.
CCACCAGTACTCACGAGTTCGCCAAGTTCTCGGTGGCCTTGCGAGAGTTGAACCTGCTCCAGTTGAATTGTCGGGCACTTTAATTGCCAGATTAAGGCATGACACCGACATTACACCCAAAGCCCCGGCCAGTTGCCGGGGCTTTCTTTAAGGAGCAAAGATGTTGTACCCCATCGCCAGGCATTTCCTGTTCAAACTCAATCCGGAACAGGCTCACGATCTCTCCATGAAATATTTGCCCCGCCTTTTCGGTACGCCACTCGATTGTTTCTTCCGCCAGAATTTGCCGAAACGCCCCGTCACTGTCATGGGGCTTTCTTTTGCCAATCCGGTGGGATTGGCGGCCGGTCTGGATAAAGATGGTGAGTGCATTGACGCGCTGGGCGCCATGGGATTTGGCTTTATCGAGGTCGGTACCGTCACCCCCAGACCCCAAAGCGGCAATGACAAGCCCCGCCTGTTCCGGGTTATTCCGGCAGAGGGGATCATCAACCGGATGGGATTCAACAACAAGGGGGTGGATCATCTGGTGGCCAAGGTAAAAGAGGCCAAATATCAGGGGGTCATCGGCATTAATATCGGCAAAAACAAAGACACTCCCATCGAACAGGGCAAGGATGATTACCTGATCTGCATGGACAAGGTTTATGATCATGCCGGTTATATTGCCGTCAATATCTCTTCCCCCAACACCCCGGGTTTGCGTTCACTGCAATATGGCGAGGCGCTGGATGAATTGCTGGCAGCTCTCAAGGTGCGCCAGCAAGAGTTGGCCGCCCAATATAAAAAGTATGTGCCGCTGGCGGTTAAAATTGCCCCGGATTTAAGCCTTGAAGAAATAGATCAGGTGGCCGCTTCGCTGGTGCGTAATGGCATTGATGGGGTTATCGCCACCAATACCACCCTCGAGCGCGAGATGATTTATGACATGCCTCATGCCGGTGAAGCGGGTGGCTTGAGCGGTCGTCCGCTGCAACACAAGAGTACCGAGGTGATCCGCCATCTGGCCAAGGCGCTCAATGGTGCTCTGCCAATTATCGGGGTGGGTGGTATTGATAGTGCCATGGCCGCCCGTGAAAAATTGGCCGCCGGTGCCAGTCTGGTACAAATTTATAGCGGCTTTATTTATAAAGGGCCGGGGCTGGTCAAAGAGATTGTGACCAATATTTAAGAAATAGATGGTGGAGCCCTTTATTTGACGTTGCTGATTTCCTGCATATGGAATAAAGTCAACTGGTAATTATCAAGTAAGGGCTCCAACATGTTTATCCAACCGACCGATAGCTGGCAATGGCACTATGATGCCCAGAGTGACCGTCTGATGTTGGACCTGTCTGATAACATGTTATTTGCGACCGAGTATAAAGGGCGGCAATTGGTGCCCAGCTCGTTTACGACCCAACCTTTTTGTGTCGATGATGCCGCCCTCTATTATCAGTTGATGGATAAAGCAGCCGAACTTGAGTGGAGTATTCCCCATCAGGTGCAACTGGTGCTTAATGCCATCGCGGTCAGTCGCTTTTATAAACCCCTGATGCCGCAAAGCTGGTTTTTTAGTGAACAGCATCCGCAAGTGATCCCGCAAAACGGTGATCTGGTCTTGATGAATACACCTCATGGCAACGGCGAATTTATGGTCATTGAGGCAGGGGATCAGGCTAGCGTCTGTTTGAATCTCACAGCCGATCTGGTATTGACCACCAGTAAAACTCTGCCGCGTTTCGGGGTGATCAAGGTGATGAATAACCGGATGAAACCGCGTATTACCGTGACCGAGCAATATCGTCAGGTCAGTTGATATATTTTCACCAATCGTTTTATCTCTGTGATTACACCGCTGTCTGATTTTTACTGTTGTCACCTCCATAGTGCCTCGTTTCTGATACTTCATTGATCCGCGAACATCTTGCCCATTCTCATTGATCTTCATGGTTATGATTCAGCCTCTCTTGAGGCTTATTACATCCACTTGCACCTTGTGTTCTGACCCACGCAGTATCTTGGTCTTCCGTGCTGCAAGCATGGCGTCTCATTCTTGTTTCGTTCTGCTTGCGTAGTGTCTCCACCTCAGTATCAACACATCACTCACTGAAGCGATTTGCTTCATACGATATTTTATGCTTGAAACGAGAGCTATTCTCACTTACATTTTGTTATAACATAACAAAATGGAGTTGCCATGAAACCTCATATTCACCCGGATTATCGTTTGGTGCTGTTCCATGACACGGCGGCAGATGCCTTTTTCCTGGTCGGTTCAACCATCAAGAGCGATCGCTGCTATACGTGGCAAGACGGGAAGGAGTATCCCTATGTGTCGCTCGATGTTTCCAGCCAGTCGCACTCGTTCTATACCGGCAAGCAGAAGCAGGTATCGAGTGAGGGGAGTGTGGCCCGTTTCAACAAGCGCTTTGGCGCATTTTCAAGCAAGAAGGAGTCCTGAATGCAGGTCGTCTGTTCACTCAAATCCGCACGGGCGCGCCATCCCGATTGTCAGTTGGTGCGTCGTCGGGGAAAATTGTTCGTGATTTGCAAAAGCAATCCCCGTTTCAAGGCCCGTATGAAGTGATCCGCTAAATGATGTCTGGCCCCATGATCTCGCCATCGGGTAGTCATGGGGCCTTTTACCTTTTCGCCACCTATCAATCTGTTTCCATCCTGCCGTTTGCGCCGACTTTTGCATGCTCCAGCCCGCCTGATGAGGTATAATGCGGCACTATTTTTATGGGTTCCCCGTGAGCGTGATGAAAGAATTTTTTGCAACCTGCCCCAAGGGGCTGGAAAACCTGTTGGCCGACGAGCTGACCACCTTGGGCGCAGAGCAGGTCCGTGAGACCGTGGCTGGCGTCCACTTCAAAGGCGAACTGGCGATTGGCTACAAGGCGTGCCTGTGGAGCCGTTTTGCCTCCCGTATAGTGCTGGTGCTCTCCGAATTCCAGATGAACGACGATCTGGATCTCTATCTGGGCGCCCACACCATCCCCTGGGAAGAGCATTTCTCCGGAACCGCCACCATCGCGGTGGACTTTACCGGTACCAACCCTGCCATTCGCAATACCCAATATGGCGCGCTGAAGATCAAGGATGCCATCGTCGACCGCTTCACCAAGCGCGGTCACGTGCGTCCGGACGTGGACAAAAAGTCGCCGGATATTCGCATCATGGCGCACCTGGGCAAGGGCAAGGCCAATATCACGCTGGACTTGTCAGGCCCGGCGCTGCACCAGCGTTTCTATCGTCAGGGCACCGGTGAGGCACCGCTTAAAGAGAACCTGGCCTGCGCCATGATCGCCCGTAGTGGCTGGGCCGGTGAGCCCATGATGGACCCCATGTGCGGTTCCGGTACCTTGCTGATTGAAGCGGCCTTTATCGCCGCCGACATGGCGCCGGCGCTGCGCCGCGAGCGCTTCGGTTTCGATCGCTGGCTGCAGCACGATAGTGAGCTGTGGCAGAGCTTGATGATGGAAGCGCAAGTGCGCGCCAAACGCGGCATGCAACGTTGCGAAGTGAAGCTGTTTGGCTGTGATGCCGACCAGCGCGTGCTGCTCAAAGCTCGCGACAATGCCAAAGCGGCCGGTGTGGCCCATCTCATCACCTTCAAGCAGGCCGATGTCACCAAGCTGGAAAACCCGCTGCCGATGCCTGCCCCTGTTGAAGCGGAAGAAGGTCAAGGGGAGGCCCGCCAGGTCGGTATGCTGATCTCCAACCCGCCTTATGGCGAGCGTCTTGGCGAATTTCCGGCGCTGCTGGAAGTGCATCAGGCCCTCGGCGATGCCCTGCGTCGCAGCTTCCAGGGTTGGAAAGTCTCCATTCTTTCCGCATCGCCCGAGCTGCTCAGCTGTCTGCGCCTGCGCGCCGACAAGCAATATCGCCTGTTCAACGGCGCCCTCGAGTGTCAGCTGCGTAACTACCAGATCGCACTGGACTCCGTGGCTTCCCAAAAAGAGGTGGCACAGGACTTTGCAAACCGTCTGCGCAAGAATCTGAAAACCCTCGAGAAATGGGCCAACAAAGAGGGCATCGATTGCTATCGCATCTACGATGCCGACTTGCCGGAATACAACGCCGCCATCGACCGCTATCAGGACTATCTGGTGGTGCAGGAGTATGCCGCGCCCAAGGACATCCCCGCCCAGAAGACCCGTCAGCGTCTGCTTGACATGGTTCAGGCCGCCATCAAGGTGACCGGCATGGATGGCGAGAAGGTGATCCTGAAGGTGCGTGAGCGTCAGGAGGGCAAACAGCAATATCAGAAGCTCTCCGAAGAGCAGCACCGGATGGAAGTGCAGGAGTACGGCGCCCGTCTGTGGGTCAACCTCTATGACTATCTGGATACCGGCCTGTTCCTCGACCACCGTCAGACTCGCCGTATGCTGGGCCAGATGGCCAAGGGCAAGCGCTTCCTGAACCTGTTTGCCTACACCGGCAGTGCCACCGTGCACGCGGGTCTTGGCGGTGCCAGCGAGACCACCACGGTGGACATGTCCCACACCTACCTGAACTGGGCGCAGGACAACATGCGTCTCAACTCGCTGGTGGGCCGTCAGCACAAGTTTGTGCAGGCAGATTGCCTGAAGTGGTTGTCTGAAGCCGATGAGCAGTACGACCTCATCTTCATCGATCCGCCCACCTTCTCCAACTCCAAGCGGATGGACGAGAGCTTCGACGTACAGCGCGATCACCTGCTGCTGATGCAGCACCTGAAGCGCCTGCTGGCGGCGGACGGCACTCTGGTCTTCTCCAACAACAAGCGTCACTTCAAGATGGATCTGGCCGGTCTAGAGGCCACTGGTCTCAAGGCCCAGAACATCACCCAGAAGACGCGACCGAAGGATTTCGAGCGCAACCAGCACATCCACAACTGCTGGATCATCACCCATGCGCCGGAGCAAGGCGAGGCGTGATGCTGACCCTGTTTCATACCGACGGTTGCCACCTGTGCGAGCAGGCCTGGGCGCTGGTGGAGGAGGCAGGCCTTGCCGCTACCACCCGCCAGTGCGACATCATGGATGATGAGCAGTGGCTTGCCGCCTATCGGGTGCGCATTCCGGTGCTGTGTGACGAAGCAGGCCGCGAGCTCGGTTGGCCCTTCACACTGGCCGAGCTCAAAAGCTGGGCCGCCCGTCAGGGGTGAGAGTGATTTGACGATAAAACGGGGGCAGACCCAGTCTGCTGCCCGTTTTTTTCATATGAAATAAGGAACACACATGGCTCTTTTAACATTGCACGGCGCATGTCTGTCGTTCAGTGATTTCCCGCTGCTCGACAATGCCGAATTGACCATCGAGCGGGGCGAGCGCCTCTGTCTGGTTGGCCGCAACGGGGCGGGCAAGTCCACCCTGATGAAGGTCATTGCCAGCGAATTGCCGCTGGACGACGGGCGTCTGGTGCTGCAACAAGATTTGAAAGTGACCCGCCTTGAGCAGGATCCGCCTGCTTCCAGCGAGCTGACGGTGTTTGACTATGCCGCCGAAGGGCTGGCGGGGGTGGGGGAACTGCTCAAGCAGTACCACCACATCTCCATGGAACTGGCGCATGATCCGTCAGACGCCAACATTCGCAAGATGAGCGAGTTGCAAGAGCAGCTCGACTATCAGAACGGCTGGCAGTTCGAGACCCGTATCAGTCAGGTGTTGACCCTGCTGGGGCTGGATCCTGACGTGACCCTCGATAGCCTCTCCGGTGGCTGGCTGCGCAAAGTGGCGCTGGCCCGTGCGCTGGCTTGCGATCCCGACTTGTTGCTGCTCGATGAGCCGACCAACCACCTGGATATTGAAGCCATCAACTGGCTGGAAGATTTCCTCAAGGATTTTCGCGGCGCCATCGTCTTTATCTCTCACGATCGGGAGTTCATCCACAAGCTGGCCACCCGGATCATCGATCTCGATCGCGGCGCCATCACCTCCTGGCCGGGCAACTACGACGAGTACCTGCAGGGGAAAGAGGAGTGGCTGCGGGTCGAAGAGCTGAAAAATGCCGAGTTCGACCGCAAACTGGCCCAGGAAGAGGTGTGGGTGCGTCAGGGCATCAAGGCTCGCCGTACCCGTAACGAAGGCCGGGTGCGCGCACTTGAGGCGATGCGGATGGAGCGCTCCCAGCGTCGCGAGTTGCAGGGCAAGGCCAAGCTGCAACTGGACGAGGTCAATCGCTCCGGCAAGCTGGTGTTCGAGACCGAAGGGCTGGGGCTGGATTTTGGCGATCGCACCCTGTTCAAGGAGCTCGATCTGCAAGTGCTGCGCGGCGACAAGATTGCGCTGGTCGGCCCCAATGGCTGCGGCAAATCGACCCTGATCAAGCTGTTGTTGGGTCAGCTTGAGCCGACCCGTGGCACCGTCAAGGGGGGCACCAATCTGGAGGTGGCCTACTTCGATCAGTACCGCGAGCAGCTCGATCCCGAGCAGACCGTGGTGGACAACGTGGGGGAAGGTAAGCAGGAGGTGATGGTGCGTGGCCGCTCCCGTCACATTCTTGGTTACCTGCAGGACTTCCTGTTCGAGCCCAAGCGGGCCCGTACGCCGGTCAAGGCGCTCTCCGGTGGCGAGAAGAACCGGTTGCTGCTGGCCAAGCTGTTCCTCAAGCCCAGCAACCTGCTGATCCTCGATGAACCGACCAACGATCTGGATGTGGAAACCCTGGAGCTGCTGGAAGAGCTGCTTTCCGACTACCCCGGCACCCTGCTGCTGGTCAGTCACGATCGTCGCTTCATCGACAACACAGTGACCGGCTGCTGGCTGTTTGAAGGGGATGGCCGCATCAGCGATTACGTGGGTGGTTACGCCGACATGATGGCGACCCGCGAACAGCAGAATGCCCAACAACAGGCTAAGAGTGCACCGGTCAAGGCGCCCGAGCCGGTCGTTGCCGCCTTGCCAGAAGTGCCGAAGAAGAGCAAGAAGCTCTCCTACAAGCTGCAGCTTGAACTGGAGGGGTTGCCTGCTCGTCTTGAGCAGCTGGAAGCCGAGCTGGATGCGCTGCAAAGCGAGATCAATCAGCCCGGGTTCTTCTCGCTGCCGGCAGATAAAACCCAGCCGAAACTGGATGCGCTCAATGCCGCTGAAGCAGCGCTGGAGCAGGCATTTGCTCGCTGGGAAGAGCTGGAAGGACTCAAAAATCAGGAGTAAGTTCCCTGTAATTAAAACTTAATCCAGTTCAGTGCCTTGTGTCACATAGCCCGGTTAGGGTGGAAGTTTTTGTTTGACCGAGTGCGCTCGCAGGAGTAAAGATGAAAGCGACCGATGCAGAATTGGTCGCTTTTTTTGTTCCACGAAGAGGGTCGTAGATGATGAAGAGACAGAAGCGGGACCGTCTGGAAAGAGCTCGTGCTCGTGGTTATCAGGCTGGCGTGGTCGGCAAACAGAAAGAAGCGTGTCCGTATCAATGCCTGGATGCCCGAGGGCATTGGCTTGGTGGTTGGCGTGACGCCATGGAAGGGCGGGGCTCAGGCCTCTTCATGAAGTAGCAGGTACTTCATCACTCATTACAAAAGGAAAGGGGCCGTTGTGGCCCCTTTGCGTTAATGCTGTTTTACCACCAATCAGAGAGATCAGAATGCGGTGGTATCTTTGAACAGGCCCACTTTCAGGTCGGTGGCGCTGTAGATCGGACGGCCGTCAACTTCGACCACACCATCAGCAATCCCCATCACCAGCTTGCGGTTGATGACGCGCTTGAAGGTGATCTTGTAGGTCACTTTCTTGGCAGTCGGCAGGATCTGGCCGGTGAATTTCACTTCACCTACGCCCAGAGCACGACCCTTGCCGGGGCCACCTTTCCAGCCAAGGAAGAAGCCAACCAGCTGCCACATGGCGTCCAGACCGAGACAGCCAGGCATCACAGGATCACCTGGGAAGTGGCAATCGAAGAACCAGAGATCCGGAGTAATGTCGAGCTCAGCCAGGATCTCGCCCTTGCCGTGTTCGCCGCCGTTGTCATTGATCTTGACGATGCGGTCCATCATCAACATGTTGGGGGCAGGCAACTGACTGTTACCCTCACCAAACAGTTCGCCACGGCTGCAAGCCAGCAGCTCTTCACGGGTAAAAGAGTTCTTGCCCTGTTCGCACAGGGAAAGGCGGGCTTCCATGGTGGTATTGTCTACGGTCACGCGGTATTTCCTTCAAATGGGTCAAAGCCGGGCCAATTTAGCTTACAGTTGTTCGCTAAACAACTCCGATCACTTCATCAGCGGCCAAACAGGCGCCCCAGCAGGGATTGTAGCAGTCCGACTTTGGCAGTGGAGCCGTTCAACTCGTCCAACCGCTCCTGAATACGGCCAAACAGGGTATCGGGCATATCAGGCTCACCGGCGACACAGCCTGTGAGCAACTCGATGGCCTCTTCCACATGATCCACCGGGTGGATGTGGAACTGTCCTGCTTCAACCGCTGCAATCACCTCGTCAGAGAGGTTCAGCTGCTGGATGTTGGTGCCCGGCAAAATGATCCCTTGCTTGCCGGTGATGCCGTGGATTTTGCACACCCGGAAGAAGCCTTCAATCTTCTCGTTGACGCCACCAACGGCCTGCACATTGCCAAACTGATCGACCGCACCGGTCACGGCGAAGTGCTGATAGATAGGCTGGCGGGCGAGGGCAGAGAGCAGGGCACACAAGCCGGTCAGGGATGCACTGTCGCCATCAATTTCGTGGTAAGACTGCTCGAACACCAGATTGGCCGACAGGGGGGAGGGGTTCTCTGCACCAAATTTGTTGGAGAGATAGCCGTGGATAATCATCATCGCCTTGGCGTGGATATGACCGGCCAGCTCCGCTTTGCGCTCGATATCCGCCACATCGCCATCACCAAGGTGTACGGTAGCGGTGAGGCGCACCGGTTCACCGAAGTCATAGGGGTGACCGGAGACCTGAATGACCGACAGGCCGTTGATCTGGCCAATCTCTTCGCCATCGGTTTGCAGCAGGATCTGGCCGTCGATAACACCCTGATCGGACTGCTCAACCAGATAGTTGAGGCGGTAATCCTGCTCTTCCAGTGCGCCGCGAATATGCTCGTCGGTGACCACATCAGATTCCAGCTCCCGGGCCAGACTGTCAGCCATCCGCATGATGGCGGAGAGTTGCACTTCGGAGAGCGATAGCCACTCCTGATGGTCACAGAGGCGGCTGGCATGACGACAAAGGGCGGCAAGGGCGGCTGGCGTGAAGTCCAGTAGGCTCCAGCGCTGACGCAGCCAGGCCAGGTACTGCAGAAATTCCTGCAGATCCTCTTCAATATTCACCTCTGATACCAGATCAGCGCGCAGGAAGATGCGCTCGGACATATCCCGATCCAGCATCTGGAACTCGGCCACGTCCAGTCGGTCACCCACCAGGATCAGCTTGAGCTTGATGGGGGTCGCTTCAGGCGCGAAGAAGGGGGTCAGGGTTTTCCCTTCCTGATAGGCGTTCCAGTCCAGCTCGCCTTTTTGCATGGCATTTTTCAGTTTGAACCAGAGGTGCGGCTGATCCAGCAGCTCGTCCAGTTGCAAAATGAGGTAGCCGCCGTTGGCTTCGCGCAGCAAGCCAGGCTCCAACAGGTGCTGGTTGGCATAGACAGAGCCTTGCTCGGTCTGGTAGTTGATGGAGCCAAACAGGGTATCCCAGTTGAGATCACGGCCATAAATCACCGGCGCTTCCTGCGCTTCGTGATGGATCAACAGGTTGATCAGAATGGGGTGCTGGAATTCCAGACCCAATGCCACGTGAGCCGCCAGGTCGGAGAGGAAATCATCGATTTTCGGATCATTGTTCTGCTTGCGCATGATGCGGGTCACGATGCGTTCGGCATCGAGATGGTGGCTCAACAGCTTGAGCAGCTCGCCAACCATTTCGCAAAACTCAACGCCGGAGCCTGGTTGCAGGCGCAGCCAGATAGGCTTGTAGGGGTTGTTCAGATTCTCGGTGTAGCAGAGATCAAACAGGTCACCATCCTTGCCATTGGAGTCGGCAATCAACGTTTGGCAAACGCCTTCGTAATCTGCGCCGGGGAACCCGTTGAGCAGCATGACCGGACAGTCACCATCAAAACTGGCAAGACGTTTGATGCCGGAAATGGCTCTGGGTTGCAGCGCAGCAAAGGGGATAGGTTCAAGCTCGCTAAGCTTGGGGAACTGTTCAATCGCAAAAGCGGGTTTTAATTGTTCTGATGTTAATTCAGCCACTTAAGACATCCGGTCGAAGATAGGATCAATTGTTGCCATTATACACAGTTCAATAAGTGGTGACAGGAAACAAGATACTTGATTTAACATAATATGCATTATGCGCAGTCATGCTTAGGGGCATGACAAAGGGGCCGGAGGCCCCTATATACGAAGTCACAGCAGATCTTGATGATCTATACTGCCACGAGCATTTCCGATGGGAATGAAGACATCAAAGGTTCTCGGCTTTTCGTATCGTGCCAGATGCAAAACACCAAGGTCACACCGGTAAGGCTTTGGCTATTCTGCACTGTCATCGACGGCCCGCCACTACGAAGCCTTACTGCTGCACCAGGCTCAAAACGAGTATGCAAATAGCCATATTGCTCCTGATTTTCTTGCAACTTCAGAATGCGGCTTGGGAAAGTCCATTCTATAGGTTCGCCGCCCATGTCGGTGTTGAACCAGACACAGCAAGCGTCAATCCCTTTGTCATCTTCATCTTCGGCAGGTTTAACGGTCATGGGGTAACTACCGCCCGACAGTGTAACGACTTGCCCAGGATAGAAGTATTGGTATTTTTGCATCATCATTCCTTGTTATGCCAAAAACTATGTTTATAGGTAAGCGAGAGCTGCTTTATAGACGATATTCAGATCTCGAGTAATATTCAGGGTCATATTGTCGGTTGATTTAAATCCATCTAGAAAACCAGCCGGTCTTCTTGCCGATTCTTCAAAGCGTTGATGCCATGAGTGGTCATCAGTCACGATGACCGGATCACTACAATCAGGAAACTGGTCTGCAGTGATATCGATAATGTATCCACTGACCTCTAACCAAGCATGGGATTGCTGGTTATCAGCTGAGCCGCTGACGTAATCGATGTCATTGATTCCTTGTTTATAAAGGTATTCGGCGAGAATATCGCTGATATCCCCACACGTCCCAGCCGGAAATTGTCTGAAGTTCGCTGGCATAGAACCCCAGTCTAAACGTTCCAAAGCCAGACGAAAGTCGCTAGCGTGCTTCCTAAGCTCAAAAATGTTCATAAATCCCTCGTCAGGGACAAGACGCCGATAAATAGGGTTATCGGCATTATCGTGAGAGATAACAAAGCTTATTAAAAGAAGTAGCCCGCAGCTTTTCCTTAGCTTACAGGTTCGGAAATCGATCTGGATCGAGGCTACACACAGACCTCCAGCAATCTTACTGCCCAAAGCAGAAGGATAATATCTGGTTGATTTCCCCTGCAGATGCTCTTGCAGCGATAACAGAATAACACATCAACCGCCCTGCCCCACATCACCGAAATGTCCCATTTTGAGACAAGAGTCCACTATTAAATCAAGACGTTGTGCGGAATCCCCCTCACTTATTGAACATTATGTTTGATTTTCACAGTTATAACCCTCATTATTACAATGAATATTCTTAGAAATATCTGTCCCCTACTTGAAATGTCTCTCTCTGGATATATTGATACTCCTTCTTGTAAAACAGCCATAAAATGCCGACTATCGCGATAGATTCCCCTCCCCTTAATCCTCACGGCTTATTGTTGTGGCTGGCATGATTGCGACTTTTTGGAAGTCGGGTCAATTCATATTCAAGGCACGTTTGGCGATGGCCAATGTGGGTGGCTGGCAGGTCAAGTAGAGGTTGCTGTTGAACTGCTGCAATATGCGTTTGAGCTCGTTCATATCATCGGGATGGAGGGTTAAGGACCAGAGTGCTCGGGGCTGGCCATGATGGAGGCCATTGGTATAGATAATGGTGCAATCTTCGATACGCAACTCTTTGCAGTGGGCCTCCATCTGCAGGCCCACATCCGGAAACCAGATATGCAGTGTGCCTGAAGAGATAAAGGTGAACTGGGCCATGAGCGACCCTTTGCCAACGATCCTGAAGGTCTTTTCCACCACTGCCACTTGCATACCTGCTCCTTGGTATCTCATTAACATTGACATCAATATCACCAATGATGACTGGATATGCAAGAGTGATAACAAGGCGCTGTTCAACCGAATATGACTGATTCCGGCATGTTACTTAGCTTTCGGCATCGGGTGTTCTCGGTGTTTCAGCAAGCAATTTCGTTTTTTGCTTCTCTGCTACGGGATAAATATGTATGCCGCAGATGGCAAGGAGCCTGTTCTGAATCATCCATGTGAGCCAAAAATATTCCCTGAACCGATTGCCATCCAGAGAAGTACAACATCGCCGCACCAACTTCTATGACATCCCAAACAAGTCAATCTGTGTTCTAAGAGCAGTCAATAAAAATCAGGAATCATGTCACGTTGTTCTTTAGTCCTTGTGAGTGTTATCTCTCACATGTTGGTTCAATCGGTCCAGCGGCTTTTGCTGGGCGCTCTCATGTCGTTCACTGTTGCTGGTGTGCAGGTATTTCGAAGTGGTGTCGATGCTGTCATGTCCTGCATCGGCCTGTACGTGGGAGAGCGGCCGTCCGTGCAGATTGATGTCATGGGTGATCCCGGTATGGCGGATCGCATGGGGAGAGAGTTGCCGCATTTCGGCTGCATCCTGGGCAAATCCATCCTGCTCTGCCAATTCTGCCCCTTTACCGATGGTCACCATGATCAAATCCCGTAGCTGGCGAATGCCGAGGTTGGCGTTGATCTCCCCCTGCTCGCGGCCGTGTGCTGCCGCTTTATGGCGAACGAACAGTGGCGTCTGTTCATCCGGTGTCGGCAAGGGAGAGAGACCGAGGAAGCGGCGGTAGCGTTCAAGTGCCGCCAACAGTGCTTGGGATACCGCTACGGTACGCCGTTTGCCCCCTTTGCTTTGCGGAATAAAGTAGCCCCAGACGCCGGTTTTGCGATCCCGCCTGAACTGTCCCATCACAGGGGTAAAGCCCGGCCGGGCTGCAACCTCAGAGATCCGCAGATAGCAGGCGTACATCAGAATGGTGAGAAAACGGCTGCGCTCGTGTTGCTCCGGATGGTCGTTGGCAAGGTTATCGGCGGCCTGCATCACGTATGACCACTGCAATTCGCTGAAGGCCTGCACCTGATCATCGGCCTCCTGCTGTTGAGGCCGTTTGACCCGCTGCAGCAGCAGAGCGGGATTCCTGTCCATGTACTCCTCCTGGATCAGGAACTGGAAGAAGGCCGACAGGATGGCGAGCTTGGTCTTCATCGCCTGCTCGCTAAGACGATAGGGCAAGGTGCGGCCCAGCTCCCGCTTGCCGAGGAACGGTCGCCATTGCGGATTGGGCAACCGCTCTCCCCACTCCTTGTCGAGGACAAATTGCGCCACGTTGCGATAGGCGATCAACACGTCAGGGGGGGACTGACAGTAGTCAAGATAGCGGATCATGATGCGGCGAGTGAGATCTTTCGGGCTGATGGCAGCCTCTCGAAAGCACCAGTGTAAAAAAGTGGTCAGTTCGCTGCGATAGGTTTTGTAGTTGTTTTCGCTGTTGCGCTGCTCCAGCAGCCAATCGACCGCCAGTTCGTAAACCAGCCCGGCATCGGGTACATCGTTGAGGCTGAGGTTGGCAAGGTACTGATTGACCTGTGGGTTACCGGCCTCCAGATAGATAAGGCTGTCAAACAGCGGCATGGCTGGCGGCAAGGATAATGGGTGTTGAGTCATGGTGTTGCTTGTTGATGCTGAGATGAATCGATATGAGCTTGTGAGCCGAGTTGCTAGAAAAGGGCTCGTGATACATGAATGCGGCTTCTGTTGGGATTTGTACTGCCTCTTGTTGTTGCTGATTAAGTGTCGCTCAGTGGTGCACGCTATTTAGTTATGCATTGGATATGCACCGTTGTTAAAAAATTCTCGGGGTAAATAGCCGTGAAAATGGTTTTAAATGCAAATAAAGTGAATGCTGCGAGCTGTTTATCCCGAGAAATAGCAGGTCTGTGCAATCAGGCCACCTGCTTGAGTGGCTTCTCCTTGCGCTTGGCTGCTGGGGCCTCTTCCTCTTTCGTGCCTGCCTGAACCTTGCCGCCGCGCAGCAGGGTTTGCAGCACATCGCGCTGTTCTGCCAGGTAGAATGCCAGACTCTCTTGCTGCTCTGGTGCCAGCTCGATCGGGGCGCCAGCCAACAGGGTCATCAACTCATCGGCCGTATCCAGCAGCTTGTCATAGGCATCGGCCTCTTTTTTGCTGGCAAAGGTCATTTTTTCCACTCCCCCACGAACAACCACATATTTGATCTCGACAGCCATGATGGCCTCCTCTTGGTGATGATGGATAGAGTATATGTATGGATATACAGTATTGCAAATAACCTCACCGGAAAAGAGTTCGCCGGGGGTTAGCGACAAAAGCCGCGTTGGATCAAGTTGTCTCAAAGTGCCATTTGACTTCCACGCCAGACTGGTCGGATCATGGCCTTATGACGATCGTACGACACCTGTTTATCCTGCTGATGGTAGAGGTGCTGCTCCTCGGGAGTATCGCCCACTTGGTCGTGGGACTCCCCTGGTTGCTGACCCTGCTGTTTGTGGTGTTTGCCCTGCTTGGATTGCGTTGTCTGGTGGTGCTCGGCAGCTGGCTGTTTACCCGCTTCTACCCCTCCCCGGCTATCGGCCCTTGGCGCAGGGTGAAGATGATGGCGCAGGAGATGCTGGCCTACCTCTATACCTTCACCTTGTTGCTACCGTTCGAGCCTTTGCTGATGGCACCCGATCGGCTGCGTCCATGCCAGCGTCCCATATTGCTGGTGCATGGTTACGGTTGCAGTCGCGGGATCTGGCGCACCCAGCGCGCCCGACTGGAGACCGCAGGCCATGTGGTCGCCACCATTACCTTGATGCCACCATTTGGTCATATCGATGAGATGGTGCCGCTACTGGCCAAGCGAATTGACGATGTGCTCGCGCACACTGGGGCTGACAAGCTGGTGCTGGTCGGTCACAGCATGGGTGGGCTGGTCTGCCGCGACTATCTGGCTATCCATGGTGGTGACAAGGTCGTGTGCCTGATCACGCTGGCTACGCCTCATCAGGGGAGTCAGCTTGCCGCCCTAGGGCTTGGGGCCAATGCCCGCGAGATGGAGCCCGGTTCCGGCTGGTTGCAGCGTTTTGCCTCGGTGCCGCTTTGCGTGCCCGGCATCTCAGTGCGCACCAGTCACGACAATGTGGTGATGCCGCAAGAGCGGCAACGATTGGTGGGAATGGAGGATATCGAGTTGCCCGCCATTGGCCATCTCTCTTTGCTCTACTCCAGTCGCACGACTGATCTGCTGCTTGATCTGCTGTCCCGAGTCTGATCCTCCTTATTCGTCCTTCAACTGTTATTCCAAATAAAACAGGGGCCTGATTGCTCAGGCCCCTGTTGATCTCTTTATCCCATCATCCGGTTAGAAGTGGATCCCCTTGATCAGGGTCGAGACGGCAACCTGATCGGCGGTCGCCTTGGACTTGTCGCCATCCTTGGGATCGGCAAAGGTGCGGAAGCTGGTGTTCATGATCACCTGGGCGACGCGTGGTGCCAGGGCATGCACCACCTGACCAAACACCCCGAGGCGAGTGGCCAGTCGCACATGCTTGTTGATGATGGTATCACACACAAGATCGGCCGCCTCTTCCGGCGTCATCATCGGCACCTGCTCATAGACCTTGGTCGGCGCGACCATCGGTGTTTTCACCAGCGGCATATTGATGATGGAGAAGCTCACCCCTTTATCGGCAAACTCGGAGGCTGCGGTACGCACCCAGGCATCAAGGGCCGACTTGGAGGCAACATAGGCGGAGAAGCGCGGCGCATTGGTCAACACCCCGATGGAGGAGATGTTGATGATGTGCCCTTTTTTCTTCTCAATCATGGTGGGCAGTACCCCCATGATCACCTTGAGCGCACCGAAGTAGTTGAGCTGCATGGTGCGCTCCAGATCGTGGAAGCGATCGAAGGAGTCCTCGATGGAGCGGCGGATGGAGCGGCCGGCATTGTTGACCAGAATATCGACGCCACCGTGATCGGCCACGATGCGAGCGGTGATCTCCTCGGCCTGCGCCAGATTGGAGAGATCCCCCTGATAGATCTCGATGGTCAGCCCCAGCTCGGCAAACTCGGCTTTAGTCTCGGCAATCTTCTGCTCGTCGCGAGCGATGGTAACGACGTTGGCCCCCGCACCCGCCAGCTTGCGCGCGGTTGCACGGCCGATACCAGAGGTTGCCCCGGTCACCAGCACCACCTTGCCCTCTACCCGACCACGCAGGGTGCGATCGATGAAGAGCTCCGGGTCGAGATGACGCTCCCAGTAATCCCACAACCGCCAGGCGTAGCTGTGCAGCGGCGGTACTTCGATGCCTGTCCCTTTCAGTACCCGCTGGGTTTCGCGACTGTCGAACCGGGTGGGATAACTGATAAGGCGGAACACATCCTTGGGTAGACCCAGATCGGCGATGGCGGCATCGCGGATGCGGCGCACCGGCGCCATGGTCATCAGCATGGCTGTCAGGTGGCGGGGAATGAAGTTAAAGAGAGAGGCGTTGATGCGGATCGCAGGCTCCGGCGCATGGGCGGCGCGGGAGAAGGTGCTCAGCATGTCGCCAACCCGCATCGGGTTGGGGTCGGTCAGGTGGAAGGTCTTGTTCTCCTCTCCCTCCTGATGGGCGATATGCACCATGGCATCGACCACAAAGTTAACCGGCACGATATTGATGCGCCCGCCCTCAACTCCGATGGCTGGCATCCAGGGCGGTAGCAGACGACGCAGTTTCTGAATGGTCTTGAAGAAGTAGTAAGGGCCGTCGATCTTGTCCATCTCGCCGGTGTTGGAGTCACCGACGACGATGCCCGGGCGGTAGACGCGCCACGGAATGGTGCACTCATTTCGCACAATCCCTTCCGCTTCGTGCTTGGTCTGGAAGTAAGGCATGTCGAGGTGTTCGGCCTCATCGAACATGTCCTCGCGAAACAGACCGTCAAACAGGCCCGCTGCAGCGATGGAGCTGCAGTGATGGAACTGCCCCGCCCCCAGCCGCTCGGCAAGTTGAACGGCTTGACGGGTCCCTTCGGTGTTGACCTGCTGCTGGATCCCGGCCTTGGCGTTGAGATCATAGATAGCAGCCAGATGGAAGAAGTGGTCGATCTTGCCGATCAACTGCTCCTGCATCTCGACCGACACCCCCAGCAGCGGTTGCGTCATGTCACCAAAAACCGGGACTGCGCGCGATTCATCCACATTCCAGAATGCAAATAACTCCGGCAATTTATCCTGATGAGAGGCGCGCATCAGAAAATAGACGATACAGTCGGGATGCTGTTGGAATAACTTTTTGATCAATCGACGCCCGATAAAACCACTACCGCCAGTAATGAAATAGTTCATAAAGAGAATCCTGCTACTGATTAGGGTGTTACTAGGTTGTTAGATATATCACGATTCATATGGAAATCCGCAATTTGATTGTCGGTTCGTGAGCAAACCCTAATTTCGGTGGTGTGCCTGTTCCGTTATTAGGTAGAACCCTCTATTTTTTGTCCCTAGACTGAAGTTGAAAAATCAGTAATGCCACAACCCGATTGCAGTTTCGTTGTCGTCATTACATTTAACTGTCGTTATTCAAGGAGAAGATCATGGCTAAGAAATTGAAAGCGCTGGCAGGGTCAGTGACCGACAACCAACTCACCTCCACCATCAAGGAGTCCACCCAGCAGATCTGGTTGGCGGGTCTGGGTGCCTATGCCAAGGCGCAGGAAGAGGGTGGCAAGATCTTTGAAGCCCTGGTGCAGGAAGGGGAAGCATTGCAGGCCAAAACCCGTCAGAGCGCAGATGAGAAGATTGCCGCTGTGACCGACAAGACCGCCAATACCTGGGGCCGTCTGGAGCAGGTGTTTGAAGATCGCGTGGCCCGCGCTGTGGCCAGCCTCGGCATCCCGACCCGCAAGGATATCGACAAGCTCTCCAAGCGCATGGCCGAGCTGACCGACGTGGTCCAACAACTGCTGGATGCGCAGGAAGAGGAAGCCCCTGCCGCAGAAGCCAAACCGGCTGCCACCAAAAAGCCCGCTGCCCGCAAGCCTCCGGTAAAGAAGGCACCGGTAGCCAAGGCCAAAGAGGCCGTAGTTGAGCAGGCCGCAGATCTCCTCTCCGCTGCGGAAGATGCGGTGAAAGAGGTGAAGGCCAAAGCAGAGAGCGTCCTGCCCTGATCCCTCGCGGTGACGCAAGGTGATTGATACCGGCCCATGCCCTGCGCTGGGCCGGTCTTGTCGTGATGAATGTCATGGATAGGGAGGCAACGCTATGAGTACCATCGCAATTGCCCTTGCTGGCGGCGGGCCGCTCGGCGGCATCTACGAGATCGGTGCCTGCGCAGCCCTCTCTGACAGCATCAACGGCCTGCGCCTTGACCATGCCGATATCTATGTCGGCGTCAGTTCGGGGGCCGTGGTGGCGTCGGCGCTGGCCAACGGCATCTCGCCGGCGAAGCTGGTGCGGATCCTGCTCAGCGATGATTCGGGGGAGATGTTTGACCCGGCCACCTTGCTGCGCCCCGCCTTTCGTGAATACGCCGACCGTCTGACCTCGATCCCGCCACTGGCGTGGCAGAGCCTGACCTACTATCTGGCGGCGCCCTGGAAGCGCAGCCTGTTTGAATCGCTGCAGGGACTATCCAAGGCCATTCCGACCGGACTGTTCGACAACCGCGGGGTGGATCGCACCCTGACCCAGTTTTTTTCTCGTCCCGGCCGCAGCAACGATTTCCGCCAGCTGCGCAGCCGACTGTTTGTGGTCGCTACCGAACTCGACACCGGCCATCCGGTCGCCTTCGGTAGTCCGGGGCTCGATGACGTGCCCATCTCGGCGGCGGTACAGGCGTCAGCCGCCCTGCCCGGCCTCTTTCCCCCTTCATTGATTAACGGGCGTTACTATGTGGACGGGGCGCTGATCAAGACTCTGCACGCTTCGATAGCGCTGGAAGAGGGGGCGGATCTGGTGTTCTGCATCAATCCGCTGGTGCCCTATGATGCGGACATGGCCGCCGGCACCCCGACCAATCTGGTGGACAGCGGTCTGCCGGTGGTGCTGGCCCAGACTTTTCGCGCCATCATCCACTCCCGCATGCATGTGGGGATGGATCGCTACAAACACCAATATCCCGACGCCGACGCCTTGCTGTTTGAGCCCTCTTCTGCCGATGGCGAGATGTTCTTCACCAATGTGTTCAGTTATCGGGATCGCCGCCGCCTCTGCGAGCACGCTTACCAGCATACCCGCCGCGATCTCTGGCAGCGCCGTGACGAGCTTGCGCCGGTGCTGGCCAAGCATGGCCTCGAGCTCAATCTGGCCGCGCTGGCCGATGAAGATCGCACCCTGCTGGCCCCCGGCATTGGCTCGGTCGCCGCCCTCGACAAGTCGCTGGAGCAGTTGCAGCACTGGCTTGCCAAACGCTATCGCCACGGCGTGCGCCGTTCATCACCAAAGGAGTAGCATGGATCGCAAACCCAAACGCCGTACCCGGGAGCGGATCCTGACCACTGCCCTCGCCTGCTTCAATCGACAAGGGGAACCCAGCGTCACCACCTCGGCCATTGCGGCCGAGATGGAGATCAGCCAGGGCAATCTCTATTACCACTTCCACAACAAGGAGGAGATCGTCAACGCCCTGTTCTGCGAATTTGAACAGCAGATGGATCGCCTGCTGGAGGCGGTCAGCACCCCGTCCGATGAGCCAGAAGATATCTGGCTCTTTCTCCACCTGATGTTTGAAGCCATCTGGCAGTACCGTTTCCTCTACTACGATATCGCAACCCTGATGAGTGGTTATCATCAGGTGGAACAGCGCTTTTCCGCCCTGCTGCGCCGCAAGGAGCAGACCGCCATCGCCATTTGCAACCATCTGCAAACGGTCGGGCTGATGGAGGGCACGGCGCAACAGATGCGCACGCTGGCGGCCAATGTGGCGCTGGTGGGTACATTCTGGATCTCTTATCAGCGGGCACTGCACCCCAAGGCGGACGCCGATATTGCCCTCGGCGTCTTTCAGGTGATGCAGCTGGTCGCACCCTATTTGCGGGCCGATGCCCGCGCTCATCTGGGCGCCCTCGCCCACCACTACACCGACAAGGTTTGATTCACATGCTACAGGGAGAACAAGCATGACCACTTCACAACTCGAATTTGTCCCCTTCCCCTACGCGGATGCGGCCTATGACTATGCCGGCCAGAAGCTGGCGGACAACTGGGATCGTCTCCATCAGGGGGATGCCGAACCCTGGCCCGAGGATGAACAGGTACAGGATGCCTGGCGGGCCTATCATGCCGGGGATTTTGCCCGGGCAGTCGCCCTTGGCGAAGCGGCCGGTGAGGCAGGACTCAATGTGGCAAACAAGGCGCTGGTGATCCACGCCAGCTATCTGCTGGAGGACAAGTATGCCAAGCGCGCCGCCTTCGAGCGGGCGGCCAGTCATGCCGAGAAGCTGCAAAAGCGTCAGCCCAAGAACGCCAACGCCTGGTATTTCCACGCGCTGGCACTCGGTCGCTACAGTCAGGTCATTTCCATCTCCAAGGCCCTCTCGCAAGGCATTGGCGACAAGATCAAGGCAAGCCTCGAGAAGGCGCTGGAGCTGGCGCCCGATCACGC
The DNA here is from genome assembly GCF_040908365.1 of Aeromonas sp. R2-4. Lineage (NCBI taxonomy): Bacteria > Pseudomonadati > Pseudomonadota > Gammaproteobacteria > Aeromonadales > Aeromonadaceae > Aeromonas > Aeromonas sp. R2-4. The sequence continues at coordinate 113,236 of NZ_JBFODO010000018.1, forward strand.
CGAGGCCCATATCGCCTTTGGCGCCTGGCATGCGGAGATCGTCGACAAGTTGGGGGCCATGATCGGCGGCCTTACCTATGGTGCCAAGAAGGAGGAGTCCGAGCGTCACTTCAAGGAGGCGCTGGCGCTGATCCCCGAATCGGCTATCGCCCGCATGGAGTTCGCCAACGCTCAGGTGATGCTGCACGGCAAGAGCCGCCTGAAAGCGGCCGAAGCCCTCTATGCCGAAGCGGCCGAATGCGAACCCATGGATGCGATGGAGCGCCTCGATGTGGAGGCGGCGCGGGAAGAGCTGGCGGATTAACCGCCACTCCTGCCACTAAGAGGTAGCAAAACAAGAGGCCAACCCGCGGGTTGGCCTCTTTTATGATGGGAAGCTGACCGGTTGGCTACGCCGTCACTGGTCGCTCAAATGCACGCTCAACCGAGCAACGCATCCAGTCCGTTGGGGTCAAACAACAGCTCCGGCTCCATCAGTACCAGCAATAGCAGTTGCTCGAACTCCACCGCAAACCGCTCGACCACCCGATCCGGATCCGGTACCAGCTTCTTGTCGGTGATAAGGCCCAGTTGCACTTTGTGATCGTAAGAGAGGATGGAGACGCCGACGCCGATATCCCCCGATTGCGGCACCCAGAACAGCGGCTGACGCAATTTTGCTCCAGCCAGATAGAGGGTCTGCTGCGGGCCAGGCACATTGGTGATCACCGCGCTGGCTTTGGCCGTGAGCAGCTCGACGGCCTGCTGCTGTACCGCATTGGGGGCCATGCCAAGGGCATGTAACAGGTTGAGCACCACCACGGGTTGTAGAGAAGTGCGCAGCGCCTGCATCCGGTCACGTACGGTATAGAGCCGCTGTAACGGGTGTTCAACATCCAGTGGCAAGTCCAGGGCCACCAGCCCGAAGCGGTTGCCCAGCGCCCCCTCATCGTCCGGTGCACGCATATTGACTGGCACCAGGGCGCGGATCTTGACCTTGTTGGCATCATCCCCCTTCTCCTGCAGGTAGTGGCGAAACGCCCCTGCGGTGGCAGCGATCAGCAGATCGTTGACCGAGCAGCCCAGTACCTTGCCCACTGCCTTGATATCCGGCAGATCAATTTGCTCCGACCAGGCCACCCGCTTGGTGCTGGTGGTCTTACCCCGCAGGCGGCAGGGGGAGTCATCACCGAGGGTGGCGATATTGCACAGCTCGCTCGCCAGATCGCGCCCGGTCTTGAGGTAATCCACCGCCTTGGTGGGATGGGTGACCACTTCGACATATTTGGACCAGAGGCTACCGGTCAGCTTGAGACCGGCCCGCACCAGACGGCTGCCCTGGTGGCAATCCTCCTCATCCTCGTCATCGCTGTCATCCAGTGGCTCCGGTGACGGTGGTCGCGGCGCCCCTTCCGGGGTGTTATCCATCATGGTCAGCATGGCTCGCACCAGCGAGAAGCCATCGCCCATGGCGTGGTGAATGCGCACCACCAGCGCTTGCCCACCCAGCGAAGTGTCGGTCAGGTGCATATCCCACAGGGGGCGCTGGTGGTTGAGCGGCGTCGAGGCGAGATCGGCCACCAGCTTCTCCAGCTCCAGCTTGCCCGCTTCACCCGGCAGGATCACTCGCTTGAGGTGCTGATCGAGATCGAAATCGGGATCATGGCGCCAGTAGTAGGAGCCCCCCTCCAGCACGGCCCGCTGGTGGAAGCGGGGTTGCACCGAAATGGTATGGCGCAATCCGGCCCGCAGACGCGTTTCATCAAGCTCTCCTTCAAACATCAGGACACCGATGATCTGCATCAGGTTGTTGGGTCTGTCCATGCGTAACCAGGCGGTATCGACGCAGGAGATAAATTCACTCAGTGGCATGGTTGTTTCCCTACAAAATAAATTTACCGAGGCGGCAAATTGCTCCTTCCCTCATATCCGGATGAAGGCTTGATGCAATCAGAATGACATTAATGAGTGCCGACTCGAAATATGAAATAAAAATGAAAGATTACTTAAAAAATAGAATTGAGAGCTCGCTGGAGAATAAATCTGACAAACCATATGGCTTGCCAACTTATTTTAAACAGTCATCGTTTACAGCTGGTTTATTTAAAACCAGTGCAACGAAGAGTTTCAAACACGTTTGGGGCAAGGTAAGCGATTGTCGACATAATCGAGGATCTCTTGCTCCAGTACGCTGCGTACTGGCAACAGCATCAAACCAAGATGCACTTCCAGTTCCAGGGTATCTTCGTCCAGGGTGAGAGTGCCATGTACCCCTGAGCCGCGAAAACGAAGCTCGGTCTCCTCTTCATCAGCCCATTCGCAATCGAGTTGATAGCTCTCGCTCATGTCCGCAGCGATGGCTTCTGCCGCGAGCCGGGCGGCGGCCAATCCCAGCGGATGCTGACGGCTGATCTGAATGATAGAGAGTGCGCTGCTGCCAGCGAGCGAGTTGAAGAACATGGTCGTTACTCTGGGTCATAAGTTAGTTATTGATATTAAACACATGTTCACAACAAATGAAAGGATGCTTCACATAAATGGGACTCACTTAACAGAGTCGAGAGGGATGAAGGCCATCAGCGAGGCATGGCATTTATTCCCTCCCCCGTGCGCGCTACACTTGTCACGGAACGGTCAGCAAAAGCTACTTGTTTTTCATTCACTTGTATCTTCGTATCACCGAATCCCCATCAATGGGCCCAAGGCCAGAGAGCTGTAGATGACGCATCAAGAACATGCCCACGACGACGATAGCACCCTGGGTCGGCTCTACCGCCAGCTCAAGCGGGTTGCAGCCTTGCGCGAGCAGATGCGTGCTCACCCGGAGGATCTGCAGGATCGGGATCGGCTACGCCAGTGGCAGGCCGACCGGTTGGGGCGGACCCATCGTGATCTGCTGGAGAGTGACCGCTACGGCCCTGCCGCCGAGTTTTTCCTGACCGACCTCTATGGCCCGGGGGATTGCGCCCGCCGCGATGCGGATGTGATGCGGGTGATGCCGACTGCCGAGCGGCTGTTGCCGGAGTCCGGCCTCAAGGTGCTGGCGCAGGCGATCGAGCTCGACGCTCTCTCCGAAGAGCTGGACTACCTGATGGTGGTGGCGCTGCGACGCATTGATGGCATTGATCCCATCACACCGGATCATTACACCATCGCCTATCGTGCCGTGGGTGAACAGGCGCGCCGGGAACATCAGATTGCGCTGGTGAGCGAGCTTGGCATGACGTTGGACAGATTGGCGAGAAAGCCACTGCTGGGGGCAACCCTCAAGCTGGTGTCAGGGCCCGCCCATCTAGCGGGGCTTGGCGAGCTCTTCTCCTTTGTCGAGCGCGGCTATCAGGTGTGTCATCAGATGGGGCGTGCCAACGAGTTTCTCGAGACCATCGCCAGTCGTGAGACGGCCATCATGACGGCGCTCTTTAACGGCGACAGCAGTGCGCTGGGGTAAGGCTTATCGAGGGATAAGCCGCCAGAATAACAAAGCGGGCCGATGAGCCCGCTTTTCGTTTATCACTGTTTGCCGATATGTTGGCCAATGCAAGAGCGATCAGATCACCAGCAGATCCATAAAGGCGTGCACCGGGGTGGCTGCAAGGCGTGGCCCATCCTGACAGAGGGCAAGGATGTCGCTGACCCGTTTGGCCGGGAAGCGGGTGGCCAGATTGCGCTGGAATTTCTCCACCAGCAGCGGGATCCCCTCCTCCCGGCGGCGGCGATGGCCGACCGGATACTCCACTTCCACCTTGGCGGTGTGAGTGCCGTCCTTGAAGAAGATCTGGATGGCGTTTGCGATGGAACGCTTGTCTGCCTCCAGATACTCGCGGCTGTAACGCTTGTCCTCCTGCACCACCATCTTGCTACGCAGCGCGTCGATGCGGGGATCGGCGGCAACATCGTCCTCATAATCCTCGGCGATCAGGCGACCGAAGATGAGAGGCACCGCCACCATGTACTGCAGGCAGTGATCCCGATCGGCCGGGTTGTTGAGGGCACCGACCTTGCTGATGATACGAATGGCCGACTCATGGGTGGTGAGCTCGATACGGTCGATCTCCTCCAGCCGTCCCTTCACCTGCCCATGCAGCTTCATGGCGCACTCCACAGCAGTCTGGGCGTGGAACTCGGCGGGATAGGAGATCTTGAACAGCACGTTCTCCATCACATAGCTGCCGTATCCCTGATGCAGGGCGAACTGATTGCCCTTGAACAGCGCATCGTAGAAACCCCACTTGGGCGCGCTCAGTACGCCGGGGTAGCCCATCTCGCCGCTCATGGTGATAAGGGCGAGGCGTACTGCGCGGGAGGTGGCATCCCCCGCCGCCCAGCTCTTGCGGGAACCCGCATTGGGGGCATGACGGTAGGTCCTCAGGCTCTGGCCATCGACCCAGGCCTGGGAGATCGCATCGATCACCTGATCACGGGTGCCACCCAGCATATGAGTCACCACGGCGGTGCTGGCGACCTTGACCAACACCACGTGATCGAGACCCACCCGGTTGAAGGAGTTCTCCAGCGCCAGCACACCCTGAATTTCGTGGGCTTTGACCATGGCCACCAGCACATCTGCCATGGTGAGCGGCGCCTTGCCCTCGGCCACGCGAGTACGGGAGAGCCAGTCGGCGGTGGCGAGAATACCGCCCAGATTGTCGGATGGGTGACCCCACTCGGCGGCCAGCCAGGTGTCGTTGTAATCGAGCCAGCGGATGATGGCGCCGATATCCCAGGCCGCCTTGACCGGATCGAGGCAAAGCTGGGTACCGGGCACCCGGGCACCATGGGGTACCAGTGTACCGGGGACTATGGGGCCAAGGTGTTTGGTGCACTCGGGGAAGCGCAGGGCAAGCAGGCCACAGCCGAGCGTATCCATCAGGCAGTAGCGGGCGGTGTCGAGAGCCGCAGAGCTGGTAATGGGGTGGTTGCAGACATAATCGGCAATATCTACCAGTACCTGATCGGGCTCGGGTCTGTGGTTGACGTCGACGTTGGCGGACATCGTGATTTCCTTATCGTTGTTGTAGGGAGACAAAGTGACGGGGGGCCGGGCCGACATAATCGGCGCTCGGACGGATGATCCGGTTGTGCTCGCGCTGCTCCATCACGTGGGCGCACCAGCCGGTGACCCGCGAGCAGACGAAGATAGGCGTGAACAGCTTGGTCGGGATCCCCATGTAGTGATAGGCGCTGGCGTGGAAGAAGTCGGCGTTGGGAAAGAGCTCTTTCTCTTCCCACATCACCTTCTCCGCCTCGCAGGAAACGCGATAGAGGCGATCATCACCCACCGCCTCGGCAAGCTTGGCCGACCACTCCTTGATGATGACGTTGCGCGGATCAGAAGTGCGGTAGATGGCGTGGCCAAAGCCCATGATCTTCTCCTTGGCCGCCAGCTTGGCCAGCAGTTCGCGCCTTGCCTGCGCCTCGTCTTGCCAATCTTCAATCATCGCCATGGCCGCCTCGTTGGCACCGCCGTGGAGCGGGCCACGCAAGGTGCCGATGGCGGCGGTGATACAGGAGAACATGTCAGAGAGCGTCGAGGCGCAAACCCGCGCCGCAAAGGTGGAGGCGTTGAACTCATGCTCGGCGTAGAGGATGAGGGAGACATGCATCACCCGACGCTCCAGCTCGCTCGGCGCTTTCTGGTGCAGCAGCGCGAGGAAATGGCCACCGATACACTCTTCATCGGTATCTAGGGCGATGCGAACGCCCTCGTGACTGAACTTGTACCAGTAGATCAGAATGCCCGGGAAGGCGGCCAGCAGCCGATCCGCCACTTCATGCTCATGTTCGAAACCATCTTCCGGCTCCAGATCGCCAAGCATGGAGCAGCCGGTGCGCAGCACATCCATGGGATGGGCATCGGCGGGAATCCGCTCCAGCACTTCCAGCAGCGGCAGGGGCAAGGTGCGCAGGCGACGCAGTTCGCGCTTGTAGGCGTCAAGCTGCTGCTCACCGGGCAATTCCCCCTTGAGCAGCAGATAGGCGACCTCCTCGAACTGGGCGCTGTCGGCCAGCTCCTTGATGTCGTAACCGCGATAGGTAAGACCGGTGCCACTCTTGCCCACGGTGCAGATACTGGTCTCCCCTGCGCTTTGACCGCGCAGACCTGCCCCGCCCAACGGTTTTTGCTGTCCCATAAGCTGCCTCCTATTCCTTGGCTGTAAACAGACGATCCAGTGTCTGCTCGTAGTGGTGATATCCGAGGAAGTCGTAGAGCGACTCCCGGGTCTGCATGGTCTCCAGGACGGCCCTTTGATGACCATCCTGGCGAATATGTTGATAGACGTTGAGGGCGGCCTGATTGGCAGCCCGGTTGGCACTCAAGGGGTAGAGCACCATATCGACCCCGTGGGCAGCCAGTTGCTCTTTGTCAAACAGCGCGGTTTTGCCGAACTCGGTCATGTTGGCGAGGATCGGCACTTTGGCCGCCAGCTTGAACTGGTCGTACTGGGCCAGCTCGGTCACCGCCTCGGCGAAGATCATGTCGGCACCGGCGGCCACATAGGCAGCGGTGCGCTCAAGAGCCGACTCCATCCCCTCCACCGCCAGTGCATCGGTGCGGGCCATGATGACGAACTCGCTATTCTCGCGGGCATCCACCGCTGCCTTGATGCGATCGCACATCTCCTCAAGCGTGACCACCGCCTTGTTGGGACGATGACCGCAGCGCTTCTGGGCAATCTGATCTTCCATATGGACGGCGGCAACACCGGCCCGCTCGAACGCGCGGATGGTGCGGGCGATATTGAATGCCCCGCCCCAGCCGGTATCGATATCGACCAGTAGCGGCACACGGGTAGCAGCAGTGATCCGCTCAGCATCGATCAGCACATCGTTGAGGGAGGTCATACCGAGATCCGGCAAGCCGTAGGAGGCATTGGCCACTCCAGCGCCGGAGAGATAAAGAGCTTGAAAGCCGCTGCGTTCGGCCATCAGCGCCATATAGGCGTTGATGGTGCCGACGATCTGCAGGGGATGTTCATTGGCAAGGGCGGTGCGAAAGCGCAGGCCTGCCGAGGGGGACAAACTGGACATCATGACTCCTTTCACCTGTCTAGTCTGGCTATCTAATATCACGTTTACGTTAACGTCAATTATACTTTCGTAACATTCTGGCCGCAGGCAAGACAGGAAACCGGTTTTAGGGTAAATTTCACCAATTCCTTCAACAGGTTGAATTGTATGATGGAGCCCGGTTCCGTGATTGTCTGTCCGGCGTGCGACTTGCTGATCCAGCGCAAAGCACTGCCGCTGCGTCGCCATGCCCACTGCCCGCGTTGTCACCAGCATCTCTATGGCCGTTATGCCTTTCGTCCCTCCCAGTTGATGGCCCTGACCATCACCGGATTTCTGCTGCTGCCCTCCGCCTTTTTTGAACCGCTGATCTATCTGCGGCTGGCAGGGGTCAACACCGACGCCGACCTGCTGCGCGGTATCCTGGTACTGTTTGGCGAAGGTGAATGGTGGGTAGCCAGCCTGGTGCTCTGGTGCGCTGTGTTGGCGCCGGTGGGATTATTGGCGGGGATCTTTGTGCTGGCTTCGGGTCTGGCCAAACGTTGGCACATTCTTCCCGTCACTTTGAAGCTGGTCGAGGTGTTTCGCCACTGGGCCATGCTGGAGGTCTATATCGTCAGCCTGCTGGTTGCCCTGTTCAAACTGATCGACATCGCCGATGTGCGCCTCGGTGGCGGCTTGCTCAGCCTCGGTATTCTGATGCTGCTCAACATGACCCTGCTGATCCTGTTTGACCCCGCCCCCTACTGGGCGCGGATCCCGTTAAAGGAGCCGGAACATGACCAGCGCCCGTGAGATGGGGCTCTGCCGCTGCCATACCTGCGGTCTGCTGGTGCGTTATCAAGCCGGGGCAGTCTGCCCCCGTTGCAGCAGCAAATTACAGGTGCGCATTCCCCGCTCCCTCGCCTGGTCATGGGGCTTGCTGGCGCTCGCCACCTTCATGTTGTTGCCTGCCAATCTGTTGCCCATAACCCATTTCTACAACAAGGGGTTGCTGCAGTCAGATACCATCTTCAGCGGTATCATGATGCTCTATCGCAGCAAAATGAGCGGGATTGCCACCATAGTTCTCACCGCCAGCATACTGGTGCCGGTGGGCAAAATATTGGGGCTGGGCTGGATCTGCTGGCAATTGCAGCGGGCCAAGCCGGTTCGGCGCAAGCGCCAGCTGGTGATGTATCGGGTGATCGATTTTATCGGTCGCTGGTCGATGCTGGACTTGTTCGTGATTTCGCTGATGGTGGCACTGGTCGATCGGGGTGTGCTGCTGAGTGTCCGCGCAGGCCCGGGGGCCACCGCCTTTGCCGGTGTGGTGGTGCTGACCATGATGTCGGCTCGCATGCTTGATACCCGTTTACTATGGGACAAGGCGGCCCGTTGATGATTTCTCTGTTTTTGTCTGATGTGCTGTTTAATCCAGCCAATAAGGAGTCACTATGATCGGGGCTGAACCCGTCATTGAAAAGCGTCGCTGGTTATCGCCGGTCTGGCTGTTACCCCTGATAGCCCTGCTGCTGGCGGGTGGCTTTCTCTATCAGCAGGTATTGAGCCGTGGCCAGCTTATCCAGATCAACTTCGCCCAGGGCAACGGCATCTTGCCGGGTAAAACCCAGGTTCGTTATCAGGGGGTGGCCATCGGCGTGGTGCAAGAGCTGGAGCTGGCTGAAGATGGCCGCAAGATTGCGGTAATGGCCAAGATTGACAGCCGTGCCAGGCCGCTGATCCGCAAGGGATCCGACTTCTGGCTGGTGAGCCCCAAGGCGTCGCTCACCGAAATCTCCGGCCTCGATACCCTGGTCTCCGGCAACTACATCAACCTGCAACCGGGGCGTGAAAGCAATCCGCTGGAGGAGACCTTCGATGCCCTGGAGGGCCCTCCTCCCGGCTATCAGGCTCAGGGGCGGATGCTGCACCTGACCGCCGATTCGCTGGGTTCGGTTGGGATTGGCGCCAAGCTCTATTTCCGCGGTATCGAGGTGGGCAGCGTCATCAATACCCGTCTGGGCCAGGACAACCAGAACGTCATTCTGGATCTGGTGATCGAGCCGCGTTTCGAGCATCTGGTCAAAGCCGATACCCGCTTCTGGAACATCAGTGGCATCAAGGGCTCCTTCAGTCTGGCTGGGGTGAGCGTGGAGGCTGGCAGCCTCACCTCCATCCTGAGCGGCGGCATTGCCTTTGACTCACCCAAAGATTCACCGGAGCCTGAGAAGGGACAGACTTTCGTCCTCTATAAAGGGCTGGCGGAAGCGGCGCGCGGCGAGCGTATCGACATTGCGGCTGTCGATCTTCCGGTCAAGGAGGGGATGCCCATCCTCTATGAGGGGATCGAGATTGGTCGTATCGACCCCATTCGCCTCACCGACCAAGGCCGTGTGGTCACAGCGCTGATCAATCCGGAGCAGGCCTATCGCATTACCGACAAGAGCCAACTGGTGTGGGAGAGTGTCTCCCTCTCCGCGACCGGCGTGCAGCATGCAGATCGCCTGCTCTCCGGCCCGGCCATTCGCCTCGACTATGTAGCGGGCAAACCGGTACAGAAGATGACCCTGACCGATCGCGCGCCCCAGAGCGGCACCAAGGTGACGCTGCAGGCTGACGATCTGGCGGGGCTCAATCAGGATGCACCTGTCTGGTACAAGGGATTGCAGGTGGGCCGTATCAGCCAGCTCACCCTGGATGCGCGCGGCAATGCCAGCGTTGAGCTGGTGATGGCGCCGAACTATGGTCACCTGCTCAACCGTGCCCGCTTCTATCGCGCCGCCCCGTTGCAGATCGATGCCGATCTGAGCGGCATCAAAGTAGAAACCAGTCCGGCCAGTGCCTGGTTGGGGGGCGGGATCAAGCTGGTACAAGCCAGCAGTGGCGAGCGGATTAACCGTCTCTACCCGAGTCAGGAGTTGGCACTGCTCGGTACCCGTGATGCCAAGCCGCAGCGCTGGTTGCTCAAGGCAGATCAGGCCGACGGCATTGGGATTGGCTCGCCTGTGCTCTATCTGGGGCTGGAAGCGGGCAAGGTCAAACAGCTACGCGCCGCCAAAGAGGGGGTCGAGATCGAACTCGAGATTGATGGGGTCTATGCTCCCCTCCTCGCCCAGCAACCCCAATTCTGGAAAAAACCGGCCATCGACACCAAGGTGCGGGTCGATGGGGTGCAGGTCAAGGTGGGCAACCTCGGTACCTTGCTGCGCGGTGCCATCGAGTTTGATCGGTTGGCCAATGGCCGCAGCAGTCATCAACTGTTCGATTCCAGGGAGCAAGCCAAGGCCAAGGTGCGCCAGCTGTCACTGGTTGCAGAGAGCAATCCGGGGCTCGGGATTGGCAGTCCGATCCGCTATCGTGGGGTCGATATCGGCAAAATTGAAGAGATCGAGCTGGAGCCGTCTCTGGGTCAGGTGATCTTCAAGGCGGAGCTCGATGGCCACTATGCCGAGCGTTTCCTGCAGTCCGGCGCCCGCTTTACTCTGGTGCAGGCCAAGCTGGGATTAGGCGGGGTTGCGCACCTCGATACCCTGATCAAGGGGGCGTTTGTAGAGGCACAACCCGGTAAAGGCGCTGGCAAAGATCGCTTCCCCTTGAGTCAGGTCGGCCCTGTGGGTCTGGCCCTGACCCTCAAGAGCCCCTCCGTCAATGGCCTGAGCGTCGGCAGCCCGCTGCTGTTTCGCAAGATGGTGGTGGGCAGTGTCACCAAGGTGGCGCTGGCTCGGGATGGCAGCGAGGTGGTGATCGATGTCAACGTGGATCAGGAGTATGCCCATCTGGTGCGGGCCAACTCCCGTTTCTGGAATGTCTCCGGGGTCAAGGCGGATATCGGCCTGACCGGCGGCACTATCGAAGTGGAGACGGTGCAGAGCCTGCTGGCCGGCGGCATCGCCTTCAATACGCCGGAGAAAGAGATGGGGCCAACCGTCAAGGCGGGACACAGCTATCCGCTCTACGGCAAGGCCGAGAAAGAGTGGCTGGAGTGGAGCCCGCGCATCCAGCCTTGATCCCTTCCCTTTGTATCTCATCCAAGCCCGGCACAGTGCCGGGCTTTTTTATATTCCGGTGCCTGTTGATAGGGTTCAGATTCAGAATATTCTTAGCCTTGTGGTAGGATATCGCCCCTCTTTTTCGGTCAACGAGACGGCACAGTGCACGACAACACCTTCCTTCCCGATTACTTTTTACGCCACATTGCGGCCATTATGCCGGCCCATCTCTCGATGGAAGACTTTGTGGCCAGTTGTCGACGTCCGCTGCGCCGCAGCATTCGGGTCAACACCTTGAAGATAGCCGTCTCGGATTTCGTCGCCCTGATGGAGCCACTGGGTTGGCAGCTCGACCCTGTGCCCTGGTGTGATACCGGCTTCTGGCTGACCCGCAGCGATGAAACTGTCCCCCTTGGCAACACCGCCGAGCACTTGAGCGGGCTCTTCTACATTCAGGAAGCGAGCTCCATGCTGCCGGTGACGGCACTCTTTGCCAGTGACAAGATCAAAGCGGATGGCATGTTGCTGGATGCGGCGGCGGCCCCCGGCTCCAAGACCACCCAGATAGCCGCCTTGATGAACAATCAGGGGATGTTGGTTGCCAACGAGTTTTCCAGCAGCCGGTTGAAAGTGCTTAGCGCCAATATCCAGCGCTGCGGCGTGACCAATGTAGGTATGACCCATTTTGATGCCAAGGTATTTGGCCAGTGGTTGCCGGAGACCTTCGATGCCATCCTGCTCGATGCCCCCTGCTCCGGTGAAGGTACGGTGCGCAAGGATGAAGATGCGCTGCGCAACTGGAGTATCGAGAGCATCGACGAGATTGCGGCGGTGCAACAAGGGTTGCTGGAGAGCGCCTTCCATGCCCTGAAACCGGGTGGTGTGCTGGTCTACTCCACCTGTACCTTGAGTGAGCAGGAGAATCAGGCGGTCTGCCAATCCCTGCTGAACAAGTTTGGCGATGCCTTGAGTTTTGACTCGTTGGCAGACCTGTTCCCCCATGCAGAGCAGGCCTGTACATCCGAGGGATACCTGCACGTTTGGCCCCAGATCTTCGACAGTGAAGGCTTTTTCGTCGCTAGATTGCGCAAGCATCACTCGGTGCCCAACACCATGTTCAAGCCGGGCAAGCTGGGTAAATTCCCTTTTGCGCCGCTTCCTGCCAAAGAGGCGGAACCCATGTTGCGCGAGATCGAAGCCAACTTTGGGGTGGCACCGCAGGGTCAGCTGTTTGGCCGCAATGACGAGGTCTGGCTCTTCCCCCAGATGTTTGATCAGGTGCAGGGCAAGTTGCGTTTTGATCGCATCGGCATCAAGTTGGCCGAAACCTTCAAGAAAGGTTATCGCCTCACTCATGAGTGGGCATTGGCCTATGGCGATAAAGCGAGCAAGGGCGTGGTCGAGCTGGATAGCGCCAATGCGCGGGAATTCATGATGGGGCGGGATGTTTGGCCAGAACAGGATGCGGGCACTGGCGAGGTAATCGTCCGCTATCAGGGGCATACCCTGGGCATGGGGAAATGGGTGGGGAGTCGGGTCAAGAATGCCCTCCCCCGCGAGCTGGTGCGTGACAACAATCTGTTCAATGCGTAGTGGGCCGTTCGGTGCATAGGCACTTGAACGAGTCTGAAATACCCACACTCTGGTTGAACTTTTCTTCGGATCTTGAAAAGCCTTGAGCCTTGTCTAAGCTTAAGGCAATCCGAACACCAGTTAGCGCACGGCTCTGCAAGGAGCCAATTCCCCTATGCCAGGTACAAGGAATTCGTACCTGGCTTTTTTTATCTCTTCACGTATCGCTGTTACTTCACTCTTGTATCTATTCTACGGTCTCTTCGACCTGTGTGGCGACTCTGTTTTCAAACGGAGGTTCTCTACCCAGCTCATGTTGGTAGAGCAGATCGATCGCCTGCTCGATGAGTGATGCCTGACTGTCTTCGAGATGAAGACCCAGTGCGGCCAATCGTTCGGCGTGGCGATTGCTGATCCAGCATTGCAGCCGGGTATGGGTCTCCTGCTTGCGTTTTACATGTTGGCGCTGCCGCTCGGCATTGTTTTGGGGCACAGCCTCTTGCTCTTCACGCACTGTCATTTCTTGGCTCATATGTCCTTGCGATGTTTCATTTCCGGATTTGTTATCTCTCATCACATGCCATTATCCATAGGAAGATGGCCCTTTCCCTTTGGGCTGCTGGCTGCACGGCAAATATATCATCAGATCAACAAGATATCATTTAACATAAAAAATGAAGTGACGCAGTTGTGTCAAAGCAAGCCATCAAGGGCATGATCGGAGAATTTGTGGGCGTCATCGAAGTACTCCTGCAGGGTTCGCATATCCTTGTGGCGCGTCACTTCTATGATCTTGTTCATCGGCTTTCCGGCAGTCACCGCCGAGGTGATGAACCCGCGACGCAGGCTGTGGCCACTGACGTAGAGATCGTCAATGGTTTGGCCGGTTCGGCGCTTGATCATCAGATTGATGCCCTGAGGGCCGAGCGGTTCGGCCATCAGTTGACCCCAACGATTCATGCGCCGAAATAGTGGCCCCTCGCTGATCCCGCTTTTGTGTAGCCACTTTTGTAGTGCCGAGACGGGACAGTAATGCTTGCCCGGGATCAGGGCGATCTCGGTTTCATGCAGCTGATGTTTGCTCGGTTTGAGGCGAAGGCGGATCCCCTGCCCCACAAAATCGAGATCGCTCACCTCAATTCGGGCTGCTTCCGAGCGGCGCAAGGCGCCACTGAACATCAAGAGCAGCAGGGTGTGATCACGCAAACCAGCCAGATCACCGGTGTCGATGCCATCCAGCACCTGGGTCAATGGTTGCAGCGTCAGGGCGCCGGTTTTGTGTTTACGGTTATCCCCCAACCTGACAATACCGCGCATCATCTCCTTGATTTCGGGATGTTCGGTGGGCATGGGATGAATGCCTTTCTGCTTGAAGGCATAACGGATCCCGGCAAGCCGTCTCACCAGAGTTGCCGGTTTTCGAGGCTCGCCATTACGCAGCTCTCCCTTCCCCTCCTCTTTATCCAGCCATACCCAGTCGGCCAATACGCCGTCGGCCTGATCAGCGAGAAAATTCATGATGTCGTGATGGGTGGTTTGCAGTGGATCCAGCCCGTGCAATTGACACCAGAAGACAAAAATACGGGTATCCGCCTGATAGGCATTGAGTGTGGAATCCGCTTTTGCACTGCGCAAAAAGCGGCGTGCCCGACTATTTAGCTGTGCATCGAAAACAGTCTGCAGTGACTGATGAGCTTGATTGGACAAGGATGGGTATGCCACGGAACTCTATGATTCATATGAAGTTTGAGAGGATCTTACAGGATCCTTCCTATACATCAAGTATCGATAATGAATATTATCGATACTTAGAACATCTTGTTTTAATACCCTTTGACCACGCTGAATAAAGGAAACATAGGAATATCATTTAATCCAGTTTAGCAGAAACGAAAAAGTAAAATTGGCAGGAAGAAGTGAGAGATAACGCAGCTCGGTGTTGATATTCAGGTGGGTAATCAACTTGGTATTTGAAATATAAAAGCCCCAAATAACGGGGCTTGGGGATTATTTTTTCGCCAGTTTGAATAGTTCAAAGAAATTCCGGCTGGTGGCTTCTGCCAATTCATTAAGCGGAATCTGACGCAGATCGGCAATAAACTGCGCAACGTCTCGCACAAAGGAGGGTTCGTTCTCCCTCCCCCGATGCGGCACGGGGGCAAGATAGGGCGAGTCGGTTTCGACCAGCAATCTGTCGAGGGGAAGTGCCTTGACCACCTCTTGCAGGGCAGACGCATTTTTGAAGGTGGCGATCCCGGAGATGGAGATATAGAACCCCATCGCCATCGCAGCTTGCGCCATCTCGAGGGATTCAGTGAAGCAGTGCAGCACACCGCCGACCTGATCCGCGCCCTCTTCACGCATGATCTGCAAGGTATCTTGTTGAGCATCGCGGGTATGGATGATCAGCGGCTTGTTCAGCGCGCGAGCGACCCGGATATGTTCGCGGAAAGAGGCTTGCTGAACTTCCTTGTTCTCGGGCGAGTAAAAGTAATCGAGACCGGTCTCACCGATGGCGATCACTCTTTCGTCCGCAGCCTGAGTCAGCAACAAGGCTGCATCCACACCGGGTTCCTGATTGAGCGGGTGTACCCCGCAAGAGGCAAACACCTGGGGATAGGGGGCGATCGCCTCGAGCATGGTCGGGAACTGTGCCTGAGTCACACTGACACAGAGAAAATATCCCACGTCAAGTTTCGCGGCCTTGGCCAGTACATCAGCCATGCTGGTCTGCTTGCTGCCATAGCTCAGGCGATCGAGATGACAGTGGGAATCAACGAGTAACATATAAAACCTTTCTGCTTGTCGGTACTTATAACCAGCGACTGAGCCAGTTCATCAGATGGATGGTGGGATTGGAGAGCTGGCCCGGCTGGCATGCCGCTTTCAGGGCTACCAGATCTTGTTCTGCCTCCAGCAGTTTTTCGCTGGAGTGCTGCACCGCCAACCGTTGACTCAAGATGGCCAGATCAGGCATTGCCAGCTGATGGTGACCACATCCGGCCTGGGTTTTCAGGGCATCGCACAAGAAGAGCTGCAACCAGTGCAACCTGACCTGCGTCTCCTGACCAAGCTGGCTGCACAGTGCCGTCGCCTTGACCGGACTTTGACTCAGGGCGACAAACTGTTCCAGCAGTTCACGGCGAGTACTGTCCTGTTGCTGCTCGATATAGTCGAGTACCCGCAGCGGTGCCCCCTGACAGATCCGCACCTGAGCCAGAGTGGCCTGATGACCCTGCTCGGCCAACCAGCGTACTGTTTCCCCTTCCGCAGGCAATTGACAGACATGTTTGTGACAGCGACTGAGAATGGTGGGAAGCAACCGGGAAACCTGGGAAGCGATCAGCAACAGCAAGCTGTCGCCGGCCGGCTCTTCCAGGGTTTTCAGCAGGGCGTTGGCCGCCGATTCAGTCATCCGCTCCGCATCTGGAATGATCACCACCTTGCCACGGCCGAGCTGGGCAGAGCCCTGTAGCCGGGTGCAGATCTCGCGAATGGCCTCGACCCCGATGGTCTTGCTGTCGCGAGTGATGGTGCCGAGATCCGGGTGGTTGCCCTTGTCAAACAACTGGCAGGAGTGGCAGTGGCCGCACGGCTCTCCGCGATCCGGTTGCTGGCAAAGGTGCAAACGTGCCAGCCGCTCGGCCAGTTGCTCCTTGCCAAGACCGGGATCGCCCAGCAACAACCAGGCGTGGCCGAGACGACCGGACTGGGCCGTCTGGCTCAGAGCATGCCAGTCGGGGATCAGCCAGGGATACATAGCGGCTCGTTCGACAGATAGTGATCCAATGCAAGCTCAATGGACGTTTTGACCTGTTCCGGCGTTTGCGCCGCATCGATCACCACAATGGAGTCATCCTTGGCGGCCAGTTCGAGATAGCGCGCCCGGGTACGCTCGAAGAAGCTGAGCTGCTCCAGTTCGATGCGATCCAGCTCGCCGCGATGGCGCGCGCGCTGCAAGCCAAGGGCGGGATCGATATCGAGATAGAGGGTGAGATCCGGCTTGAAGTTGCCGAGCACCGCCTGCTTGATGGCTCCGATAAGCTGGGCATCGATACAACGGCCGCCACCCTGATAGGCCTGGGAGGAGAGATCGTGGCGATCTCCCACCACCCAGACACCGTTGGCCAGTGCCGGCTTGATGCGGGTCTCCACCAGTTGTACCCGGGAGGCGTACATCAGCAGCAGTTCCGCCTCGATGGTGAGGCGCTCGTCGTGCACCTCTTTGACGATGGCCCGCATCCGCTCGGCCAGCGGCGTACCACCCGGCTCGCGGGTGCACTCGATCCGGTTGATGCCGTGGCGCTGCAGATAGTCGGTCACATAACGCACGGCCGAGCTCTTCCCTGCCCCTTCCAATCCTTCGATCACAATAAATTTAGACATTAGGGTTTCTTCAATATGTATTCGCGAACCGCCCGATTGTGTTCATCGAGGGTCTTGGAGAAATAGTGGGCACCGCCCCCCTTAGCGACAAAGTAGAGATAGTCGGTCGACTTGGGGTTAAGCGCAGCTTCGATGGAGGCCTTGCCCGGCATGGCAATAGGCGTGGGCGGCAGACCATCGATCACATAGGTGTTGTAGGGATTCTTGTCGGTCAGATCGCTGCGGCGAATGTTGCCATCGTAGCGATCCTTCACCCCGTAAATGACGGTGGGATCGGTTTGCAACTTCATGCCCAGACGCAGTCGATTGACAAACACCGAGGCGATCTGCGCCCGCTCGTCCGGCTGGCCGGTCTCTTTCTCGATGATGGAAGCCATGATCAACGCCTCATAGGGCGTTTTGTAAGGCAGGTTGGCCTGACGTTTCTCCCAGCTCTGCTGCAAGAAAGTCTCCATATCCTGATGGGCGCGACGCAGGATCGAGAGATCGCTGGCATGGGTGGTATAAGCGTACGTTTCCGGCAGGAACCACCCCTCCAGCTTGCCATTCTCGATGCCGAGCTCCTGCGCCAGGTCGGCTTCGGATTGCTCGACGGTCAATCGCTCAAGGTATGGGGCGCTGGAGAGCTGCTTCTGCCAATCCTCGAAACGGGAACCTTCGACGAAGGTGAGGCTGAAGTGAAACTCCTTGCCCGATGCGAACAGGGAGAGGGTCTCCTTGAGAGGGGCCCCTTCCTTGATTTCATAGGTGCCCGATTTGATGGCCACCAGTTCGGGATGGCTGCGCAGCCAGAGCCGCACCGCCCAGGGGCTGGCTTCCCCCTCCCCCAGTTCGGCGATGAGGCGCGCCGCATGGGCGCCCTTCTCCACCGTAAAGAGCCGGGTCGGCCCCTTGTTGGTGAGCGTTTCTACCTGTTGCCATTTGTAATGTACATAGCCCCCGGCAGCGGCAACCGTCAGTGCCGCCCCCGCGAGCAGGGTGTAAAGCCGATTAAACTTCAATGACCAAACGCTCCTGTAAACGGCGACTCAATACCGCTGGGGGATAGTGAATATCCTCGATGCCATTGACCGGCACGACCCCCATCAGGGTATTGGTGAGCCACACCTCTTCCGCCTGCCATAGTGACTCCAGCGGAGCCTCTACCACACGCAACTCAATACTCATCTGTTTCAACATCGCCATCACCTGGCGGCGCATGATGCCATCGACACCACCGCGGGCGAGATCGGGCGTAAACACCGTCTTGCCCCGACGCCAAAACAGATTGGCACTGACCCCTTCAATCAGAAAACCGCGACTGTTAAGCACTATCCCTTCGACTGCATTTCGGCTGACAAGTTCGCTTTTCAGCAATACCTGCTCCAGACGATTCAAGGTTTTAAGCCCGGCCAGCATAGGGGCATCACCGATCCGCTGGCGGCACACCACCATCTCGATCCCCTCCTGTTGCCACTGGCCATAGTGAGTGGGAAATGGCGCCAGAGTGACAATCCGGGTTGTGTGCTGACATCCGCTGCCATCATAGCCCCGCCCCCCCTCGCCGCGGGTCAGGATCACCTTGGCCACGCATTGTGGCTGGTCGGCCACCATCTCTTCAACCTCCCGGGTCAAGAGATCCCAGTCCGGTTCAACCAATCCCAGCCGGTTGTTGGCCAGCTGCAACCGTGCCAGATGCGCAGGCCACTGCAACACGCGACCCTCCCTGACCGCCATGGTGGTGAAATGACCGTCACCATAAGCCAGCCCCCGATCATAGGCCGAGATGGTATCAAGCTTCATTCCATTGATAAGCAAAGGGATCCCTCCGATAAAAAAGGCCCGATACCGGCAGTATCGGGCCTGTGTCTTTGCCCTGCGGCAAATTATACGCGTTTGAAGATCAGTGAGCCATTGGTGCCGCCAAAACCAAATGAGTTGGAAAGGGCGTACTCGAAGCTGCCAGGCTTGGCCACATGGGGTACCAGATCCAGATCGCACTCATCATCCGGGTTGTCCAGGTTGATGGTGGGCGGAGCCACCTGATCACGCAGGGCCAACACAGTGATGATCGCCTCGATGGCACCGGCGGCGCCCAACAGGTGACCGGTCATGGACTTGGTGGAGCTCACCATCAGGGATTTGGCGTGCTCACCAAACACCGACTTCATGCCACGCAGTTCAGCCACATCACCCAACGGGGTGGAGGTACCGTGCGCGTTGATGTAACCAATCTGCTCGGGGGCAATGCCAGCATCCTTGATGGCATTTTTCATGGCGCGAGCACCACCGTTGCCATCTGCAGGAGGCGCAGTCATGTGGTACGCGTCACCGCTCATGCCAAAACCTACCAGCTCGGCGTAGATCTTGGCGCCACGGGCCTTGGCGTGTTCGTACTCTTCCAGCACCAGTACACCGGCACCGTCACCCAGCACGAAACCATCGCGATCTTTATCCCACGGACGGCTCGCTTTTTGCGGCTCGTCGTTGCGGTTGGAGAGTGCCTTGGCGGCAGCGAAGCCACCCATCCCCATTGCGGTGGAGGCTTTCTCGGCACCGCCGGCGACCATCACATCGGCATCACCGTAAGCGATCATCCGGCCAGCCATACCGATGGCATGGGTACCTGTGGTACAGGCGGTAGTCACGGCGATGTTCGGCCCTTGTAGACCTTTCATGATGGAGAGATGACCGGACACCATATTTATGATGGTGGACGGAACGAAGAAGGGACTGATCTTGCGCGGGCCGCCATTGACCAAGCTTTCGTGGTTCTGTTCAATCAGACCCAGACCGCCGATACCGGAGCCAATCGCCACGCCGACACGTTCGGCATTCTCTTCATTGATGGTCAGGCCGGAATCATCCAGCGCCTGCATACCGGCCGCGATGCCGTATTGAATGAAGAGATCCATCTTGCGAGCGTCTTTACGGTTGATACCGTACTGCTCGGGATCGAAATCCTTGACCAGACCTGCGAAGCGGGTTGCAAACTCGCTGGCATCAAAGTGTTCGATAAGGGAAATACCGCTCTGCCCGTTGAGCAGTGCTTGCCAGCTGGATTCGGCAGTGTTACCCACCGGGGAAAGCATCCCCAAGCCGGTCACCACGACTCTGCGTTTTGACACTGAGGTAGTCTCCGAGAGGTGTTTTGAAAAGGAACAAATACAAAAGAAGCGGCCCTTGGGCCGCTTCTTTCAGAACAGGAACTTATTCCTGATTAGCGGTGATGTAGTCGATAGCCGCTTGAACAGTGGTGATCTTCTCGGCTTCTTCATCAGGAATTTCGGTATCGAATTCTTCTTCCAGCGCCATTACCAGTTCAACGGTATCCAAAGAGTCAGCGCCCAGGTCGTCGACGAAGGAGGCAGCGTTCTTAACGTCTTCCTCTTTAACACCCAGTTGTTCGATGATGATTTTCTTTACGCGTTCTTCGATGTTGCTCATGACCTGAATTTTCCTTTAAAAATACGCTATTTGCGTCTGGTTGGGGTAGTTTATTCAATTGACGTGAGTTTGCAAGTAGCTTGCCGCTGGTCAAACCACGAAATGTGCCAAACTTCGGCGTACTATCGCAAATTTGAACAGATCTCACGACAAATTGATTACACCATGTACATCCCGCCATTAACATGCAGGGTTTCGCCGGTGATATAGGCTGCTTCATCAGAAGCCAAGAATACCACAGCTGCGGCAATTTCTTTTGGATCACCCAAACGGGCGGCAGGCACCTGACTCATGATGCCGGCACGTTGATCGTCATTCAGGGCACGGGTCATGTCGGTTTCGATGAAACCGGGTGCAACCGCGTTCACTGTGATACCACGGGATGCCACTTCCCGCGCCAACGATTTGGTAAAACCAACCAGACCGGCCTTGGCGGCAGCATAGTTGACCTGACCGGCATTGCCCATGGTTCCCACCACGGAGCCAATGCTGATGATGCGACCGTGACGTTTCTTCATCATGGCACGCAACACCGGTTTGCTCAGACGGTAAAGCGAGGTCAGATTGGTATCGATGATCTCGTTCCACTCGTCATCTTTCATCCGCATCAACAGGTTGTCACGGGTGATACCCGCGTTGTTGATCAGGATGTCGATGTCGCCAAAGCGCGCCTTGATGGCGGCGAAGACGGCTTCGATGGATTCCTGGCTGGTCACGTTGAGTGCCATGCCGCAACCATTGTCGCCCAGATAGGCGCTGATCGCCTCGGCACCACTCTCGCTGGTCGCCGTACCGACCACTTTCGCGCCACGGGCCACGAATGTTTCGGCAATCGCACGGCCGATGCCACGACTGGCACCGGTCACCAACACAACCTTATCGGTAAAGCTCATCACTTGCTCCTGTTTACTTGATCTGGGCCAGCGCCTGCTCGAAAGAGGCGGCATCGTTAGCGTGAATACCTTCCACGCGCTTGTCGATGCGCTTGGCGAGCCCGGTCAACACTTTGCCCGGTCCCATCTCGATCTCGAGGGTAACCCCCTCATTGGCCATCCGCTCGACAGTCTCGGTCCAACGAACCGGGCTGAACAGCTGACGTACCAGCGCTTGCTTGATGGCGGCCGGATCCTGTTCACAGGATACGTCGACATTATTGATGACCGCGATGGTTGGAACCTTGATCTCGATCCCGTCCAGCGCAGCTGCCAGTTTTTCTGCGGCAGGTTTCATCAGCGCGCAGTGAGACGGCACGGAGACCGGCAGCGGCAGCGCACGCTTGGCGCCCGACTCTTTCATCAGCACGTTGGCGCGCTCAACGGCCTCTTTGTGACCGGCGATAACCACCTGGCCCGGGGAGTTGAAGTTGACCGGAGAGACCACCTGCCCTTGTGCCGCTTTTTCGCAGTTGGCGGCGATGGATTCGTTATCCAGACCGATGATAGCCGCCATGGCACCGGTCCCTTCCGGTACCGCTTCCTGCATGGCCAGACCACGCAACTCGACCAGTTTGACCGCATCGGCAAAATCGAGTGCGCCGCTGCAAACCAGCGCGGAGTACTCACCCAGGCTGTGACCCGCCATCATGGCAGGAGTTGCCCCACCCTGCTGTTGCCACAGGCGCCACAGAGCGACAGAGGCAGTCAGCAGCGCAGGCTGGGTGCGCCAGGTTTTATTCAGATCTTCAACCGGACCATCCATCACCAGGGCAAACAGGTCATAACCCAGCACCTGACTCGCCTCGGCGAAGGTCTCCTTGATCACGGCATGTTGTTCGGCCAGCTCGGCCAGCATGCCTACGGACTGGGAACCTTGTCCCGGGAAGGCAATGGCAAATTGGGTCATCATTGATTCCTTTTAGATAAGACAAAAATGAAATCGGTGACGGGATGATGGGCGCACCATCCCGCCGAAGATCAGAGGCGAACCAGCGCCGAGCCCCAGGCAAAACCGCCGCCGAAGGCCTCCAGCAGTACCAGCTGACCCGGTTTGATCCGGCCATCTCGTACCCCTTCGTCGAAGGCAACCGGAACGGAAGCGGCAGAGGTATTGCCGTGCTTGTCGAGGGTCAGTACCACTTTATCGAGGCTCATACCCAGTTTCTTGGCAGTGGCGCTGATGATGCGGAAGTTGGCCTGATGTGGCACCAGCCAATCCAGCTCGCTCGGCTCGATGCCAGCAGCGGCCAACGTTTCGGTGACGATCTCGCTCAGACGGGTGACCGCGACCTTGAAGACATCGTTGCCCTTCATGTACATGTAGGCTTCGAGCTCGGCACCCGGCATGCCGCGACGAGGGTGCGGCAGCTTGAGCAGCTCGCCATAACGGCCATCGGCATGGAGATGGGTAGAGAGGATGCCCGGCGTCTCGCTGGCACCGACAATCACAGCCCCTGCCCCATCACCAAACAGGATGATGGTGCCGCGATCTTGCGGATCGCACATGCGGGAGAGCACATCGGCCCCGACGACCAGCACATGGCGGGCTGCGCCGGATTTGACGAACTGATCGGCAATGGAGAGTGCGTAGGTGAAACCGGCACAGGCCGCTGCCACGTCAAAGGCAGGAATGCCCGGTACGCCGAGCAGCCCCTGCAGCTCGCAGGCGGCAGCCGGGAAGGCATTTTCAGCACTGGTGGTGGCCAGCACTATCATATCGAGATCGGCAGCGGTCAAACCGGCTGCATCCAGGGCGCGCAGAGCGGCCTGGTAAGAGAGGGTGGCAACGGTTTCGTCAGCCCCGGCAATACGGCGCTCACGGATACCGGTGCGTTCCACGATCCACTCATCACTGGTCTCAACCATCTGCTCGAGATCGGCGTTGGTACGCACTGAACTCGGCAGGTAGCTGCCAGTACCCAGAATTTTGCTATGCATAGAGTTCTTATAGATCCCTGTCAGAGAAGACAGCTTCAAGGCGATCTGCTATTTGCAGTGGAAGTTGATGTTTGGCCTCTTGTGCGGCCAGCAGGATCGCATTACACAGGGCGCGCCGTTCGGCCCGCCCATGACTTTTTACCACAATGCCGCGCAATCCTAACAGACTTGCTCCGTTATACTGGTCGGGGTTCAGGTAAGAAAAACGCCGTTTGAACATAAATCCGGCGATCCGGCCAAGAAAAGTGCGTTTCTTGCGGGGATATCCGGCCAGCTGGGCCATCATCCGCACCACCCCTTCTGCCGTCTTGAGGGCGACATTGCCGACAAAACCGTCGCAGACGATCACGTCGCTGTCGCCGCTGAAGATGCGATCCCCTTCTACAAACCCGACATAATTGAGCGCGTGGCACTGACGCAACAATTCGGCGCTGTGGCGCACCAGATCGTTGCCCTTGATCTCCTCCTCGCCGATGTTGAGCAAGGCAACACGAGGTGACGCAATGCCTTCTACCTTTTCGGCCACGACGGAGCCCATCACGGCAAACTGCAACAGGGTATCCGCATCGCAACTGACGTTGGCGCCTAGATCCAGCATCACGGTACGTTTGCCACTCAATGTCGGCAGCGCCTTGATAAGGGCAGGTCTGTCTACCCCGGGCAGGGATTTGAGCACGCACTTGGCCATCGCCATCAACGCACCGGTATTGCCAGCACTGACGCAAGCATCGGCCTCACCGGCTTTCACCAGATTGAGTACCACCCGCATGGAGGAGTCTTTCAGAGTACGCAGCGCCACGATCGGTTTATCGCCCATGCCAACCACTTGGGATGCATGTACCAAACGGACTCGGGGATGATTCAGCAAGCCATGTCGCTGTAGCAGAGAGGAGGTCAGGTGCTGGTCGCCGACCAGGATCAGTTTTAGCTGGGGTAAAAGAGACAGTGCCTGCACGGCGGCAGGCACTGTTTCCGAGGGGCCAATATCTCCCCCCATGATGTCTAGCGCGACAGTTTGCGTAGACAAAGGCAATCCTTAAGCGATTACCTTTTTACCGCGGTAGAAACCATCGGCAGTCACGTGGTGACGACGATGAATTTCGCCACTGGTCTGATCAACAGTCAGGGCAGCGGTGGTCAGCGCATCGTGGGAACGACGCATGCCACGCTTGGCACGGGTTTTACGGTTCTGTTGTACGGCCATTGTAGGCTAACTCCTAAATTCACTTACGTTTAAGCTCTTCAAGAACTGCAAAGGGATTCGGCCGCTCATCAGCAGGTTCGATTTCACCCCAGGTCATCTCCATGTTTCCTCTCGGGCATGCATCCAGAGAATGCATTGCAACTTGAGGCAACGAGAGGATGAGTTCATCCTCCAGGATTTGATGAAGATCTATCTCGCCGTTTTCGTCCAACTCAATGGGCTCATAAGCTTCCGGCAGTTCTTCCTCGTTTGTTCTTTCGAACAGCGGAGTGTAGATAAATTCAGCTTCACAGAGGTGTTCGAATGTCTCTCCGCAACGTTGGCAAACCAGGTCAACCTTGGCATGGGCAGTGCCTTTCATAACGGTCAACTTCTGGACATCTTTGCCAAAGTGCAGTGATACCTCGATATCACTCTGCAAGCCAGCGGTTGATTCCTCCAGCCTGGGCATCTGCGACTTTTCCACTATCCCGATGTAATCGAGCAGCTTCAAGGCACTACGGACTGGATCAACCTTAACGGGCAACTTCACCTTTTGCATAGGGCGCGAATAATATAGGTCCAACAACTGATAGTCAAAGGAAAAAGTCCTTACCGCCGATGATTTTAACGTCACAAGTCCCTAGAATGCCGGTACTCGCTTTCATCGGTACCTGATTATGCCACAGAATCTGATCCTCGCCTCAACTTCTCGCTATCGCAAAGCCCTGCTGGAGAAGCTCGGCCTCCCCTTTGAATGTGCCGCCCCCGATGTGGATGAACGCCCGCTGGCTGGCGAATCCGCCGAGGCGCTGGTGGCCAGACTGGCCCGTGTCAAGGCTGATGCCATCGCCCAACATCGTGATCACGGCTTGATCATCGGTTCTGATCAGGTGTGTGTCTGCGATGGACGCATCCTCGGCAAACCGGGCACCATCGACAATGCCATCGCCCAGCTGATGGCGGCTCAAGGTCGCAGCGTCACCTTTTACACCGGGCTGTGCGTACTTAACGCTGCAACCAATGAGATTCATCAATTGATTGAACCGTTTACGGTCCACTTTCGCGATCTCGACGAATCCGCCATTCGCCGCTATGTAGAGGCTGAACTGCCCCTCGATTGTGCGGGCAGTTTCAAATGCGAAGGGATGGGGATCGTGCTGTTCAAGGGGCTGGAGGGGCGCGACCCTAACGCCTTGATCGGTCTGCCGCTGATCGGCCTGATCGAACTGCTGGAGCGCCACGGTATTGCCCTGCCCTGATTGCGGACCAATAGATAAGCTAGAACGAGCATATAAAAAACCCGGTCAATAGACCGGGCTTCTGTTATCAATCAGATCGATGTCTCTTAAAGAGAGGCGTCTATAACAGCCCGCGAAGAGCCGTCATGGAGTCCACCACCGCCACAGGTCAGTGACGACTGAGGGCATCCCGACTATCTACACCCCAAGTAACGCCAATGCGCGGCATGGCAATTGCCTCGGCCATCGCCATATCGTGAACAGAGTCGCCGATCATGACGGCCTGCCGGGGTGACAGCCCCAGCTCGTCCAGGATCTGCTCAAGCATCAGCGGATCAGGCTTGGAGCGAGCCTCATCGGCCCCACGACTGGTCACAAACAACGGGTGTAGCCCCCGTGACTGCCAGTCATGCAGCAGCTCCCCTGCCCCAGAAAACAGCGGGCTGGGGGTGGTGTCGTGCAGATAGTGATGACGATAGCGATCGATGAGCATGGCAATCTGGCGCTCATCAATGGCGGTGCCACTGTCGCTACGCAAAGGGAACAGGCGGGACATGGCGACATCGAGGCTCAATCCGATGATCTGCCGGATCTGGGCTGGTGCAGGTACCGCCAGCTCACAATCTCTGGCGGCCCCCTGCACACAGGCCACAATCCGGCCCACCGAATCCATCAGGGTACCGTCCCAATCGAAAATGGCGAGCCGGATATCCTGCATCAGCGTGGCAAGCCGTTGAGGAAGTTGTCGAGTTCAGGTGCCAGCGGCGCTTCTACCTGCATTTCGCGATCATCGGCCGGATGGGTGAAGCTGAGCTTCCAGGCATGCAAAAAGAGCCGTTTCAGCCCTTGGCTGCGCATTTTCTCGTCAAACGCCGCTTCACCGTACTTATCGTCACAGGCGATCGGGTGACCGGCATGCAGGGTGTGCACGCGGATCTGGTGGGTACGACCAGTAATGGGGCTGCACTCGACCAGGGTCGCTTCGGCAAATTGACGCACGATACGGAACCGGGTTTCGGAGGGCTTGCCATCGGCACTGACCCGCACCACCCGTTCGCCAGACTGCAGGTCGTTTTTGCGCAGCGGCGCATTAACCACCTTGACGTGAGCCTGCCACTTGCCACGCACCAGCGCCAGATACTGTTTGCGCATGGTCTTGACGCGCAACTGCTCATGCAGGCTGCGCAGGGCGCTGCGCTTCTTGGCAACCAGCAATACACCAGAGGTGTCGCGATCCAGTCGATGAACCAATTCGAGGAAACGGGCTTCCGGCCGCAGGGCTCGCAGCCCTTCAATCACGCCAAAGCTCAGGCCGCTGCCACCGTGTACTGCCATGCCGGAGGGCTTGTTCAGCACGATCATGGCATCGTCTTCGAACAGGATCTGGCTCTCCAGACGCTGGATAACCCCGAGGTTTGCCGAAGGCAGCTCATTCTTCTCGGCAACGCGCACGGGGGGCACCCGCACCTCGTCACCTGCGCAGAGTTTGTACTCCGGTTTGATGCGCTTTTTGTTTACTCGCACTTCACCTTTGCGAAGGATGCGATAGATCAGGCTCTTGGGGACGCCCTTTAGCTGAGTCTTGAGAAAATTGTCGATGCGCTGCCCGTCATGCTCAGCTTCGATGGTGAGCAGCTGCACTTGTTGTTGTATCTGTGTCATGGCGCGGATTTTAACACTGCCAGCGCCCCTTGGCTGCATGGTTTGTTGAAAAATGGCGCCTTGCTATAAAAGAGGTTTAAATGGGATAATAAACAAGGTTTTGTCATTGTGTTCAAGCCTTGTACTAAGTGGCCAAAAAGTATGCCACCCAATCCCGAAACACCGTGTATACAAGAACATGACGGTTCCCGGGTGCGAGGTACAACGCATGGAGAACACAAACATCACCGTTTATTTGTCTCCATTTCGGCATCCTTATTCATTCCTTCTCGAGAAGTGATGACCAGAACGCCCTTAGTTTGCGCCTCATGCATACCCCAACCGGGAGGTTGCCCCAGTATGCTGAAGACCCGAGGCCGGCGCTGGCAGGACCCAGATGGAGGAAATCAAAATGACACAATAATGAGAACTCAATGAAAAGAATGCTTATCAACGCAACTCAAGAAGAGGAGTTGCGCGTAGCGCTGGTTGACGGACAACAGCTCTACGATTTGGATATTGAAAGTCCGGGACACGAGCAGAAGAAAGCGAACATTTACAAGGGTAAGATCACCCGCGTAGAACCCAGCCTTGAAGCTGCTTTTGTCGACTACGGCGCCGAGCGCCACGGTTTCCTGCCGTTGAAGGAGATCGCCCGCAATTACTTCCCCTCCGGTTACTCCTATCAGGGTCGTCCCAACATCAAAGAAGTGGTCCGCGAAGGTCAGGAAGTTATCGTCCAGATCGACAAGGAAGAGCGTGGCACCAAGGGTGCAGCCCTCACCACCTTTATCAGCCTGGCAGGTAGCTACCTGGTACTGATGCCCAACAACCCCCGTGCCGGTGGTATCTCCCGCCGCATCGAGGGTGATGAGCGGACTGAACTGAAAGAAGCCCTGAGTGGGTTGACCGTGCCGGAAGGCATGGGCCTGATCGTGCGTACCGCCGGTGTGGGCAAGTCTCCGGAAGAGCTGGAGTGGGATCTGAACGTCCTGCTCAACCACTGGGACTCTATCCACAAGGCCTCCCAGGAGCGCGCTGCGCCGGTGTTGATCCACCAGGAAAGCAACGTCATCGTGCGTGCCATCCGTGACTATCTGCGTCGCGATGTGGGCGAAATTCTGATCGACAATCCGGTGATTTTCGAACGTGCCAAGGCTCATATCGAGCTGGTACGTCCCGATTTCCTCAACCGTGTGAAGCTGTACAAGGGTGAAGTAGCCCTGTTCAACCACTTCCAGATTGAGAGCCAGATAGAATCTGCCTTCCAGCGTGAAGTGCGCCTCCCCTCCGGCGGCAGCATCGTTATCGATCCGACCGAAGCACTGACCTCCATCGATATCAACTCCTCCCGCGCCACCAAGGGCGGCGATATCGAAGAGACTGCGCTGCAAACCAACCTGGAAGCGGCCGACGAAATTGCCCGTCAATTGCGTCTGCGCGACCTGGGTGGCCTGATCGTAATCGACTTCATCGACATGACCCCGGTTCGCCATCAGCGCGAAGTGGAAAACCGTCTGCGTGAAGCGGTGCATCAGGATCGTGCCCGCATCCAGCTGGGGCGGATCTCCCGTTTCGGTCTGCTGGAGATGTCTCGCCAGCGTCTGCGCCCCTCCCTCAACGAATCCAGCAGCCATATCTGCCCTCGTTGCCAGGGTCAGGGCGTGATCCGTGACAACGAATCCCTCGCCCTGTCCATCCTGCGTCTCATCGAAGAAGAGGCCATGAAGGACAACACCGAGCAGGTTCACGGCCAGGTGCCGGTGGATGTTGCCGCCTATCTGCTTAACGAGAAGCGCGCCGCCATCGCCAGTCTGGAACAGCGCAATGATGTGCGTGTTTACATCATTCCGAACCAGCATCTGGAAACCCCGCACTACGAAGTAACCCGCATTCGTCAGAACGAGATCCCGGAAGCGGCCAGCTACGAGCTGAAAACCGAGATTGCCAAGCCGGTCTACCAACCGAAGCAAGCTCAGGTGATCGAGCGTGAGCAACCGCTGCTGCAAGGCTTTGCCCAACCGGCACAACCGGCCCCTGTTGCACCGCAACAGCCGGCGGCTCCCGTTGTTGCGGCCCCTGCCGAAGTCGGCTTCTTCAGCAAGCTGATCAAAGGCATTACCGGCCTGTTCAGCAGCGATGCAGCCCCTGCCGACGTGAAAGCGCCCGCCGAGAAACCAGCAGCCCGTGAAGCACGCAAGGATGAAGGTCAACGTCACCAGCGCGAAGAAGGCCGTGGCCGTGGTCAGCGTCCTCGTCGTGACGACAATCGTGGCAACCGCAACAATGCGGAAGCTGGCGAGAAGCGTGAAGGTGGCAACCGCGAAGCCGGTGAAAACCGCAATCGCCGTCCCCGCAAAGAGCGCGAGCCTCGTCAGGAGCGTGAAGCTCGTGGCGAAGTGCGCATGGAACGTGAACCCCGTCAGGAACGCGAGCCTCGCGAACCGCGCCAGGAACGTGCACCACGTCCGGCCCGTGAACCTCGTGCGCCCCGTGAGCCGCGCGCCGAAGTCGTTGTTGACGCGGTAGATACCGTCGATGCAACTGCCGCCCAGCCACGTCAGGAAAAAGAGCAGAAAGTGGCCGAGCGCCGCGAACGTCGCCAACTGCGCAAGCAGATCCGCGTCGATGTCGCCGCTGCTGACACCCCTGCCCTGCCGGTTGACGAAGTACCAACGCAAGCTGACGTGATCGATGCTACCGTGGGCAACGAGCAGGAAGAGCAGAGTGAAGGCCAGCGCCGTTCACGCCGTACTCCGCGCAGCCAGCGCATCGAAGGCCAACGTCGCAAGCGTATTAATGAAGAAGCACGTAGCCAGCGTGATGAAGAGCAACAAGCCGAGCCTACTCTGACTACCGCCGCCCAGGCCGATATTGCCAAAGCGCAGGTTGAAGAGCCGGTAGTGCCTGTTGTCACCATCCCGAGCGCTGAAGCCGTAGCAGCTGCCCTGCAAGCCTCTGCGGCACTGACCGAGCATGTGGTTGTCGAAGCCGTTGCTGAAGAAGCTGCCGAGCAGGCTGCTGCCCAGGTCGACGCAACTCAAGCCGATATGATCGCTAGTCCGGTTGTTGCAGCTGTCGCAGAAGGCGTGGTTGCTGCAGAGCCGGAAGTTGCCGTTGTCACCGCTCCGGCTGTCAACGTTGCTGCCGCTGAAGTCGTTGAAGCTGCTCCGGTTGTTGAAGAGGCCACTGCTGTCAGCACTCCTGCTGTGGAAGCTGTAGCGGTTGCCGTCGAGATGCCAACTGCGGTTGTCGAAGCCCCGGCACCTGTCGCTACCGTTGCAGTGGAAGAGACTCCGGTCGTGACCAAACAGGTAGCTCACGGTGCTGGCCTGCTGGCTCGTGCCCGCAAAGCATCCGCCCCGATGGCAACTCCTGCCGAAGCCCCTGCCCTGCCTGCTCGTGAGCCGGTTAACTACCCGCCGCTGGTACGCAACGAAGTGAGCACATCAGGTCGTCATGGTGGCAGCACAGCCGCCGTCAACGTGGCCACCTGCCCGGCCGGTCGCCCCTAAGCAACCCGGGTTGATCCCCTAAACAAAAGCCACACCAACCGGTGTGGCTTTTTTATTTCTCTTGTCCCGTCCTGAATATGGTTTACACCTTTCCCCCCCAATAAATGGAGAACCCGATGGGACAAGGTGTGAAACGGACACAGCGCGATTACTCGCTGACTTTTAAACTGGCACTGGTCGAGCAGATTGAAAAAGGCGAGCTCACCTACAAACAGGCTCAGGTGCGTTATGGCATTCAGGGCCACTCCACCGTTCTGGTATGGTTGCGTAAACATGGTCGGCAAGATTGGAGCCAGGGGGCTTCTGTGCGTGCCGGCAGGAGCATCACCATGCCTGACCCCGACAACCGCGCATCAAGGAACTCGATCAGCAGCTGGCGCTGATGAGTCAGAAGGCGCAGTTCTTTGAGGCCGTCGTCGATGTACTGAAGAATGACTACGGCGTCTCCATCGTAAAAAAGCGACCCGGCAAGTCCTCTCGCAGCGGCAAGTCGAGAGGCTGAGCATTGTCAGGGCTTGCCTGTTTCTGGGGATAAGCCGGCAGGCTTACTACAAGCGCAATCGGGTCGCCGACGAGCGCCATGCACAGGGATTGCAGGTGGTGCGCTTCGTGCGTCAGGTTCGACTGCGACAACCTCGGGTGGGCACCCGCAAGCTGCATTATCTGCTGCAGGGTCAGGATGATGGCGGGCTCAAGGTCGGGCGGGACAGGCTGTTTCAGATATTGGCCGAGCACCGCCTGCTGGTGCAGCCTAAGCGGGCGTATCACAAGACCACCCACAGTTTTCACCTTTTCTACCGCCATCCCAACTTGCTCAAGGCGGGGCCAGAGCAGGTCACACCGGTGGCCCCGGAGCAGGTCTGGGTCGCAGATATCACCTATCTGCCAGCCAGGAGCGGGCCGCTGTACCTGAGCCTGGTGACGGATGCGTACTCACGCAAGATAGTGGGCCATCACGTGCACGAAGGGATGCACGCGGAGTCGGTTGCGATGGCGTTCAAGAAAGCGCTGAAGCAACGGTGTGGCGGCGGGGAGCTTATCCATCACTCGGACCGCGGCGTGCAGTATTGCTCGGGGCTGTATCAGTCATTACATGAACGGTACGGAGTGAAATGCTCGATGACGGATGGGGATGACTGTTACCAGAATGCGTTGGCGGAGCGGATGAACGGGATTTTGAAGGGAGTGTTACTACAGGAAAACGCCCTGGTTTCTCCTGTGTTTGCGCTTTGGATATTTCTGAGAAAGTTCATTCAAAGCGTCAATGTTCAGTATCACACCTATTGATAATTTCAATACAACACTTTGTTTGTTGGCATATCAAAGCCAATCACAGATATGAAAAAAGGGCCCACAGGCCCTTAGAAAAATAGCGATATTATCCACCAAACAGATGGTGGCTAACGATGAACAGGCCGCCGGAGAGCAGCATGGTCAGCGGCAGAGTCAATACCCAGGCCATCAGGATGGTCTTGATGGTCTGGCTCTGCAGGCCGGATTTGTTGGCAATCATGGTACCCGCCACCGCAGAAGAGAGAATATGGGTGGTGGACACCGGCATACCGGTCAGACTGGCGACCCCGATGGAGGTTGCAGCAGTGATCTGGGCTGCAATGCCCTGGCTGTAGGTCATGCCGGTGGTGCCGATCTTCTCGCCCACGGTATGAACGATACGACGCCAGCCCACCATGGTGCCGCAACCCAGCGCCAGTGCGATGGAGACGATCACCCATGTCGGTGCGTATTCAGCGGTCGCGGTCAGATCTTTGCGCCATTTGGCCAGATCGGTCAGCTCCTTGGCTGGCAGCGGCAGCTTGGCAGCCTTGCGGGCGGTGTCATCGATACAGAGCAGCAGACGACGCACTTCGCGGCGGTCGGTCAGGCTCATCTGATCATAAGTACGCACGGCACCCAGACGGACATCCAGGGTGGCCATCGCCTGCAGCACGCCATCGGCGGAGCAGTGAGTCATCAGCTCCTCCTGAGCCGTTGCCGGTGCAGAGAAGTTGATGACGCCAGAGAGGGCGGACTGGTTGCGCTGGTAGATCTCCATGATGCGCTGGTTGGCATCCTGGGTCCGGTCCAGATCATAGGCGCGGCTGTTCATGTCCAGTGCGAAATAGGCTGGCGCCATACAGATCAGCACCAGCATCACCAGACCGATGCCCTTCTGGCCATCGTTGGAGCCGTGCACGAAGCTGACGCCCATGGCCGAGGCCACCAGGGTCAGACGCGCCCAGAATGGCGGGTGCTTCTTGCCATCCACCAGCTGACGCTCTTCCGGTGTTTTGTGGATCTTGTTGCTGGTCCAGATACGCTTCATCGCCAGCAGCAGCAGCGCCGCGATGATGAAGCCGATGGTGGGAGAGATGATGAGGGACAGCATGATGTCGATCGCTTTGCCCACGTTGATCCCTTCTGTCACCGGTTTATGGGTGATCCAGGCATAGGCGCCGCCTACCCCCAGAATGGAACCGATCAAGGTATGTGAACTGGAAGCCGGGATCCCGAAGAACCAGGTGCCCAGGTTCCACACGATGGCGGAAAACAGCAAGGAGAAGACCATGATCAACCCTTGGGTGGAGTCCATCCCAAGCAGCAGGTCGATGGGCAGCAGATGGACAATGGCATAGGCCACACCCAGACCGCCGAACATGACGCCAAAAAAGTTGAAGATCCCCGATGCAACGACCGCCAGGTGAGCTGGCATCGCCTTGGTATAGATAACCGTTGCTACCGCGTTGGCGGTATCGTGAAAGCCGTTGATAAATTCATAGGCAAGCACAAAAAAAACGGCCAATACCAAACCGATTGACCACCACAAACCCAAACCACTAAACATTTCAAACATAAAAAAAAGCCTGTTTATGAGTTGCGGCGGATTATGCCAGATGGCGGCCAACACCATAGCCACCATTGAAATATTTCAGCCATAAAAAAAAAGAGCTTTTTGGAAAAAAATATCCTAGAGCCAGTCTTCATGCGGCTTGCCATCGATTAATTAAAGCCATCAATGATTGCGGGAAAGGGCAAAAATAGCTGACAATTAAGCCAATAATTTCATTTTTATGACGTTTTTATGACAGAAAAACGGGCGAAAGTGGTGATAAAACGTCCCTGCCCCGCCAATCTCATCCGACCAGCACCATCAGCCCCATATCCGTTTGATTCCAGATGCAAAAAGGGAGCACCTTGTGCTCCCTTGAATCGTTGCCGTGTTGCCAGTTATCAGTCCTGATTGATGCGGCTGGCAACAGCGCCCTGCTGGCTCTTGTACTTGGCATTTTCCCGCTTGTTGTAGGGACGGGCCGCGACGCCGGAGAGCATCTCGAAGTTCAAGGCGCCAATTTTCATCTTCGGGCGCAGTGCCAGCGGCAGTTTGCCGCCGTTGTAGAACTCCAGCACGATGCGACCGGACCAACCCGGATCGATCCGGTGCGCGGTCACGTGCACCATCAAACCCAGGCGTGCCAGTGAAGAGCGGCCATCCAGCCAGCCGACGATATCGGCAGGCAGGGTGACAGATTCATAGGTCACCGCCAGCGCCAGCTGACCCGGGTGAAGGTAGAAGGCTTCGCCATCGGGGATGTGGATCTCGTCACTCATCACCCGATCGATGGCATCGGCCATCTCGCTGCTCGGGCCGCTCAGGTCGATATAGGGCGCGGTATGATCGCGAAACACCCGAAACTCGTTACCCAGCAGCACATCGACACTGACACCACTGATCCGCTCTACCCCGGGCCGTGGCTCAATGACGATCTTGCCTTCATCCAGATGGCGTTCAATATCGGTATCACACAGACGCATTGGGCGACTCTCCTGACAAATTGTGCTTTTAAAAAAGCCGGGCATCACCCGGCTTGTTTCATCTTAACCAATCAACATGTGGCGGATACGCGCCTTGAGCATGTCGATGGCGATGCGGTTCTTGCCACCACGGGGCACGATCACATCGGCATACTGTTTGGACGGCTCGATAAACTGCAGGAACATCGGACGTACCGTCTTCTGGTACTGCTTGAGCACGGAGTCCATGGTACGGCCACGCTCCTGCACGTCACGCACCAGACGGCGCAGCAGGCAGATGTCGAGCGGGGTATCCATAAAGATGGAGGCATCCATCAGGTCCCGCAGACGGCTGTCGGTCAGCAGCAGGATCCCTTCCAGAATGATCACCCGGCGCGGCGCAAACGGGGTCACTTCGTTCATCCGGGTGTGTTCGGTGTAGGAGTACTGGGGAATGGCAACCGCGTCACCTTTAACCAGCTGGCTCAGGTGCTGTACCAGCAAGTCGTGATCCAGCGCGTTAGGGTGGTCATAGTTGGTCTTGACCCGCTCTTCCATGGTCAGGTGGGTCTGATCACGGTAGTAGCAATCTTCGGTGATCACACCAATCTGACCTGCGCCCAGTTCGGCCACCAGCTCTTCATAAATGGTCTGGGCTATAAGACTTTTGCCAGACGCAGATGCGCCCGCAATACCGATGATCACACACGAATGTTGAGTATCAGACATGACAAATACCTAAAAGAGAAGAGCAGTGGGGATGGTTTAAACCGATCCATTATATAAAAAAGGGTGGGTCATGCCCACCCTCAATTCCCTTTCAAGTGACCGACCGCCGATTATTCATCCAGCGCCATGGCATAGAGGGGGGTCGCAATCGGTTTTGCGCTGAAAAAGAGTTCAGCCCCTACCCTGCGCGCCAGCTTCAAATAGGCCTGAGCCAGGCTCCCTTCCGGTGCGCCGAACACCGTCGGGCAGCCATCATCCATGTGTTGGCGGATGTCGATGTGCAGCGGCAACTGGCCAAGCAGCGCCACTTGATACTGCTCTGCCATCTTCTGGCCGCCACCGGTACCAAACAGCGGCTCATGATGACCACAGGCGCTGCAGACGTGGTAGCTCATGTTCTCGATAATACCGAGCACCGGCACATTGACCTTGTTGAACATGGCGATCCCCTTGCGGGCATCGGCCAGCGCCACATCTTGCGGGGTGGTGACAATCACCGCCGCCGAAGTCGGCACCTGCTGGGCCATGGTGAGCTGGATATCGCCAGTGCCCGGCGGCATGTCGACCACCAGATAATCCACCTCGCCCCAGCGGGTCTCATGAAGGATCTGCGCCAGCGCCTTGCTCGCCATCGGGCCACGCCAGATGGTGGCATCCTGCTCGGAGACCAGATAGCCGATACTGTTGCTCTTGAGGCCGCAGGCCATCACCGGCTCCATCAGCTTGCCGTCATGGCTGACCGGGCGCTCTTTGAGGGTGCCCATCATGGTGGGAATGGAAGGGCCATAGATATCGGCATCGAGAATGGCGACCCGCGCCCCCTCTTTTTGCAGCGCCAGCGCCAGATTGACCGCGGTGGTGGATTTGCCCACCCCCCCCTTGCCGGAGGCAACCACGATGATGTTGCGAATGCCCTGCACGGCATTGAGGCCCTGCGCCCGCGGCATGCTGGCGACGTCAATCTCCAGTGCCCAGTCGATACGGGCAGCGCCGGTGGCACTACGCAGCCTGGCATCGTAGTTCTCTTTGAGCTGATCGAGCAGCGAGAGACCGGCAAACGGCAAGACCAGCTGGATAGTGAGCCCCTGACCCTGATTGATGATCTCGCGAACGAATCCGGCATCCACCAGATCCTTGTGCCAGCCTGCTGGCTTAAATTCGGCGAGGATCTGTTTTACTGAATCAATCACCATTAACTCCTCATTATCTTGTCATTATCTTGAGGTGAACGGTTACCGCACACAAATCAGTGGCTTGCCTACCATCGTAACAGCAGGTGCTGCCAAGGTTGGCATAGCCACAACCCTAGGCAGGCTACCCCCAATTCGGGTAACATGCACGGCACTCTATCATCCCAACAAGCACATCAAGAACGTAATATGGCAACTGATCCTCGTAAAATGCTGGTAACCTGCGCCCTCCCCTATGCCAATGGCTCCATCCATCTTGGCCACATGCTGGAACATATCCAGGCCGATATCTGGGTTCGTTATCAGCGAATGCGCGGTCATCAGGTGCACTTCATCTGTGCCGATGATGCCCACGGCACCCCGATCATGCTCAAGGCACAGCAGATGGGGATCACCCCGGAAGAGATGATTGCCGCTGTCTCCAAGGAGCACCAGGCCGACTTCGCCGGGTTCAACATCAGCTTTGACAACTATCACTCCACCCACAGCGAAGAAAACCGCGAGCTGGCGGAGTTGATCTACGGCCGCCTGAAAAATGGTGGCTTTATCAAGAGCCGCACCATCTCCCAGCTGTTCGACCCGGAAAAATCCATGTTCCTGCCGGACCGTTTCGTCAAGGGTACCTGCCCCAAGTGCAAGTCTCCGGAGCAGTATGGCGACAACTGTGACAGCTGCGGCGCCACCTACAGCCCGACAGAGCTGATCGATCCGAAATCTGCCGTCTCCGGCGCAACTCCGGTAATGAAGGACTCCGAGCACTTCTTCTTCGACCTGCCGCAGTTTGAAAAATGGCTCTCAGAGTGGGTGCGCGGCTCTGGCGCCATTCAGGAAGAGATGGCCAACAAGATGCAGGAGTGGTTCGAGAGCGGCCTGCAGCAGTGGGACATCACCCGTGACGCCCCCTACTTCGGTTTCGAAATTCCCGGCGCCCCGGGCAAGTACTTCTACGTCTGGCTCGATGCCCCCATCGGCTACATGGCTTCCTTCAAGAACCTGTGCAACAAGCGTGGCGACATCGACTTTGACAGCTACTGGAAAGCGGACTCCGACGCCGAGCTCTACCACTTCATCGGTAAAGATATTGCCTACTTCCACTGCCTGTTCTGGCCGTCCATGCTGGAAGGTGCCAACTTCCGCAAGCCGACCAAGGTCAACGTGCACGGTTATGTGACCGTCAACGGCGCCAAGATGTCCAAGTCCAAGGGCACCTTTATCAAGGCATCCACCTACCTGAACCACCTGGATCCGGAGTGCCTGCGTTACTACTACGCTGCCAAGCTCAACAGCCGCATCGATGATCTGGACCTGAACCTCGAAGATTTCGTGCAGCGCGTCAACGCCGACGTGGTCAACAAGCTGGTCAACCTCGCCTCCCGCAACGCCGGCTTTATTGCCAAGCGCTTTGGCGGCAAGCTGGCGGCAACCTGCGCCGAGCCCGAGCTCTACGCCGAATTCGCCAATGCCCGTACCGCCATTGCCGAAGCCTATGAGAGCCGCGAGTTCAGCCGCGCCATCCGCGAGATCATGGCGCTGGCCGACAAGGCCAACCGCTACGTGGACGACAAGGCTCCCTGGGTTATCGCCAAGCAGGAAGGGGCTGACGCCGAGTTGCAAGCGGTTTGCTCGGTCGGCATCAACCTGTTCCGCGTGCTAATGGCCTACCTCAAGCCCGTCATGCCGCTGCTGGCCGAACGTGCCGAAACCTTCCTGGCCGAAACCCTCAGCTGGGATGGCATCGAGATGCCGCTGGTCAATCACACCGTTGCGCCGTTCAAGGCCCTCTTCTCCCGCATCGAGCCGGCGAAGATTGAAGCCATGATCGAAGCATCCAAGGAAGACCTGGCCAAGGAGCAGGCACCGAAAGTGACCGGCCCGCTGGCTGATGACCCCATCAGCGAAACCATCACCTATGACGATTTTGCCAAGATTGACCTGCGCGTCGCGCTGATCAAGAAGGCCGAAGCGGTACCGGAAGCCGAGAAGCTGCTCAAGCTGCAACTGGATATCGGCGGCGAGACCCGTCAGGTGTTTGCCGGTATCAAGTCCGCCTACAACCCGGAAGATCTGGAAGGCAAGCTGACCGTGATGGTGGCCAACCTGGCGCCGCGCAAGATGCGTTTCGGCATGTCCGAAGGCATGGTGCTGGCCGCAGGCCCGGGCGGCAAGGATCTCTGGATCCTGGAGCCGCAGGAAGGCGCCCAGCCGGGTATGCGCGTCAAGTAAGCGTATCGCTGACTGCGACCACAGCCAGATAGAGAAGAGAGGCCAAACGGCCTCTCTTTTTTTGTTTCGCATTTGTGGCTTGGAGAGTTTTTGTAGATGCTGGTCGCGGATGACGTCCGCAGATTGCGGCCTTGGGGCTATCCACCGCTTGACTTGGCGGACGATACATTTTGTTCTGGATAGCTGATCACCCGACTTGGCATGTCATTCATGTTGTGGTCTGCCTGCATAGCCAGTTTGAGCGCTACCAGCTCCGCCTGCTGGCAGTCCAGTTGACGCAAACGGGTGGTGATCTTCCTCTTCAACTGCTGCCGCAATTTCGTCTGCTTGTAGGTGCCCTCCTGCTCTGCTCGCAACCTCCGCCGCCATTGACGCCAATCCTGCAACTGGCCGAGTCGCTCCTGCCAGTGAGTCAGGGTGCTCAACCAGCCGGGCTCCCCACTCCCCAGATCCAGCAACAGTTCCACGCCATAACGGGCCTGCTTGATCTCGAGGCGCAGCCGATGCCAGCGGCGCAACTGTTGCTGACGGGAGCTGGCAGATTTCCCAACGCAGGGAATAGGTTCATCGAGAGCGCTCTGAGCCTCATCAAGGCGCAGGGCCAGATGCTGCTGATAGAGGAACGCCAATGCCCGCGCATCCTGCACCTGCACCACCGCCGCGAGCCAGCGGGCCAGTCGCCTCGACAACAGGGGTACGCGACAGGCAGATTTGTGAGTATTTCCCGTGCTGGCAGGCGGCTTGCCAAAACGCTCGGCGTAGACCTGAGCATCCCGCAGCGCCGAAAGCCGCCCGACCGAGCGCAGCAGACGCCGCTCCAGCTCGGGATGATAGGTGAGTGGCCGCCACAGGGCGAGCAGCGCCAGCAAGCGGCGCGCCGCGATACGGTAGCCATGCACGGCCGGTTCGCTGGCCTCTTCGCGCACCGCTCGCGCCGCCTCCTGATAACGGGCGACCCAGCTTGTTGCCTGAGTCAGCAACAGACTTTCCTTGTCAGCGTCCATCTCGTCCCCGCCCCTTCAGTTGGTGTGAAAGCCCTGGCCGGTGGGCGGCAGCGCCTCTTCATACTCCATCCGGGTCACCCGGGCGGTGCGCGGGCCATGTTCCAGCCACCCCAGCATCATCTGCACCCCCTGTGCGGGGCCGCTGATGAGGATCTCCACCGAGCCATCCTCCAGGTTGTAGGCATGGCCCCGCAAACCCAGTTGCAGCGCCCGCTCACGGGTGAAATAGCGAAATCCCACCCCCTGCACCTGCCCCCACACCCGAATGACAAACGATTGCTCTCCCATTTCTCACACCTTCTGCTTAAGAAAAAAATTCCCGAGACGATAATGTGCCCGACACTCTATCTCTGCAGGATGCAGCTCCATTATGAAAGAAGTTAAATTCCGGTGGGTTGACCGCTATCTCATTCACCTCACCATCAGTGAAAAATTCCACATCGCCTTCTGGCTTCCCTTGCTGATCATCGCCTTTCTCAGCTGGTATCTGCTGGCAAACAGCCACGAGCAGGAGATAAAACTCAAGGTTGAGCAGTTGCAGCAGCGGGTCGAGACCACGGCGCAACTGGTCAGCCAGCAGCCAACGCTCACTCTGCCAGCAGATCTGCGCATCCAGCCACAAGGGGTGAGCGGGCTCGAACAGCAGGGCGATCGCTACCGCTTCACCGCACCAGCGGGTCAGGCTGGCTACGTCACTGGTGAGCTCGACACCAGCACCTCCTCAATGTGGGATGATCAGGGCACCACGCTCACCATGGTTGGGGCGCTGGCTGCCCTGATGGCACTGGTGATCCACTACATGATGACCTTTGTCTCTGGTGCGCTCTACTCCACCAACAAGGCGCTGCAAACCGTGGCGGACGGCGATCTCACCTTCCGACTCAACTTCTTCCCGGTGCGGGATGAGTTCTCCACCCTGGCAGGCAGCATCGACCGATTTACCGACCGCCAGCACCAGATCGTCAAACTGGTGGAGGAGTCTGCCGAAGCGCTGACCATGGCCGCCGACGAGTTTCGTGACCATGCCCGCGAAGGCGAGACCATGGCGCGTTCACAGCGCCAGCACATGGATTCACTGGCCACCGCCATGGAGCAGATGTCAGCCGCCATTCGCGAAGTGGCGCGCAATGCCAACGACACCCTGCAACAAACCCGCCAGTCGAGCGAAGAGGCAGCCAATGGCGCCAACCGGGTAGCCCGCACCATAGAGGCAATCCGTACTCTGGCCGACGAGATTGGCAACGCCTCCGGCGCGGTCGAGCGGCTAACCCACAACGCCAACCGGATCAACGAGGTGGTCAACGTCATCAACGCCATCTCCCAGCAGACCAACTTGTTGGCCCTCAACGCCGCCATCGAAGCGGCCCGTGCCGGTGAGCAGGGTCGCGGTTTTGCGGTGGTAGCTGATGAGGTGCGTACCCTCGCCAGCCGTACCCAGCAGGCGACGGTGGAGATCCAGCAGATGATCGAAGAGCTGCAGACCGGTACCGGCGCGCTAAACGAGATCATGGAGAAAACCGTGGGGCGCGCCGCCAGCAGCCAGCAGCTCATCAGCGAAGTGGGGCTCGATATCGAAAAACTGAGCAACCACAGCGATGCGGTGCTGGAGATGAGCACCCAGATCGCGACCTCGAGCGAAGAGCAAAGCTCGGTCGCCGCCGAGATCACCCACAATCTGGATCAGGTACGCCATGAAGCGGCGCAGGTGGAAGAATCCGCCAGCGCCTCGGTAGCCGGCACACAAGGGCTGAAAGCCACCGCCAGCGAGCTGACCCAGGCGCTCAAGGGGATTAAGCTCTGACCGTATGAGGTGTCAGATCAGGGCAACCCCATCCATTACACAGGGTTGTTTGAGTTTTACCTGCGGGCCACATAGAATGTGGCCCCTTTTCTTTCTACCATCGGCAAACATCCATGAGCGCTTCCATCTATCTCGTCAAAGGCCGCGAAAAATCCCTGCTGCGTCGCCACCCCTGGATCTTCTCCAAGGGGATTGAGCGGGTTCAGGGCAACCCCATTGACGGCGATACCGTCGAGATCTATGCCAACGATGGCAAGTGGCTCGCCCGTGGCGCCTGGTCAGGCAGCTCCCAGATCCGAGCCCGAGTCTGGACCTTCGACAAGGATGAGACCGTCGATCTCGACTTCTTTATCCGTCGCCTCAAATATGCTCAAGAGTCTCGCGATCCGCTGATCAAGCGTCAGGGTCTCACCGGCTATCGCCTCTGCGCCGCCGAATCAGACGGTCTGCCGGGTCTGACAATCGACCGTTATGCCGATTTTCTGGTGTGCCAGATCCTCTCTGCCGGTGCCGAGTTCCAGCGCGAGCTGATAACGCAAGCACTGCGTACCCTCTACCCCGAGTGCAGCATCTATGAGCGCTCCGATGTGGCAGTGCGCAAGAAGGAAGGGCTGAAAGAGCGCACCGGCGTTATCTATGGCGAGACCCCGAACGAGCCGGTGGTCATTGAGGAAAATGGCGGCGTCAAGATCCTGGTAGACATTCGCAACGGCCACAAAACCGGCTTCTATCTGGATCAACGGGACAACCGTCAGGCTGCAGCCAAGTACACCGAAGGCAAGCGGGTGCTCAACTGCTTCTGCTACACCGGTGGATTTGGCGTCTATGCCCTCAAGGGCGGCGCCAAGGAAGTGGTCAACGTCGATCTCTCCCAGAATGCGCTGGATATCGCCCGCCAGAACGCCGAGCTGAACGGGCTGGATACCAGCAACACCCAGTTCGTCCGTCACGACGTGTTCAAGCTGCTGCGTGAATACCGCGAAAAGGGCGAGAAGTTCGACGTCATCGTGCTGGATCCGCCTAAATTTGCCGAGAGCAAGGCGCAGCTGCTGGGTGCCTGCCGTGGCTACAAGGACATCAACATGCTGGCGTTCCAGCTGCTGGCACCGGGTGGCGTGCTCTTGACCTACTCCTGCTCCGGCCTGATGGAGCAGAGCCTGTTCCAGAAGATCGTTGCCGATGCGGCGCTCGATGCCGGTCGCGATGCCCAGATCCTGGAGCTGCTCTCCCAGGCGTCTGATCACCCCATCGGTACCGCCTATCCGGAAGGCTTCTACCTCAAGGGTCTGGTGGTACGCGCCCGCTGATCGGCAACCACCCTCCCCTTGTGATCAATCAGGCCCCTTGCGGGCCTGATTGTTTTACATCGCGTCCTATAGGCCTAAGCCTGACGCTCGCCCCGTTGACCACCCTCTCTGCTTTATGGGTGTTCTCTCTCCTCCTCTTTCCCTGCCTGCGTCCCACGTCTTTATCTGTTTAAATTTCTTTGCACAATAACTGCACATTTATGATTTAAATCACACCCGTATGACTCTCTTTTCCGTAGTGTGATCCCGCCTGCGGCAGCCAAGCCGGGGCAACCGTCCCATCAGGAGTGATGGACGGTACAACAACAAAAACCGATGTCAGGCCAAGCTGAACATCACAAAGGATCCCGTTATGAATCAATCATTGCCGCTGTTAACGCCGCTGCGGGGCATCGCTGCCCTGATGGTGGTGCTGTTCCATGCCCGCTTGCTGCTCTTTCCCCAGTGGATGGAGTCGATCGCAGGCCACACCCAGCTCATCGAGAATGGCTACCTCTGGGTCGACCTGTTCTTTATTTTGAGCGGCGTGGTGCTGGCCCATGTCTATGGCGAGGCCTTCACCCGCACGCCCCGCACCGTGAGCTATGGCCGTTTTCTCTGGCTGCGGCTGACCCGTGTCTACCCCCTCTATCTGGTGACCCTGCTGCTGCTGGTCGGCTGGGAGCTTTACAAGGCGCAGCTCGGGGTGGGCTTCTACGCCGGCCCCTTGTTCAAGATGTGGGAGTGGGAAGGGATGCCCCCCTTCGGCTCCCCCTTCACCCCGGCCGAGGCGCTGCCGAGCGCCTTCCTGCTGCTGCAGGTGATGACCGATCACGGGCTGACCTGGAACTTCGCCGCCTGGTCGCTCAGCGTGGAGTGGATCAGCTACCTGCTGTTCCCGCTGCTTATTCCGCTGGCGGTCACCCGTAGTCGCTGGAGCCATCTCGTCCCCCTGCTGGCACTGACGGTGCTGGCCTTTATCGTACACAGTCGCGGCACGCTGGATGTCACCAGTGGGGCGCTGGCGGTGGGACGCGGGGTGAGTGAATTTGTGCTTGGCCTCTGGCTGCTGCCGAGGGTGAAGGCCGCGCAAGGCTCGCCCATGATGAAGCATGATCTGCCGCTCTTGATCGCCTTTGTGCTGCCCTTCGCGCTGATGCAGTTCGCCATGACGCCGCAGCTGACACTGCTGCTGATCAGCGCCTACGTGCTGCTGATCTGGATTTCAGCCGCCCAGGGGGAGCGCCAGAGCCCGCTGCTGCACCTTTTGGATAACCGCTTCACCAACTGGCTGGGAGATCTCTCCTACTCCATCTACCTGCTCCATGCGCTGGTGCTGCTCACCGGTTGCGAACTTATCCACTATCTGGCACCGGGGCTCACCGAGTGGTGGTATGGCCAGACCAACCCGCTGCTGGGGGTAGTGGCAACCTTGCTGATGCTGGCGGTGCTGGTCGGCCTCTCGGCGTTGAGTTACAACCTGCTGGAGCGGCCACTGCAACGGCGCCTGCGCCGCTGGGGCAAGTCACGGCAACCGGCGCTGGAGCGGGCCGGATAAATTAATCTCGCCCTGTCTGGATGAGTTGACGGTTTTATGCCAACTCATCCGGCACCAGTTCATCCAGATTGCTCATCACCCAGGCACTCGGGTGCTGGCTAAATCCAAGCTTGGGGTAGTATGCAACCGCCTGCGGCGCGGCCAGCAGGATCAGCTTGCAGCCGGGCTGCAATTGCAAGAATGTCTCGCGAATAAGGGCTTTGCCAATCCCCAGCCCCTGCACCGACTCGGCCACCGCCAGATCCGAGAGGTAGCAACAAAAATGAAAATCGGTCACTGAACGGGCCACACCGACCAGGGTCTCGCCCTGCCAGGCGGTGATCAGCAAATTGGCGTGATCCAGCATGCCCTGCAGGGTAGCTGGATGCTCCAGCGGCCGTCTCGCCCCCAGCGAGGTCTGCGCCAACAACGCCGCAAACTGTGCCGT
Organism: Aeromonas sp. R2-4; assembly: GCF_040908365.1. NCBI lineage: Bacteria > Pseudomonadati > Pseudomonadota > Gammaproteobacteria > Aeromonadales > Aeromonadaceae > Aeromonas > Aeromonas sp. R2-4. The sequence goes on from NZ_JBFODO010000018.1 coordinate 158,038, forward strand.
GGTGATGGGGTGGTTAACCAAAAATGTGGTGGTCACTAAGCTCTCCTGTTGTAAATAGGCAGTTGCGTGCTGTTGGTCTCTTTGACGTTATCTTTGCTGCATCTGTACTGCAATCAATCAGCCAGCGCCGGATCCAGAGCGATGACAGGCAAGTGCGGGCAATTCCCTGCTGTTTATGTGAATTCCTGTTCGAACCCCAAGGGGCAAATGTGGCATAATGCTACGTCCTGTGGCCCTTGGCGGGGCTGCGCTGGCGCACCTTGTCGCCCTTTTCTTCCCCGTCCGGCTTGGCGGTCTTTCATAACTGCCAGTCATCGCTGCCCCTGTTGGCACCGAGGCCACCCATATTTGCGGCTTCTTGTCTTCCTCTCTACAAGGCCGCCCATTGACCAAGACGGCTCCACAGAGCCTCTGCTCTGTTTGCAAATAAAAGGGGTAAGTATGTCTTCCATTCGTCTGACCCAATACAGCCACGGCGCTGGCTGTGGCTGCAAAATCTCTCCCAAGGTGCTCGACACTATTCTCAAGAGCCAGATCCCGGGCTTCAACGACCCGACCCTGATCGTTGGCAACAGCAGCAAGGATGACGCGGCCGTGGTCGATATCGGCAACGGTCAGGGCATTGTCTCCACCACCGACTTCTTCATGCCCATCGTCGATGACCCCTTCACCTTTGGCCGCATCGCCGCCACCAACGCCATCAGCGATATCTACGCCATGGGCGGCAAGCCTATCGTTGCCATCGCCATCCTCGGCTGGCCCATCAATACCCTGGCGCCGGAAGTGGCCCAGCAGGTGATCGACGGCGGCCGTCAGGTGTGCCACGAAGCGGGTATTTCACTGGCCGGTGGTCACAGTATCGATGCCCCCGAGCCCATCTTCGGCCTCGCGGTCACCGGTATCGTGCCCCTGGACGCCATTAAGCAGAACGACACCGCCAAGGTGGGTGACACCCTCTATCTGACCAAGCCCCTTGGTATCGGTATCCTCACCACCGCCCAGAAGAAGGGCAAGCTGAAGCCGGAACACGAGCAGCTGGCCCCCAACGCCATGTGCACCCTCAACAAGATTGGCCAGCGCTTTGCCGAGCTGCCGGGTGTGCACGCCATGACCGACGTGACCGGTTTTGGTCTGGCGGGCCATCTGCTGGAGATGTGTGAAGGATCTGGCGTCAGTGCCCGCCTTGACTTCAAGGCGCTGCCGCTGCTGGATGAGGTGGATTACTACCTCGCCGAGGGCTGCGTACCGGGCGGTACCCTGCGCAACCACGACTCCTACGGCCACAAGCTGGATGCCATGGACGATCGCACCCGCAACATCATGTGCGACCCGCAAACCAGCGGCGGCCTGCTGGTCGCCGTGGGTAAAGAGAGCGAAGCCGAGCTGCTCGCCATCGCGCGCGAAGCTGGCCTTGCGCTCTCGCCCATCGGCCAGATCAAGCCCCTTGAGGGCGCCCGCTTTATCGAGATTGTCCAATGAGTGAATTGCCACTGGCCACGGACTACGCCCAACTCTTTTTGGACGATGTGCCGTTGATTGATGTGCGCGCCCCCATCGAGTTCAAGGAGGGGGCCTTCCCCTGCTCGACCAATCTGCCCTTGATGACAGACGATGAGCGCGCCCAGGTGGGGACCTGCTTCAAGAAGCAGGGTCAGGCCACCGCCATTGAGCTTGGACACAAGCTGGTGGGGGGAGCAGTACGTGCCGAGCGAATCGGAGACTGGCTGGCGCAGTTGCGCCAGCAGCCCGATGCCGTGCTCTACTGCTTTCGCGGCGGCCTGCGCTCGCAAACCGTACAACAGTGGCTGGCTGATGCGGGGGTGACTCGCCCCCGCGTCGCCGGTGGCTACAAGGAGCTGCGCCGTTTTCTGATCGACACCCAGGACAAGGCCTCTGCCGAGTGTCACTGGAGCGTGCTGACCGGCATGACCGGCTCCGGCAAGACCCACATGCTCGATCAGGTGACCCAGGCGGTGGATTTGGAGGGGCATGCCCATCACAGGGGCTCGTCGTTTGGTCAGCTGCCCGGCGGCCAGCCCAGCAACATCAATTTTGAAAACAACCTCGCCATCGAGCTGCTCAAGCGCCGCCATCGTGGCGAGCATGCCTTCGTGGTCGAGGACGAGAGCCGCCTGATTGGCCGCTGCTGCCTGCCCCTCTCCCTCCATGAGGCCATGAGTCAGGCACCGCTGGTGGTGGTGGATGTTCCGCAAATCGATCGGGCCGAGCAGATCCGCGAAGATTACGTGCACGATCTCTGGCTGCGCTATCAAGCCATGTATGGCCAGGAAGCCGGTTGGCCACTGTTTGCTGCCTACCTCACCGATGCGCTGGCCCGCCTCAAGCGCCGTCTTGGCGATCAGGCCCACCGCGAGCTGGATACCCTGATGCAGACCGCCCTCACCGAGCAGGAAAAGAGCGGCGATACCGCGCAGCATCTGGCCTGGATCACGTTGCTGCTGACCCGCTACTACGACCCCATGTATCTCTATCAGCTTGGCAACAAGCAGGAGCGCATCGTGTTTCGCGGTGACAAGCAGGCCTGTCTCGACTATTTCGCCGAGCAGCATGCCAGCGCGCTGCGCGGCTGACCCATCCCAAGAGAGGAACTCTATGTTGAAATTCGAGGTGATCCCGGTCACCCAGTTCGCCCAGAACTGCTCCCTCATCTGGTGTGACGAGACCCATCAGGCGGCCCTGATCGACCCGGGCGGCGAAGCGGACAAACTGCTGGCCGCCATCGCTAAGCGCGGCCTGACCCTGACCCACATCCTGCTGACCCACGGTCATCTGGATCATGTGGGTGCCGCCGCCGAGCTGCGGGAAAAAACCGGCGTCGCCATCACCGGTCCCCACAAGGAGGACGCCTTCTGGCTCGACATGCTGCCCCAGCAGAGCCAGATGTTCGGCTTCGCCCATACCCCCGCGTTCACACCGGATCGCTGGCTTGAGCAGGGTGACAAGGTGCAGCTTGGCCAGTGCGAGCTGGATGTCTACTTCTGCCCCGGCCACACCCCGGGCCATATCGTGCTGCTCTCCCAAGGCGAGCAGCTCGCCTGGGTTGGTGATGTGCTGTTTGCCGGCAGCATAGGCCGCACCGACTTCCCCCGTGGCGATCACGCTACCCTGATCAAGTCGATCACCGAGACCCTGCTGCCGCTGGGCGACGAAGTCGTCTTTATCCCGGGCCACGGCCCCAGCTCCACCTTCGGCCGCGAGAAGGCGAGCAACCCCTATCTGACCCAGCCTATCTGGTGATCAAAAAAGGCAGCGGTGTTCCGCTGCCTTTTCTTCTCTGCTCTCTTTTTCATTCTCGATTCCTGCCATCCGGCCAGCCATGTCCCCTCTGCGTTCTCCAGTTCAGCATGCCTGTTTGTCTCTTTCGCCCAATAAAAATCCCCACCCGAGGGTGAGGATTTATTTATAGGTGCAACCGTCTGGTGGCTTATTGTGCCAGCAGGTGACCAACCAGCTCATGACGCCACCCTTGCAGCAGCATCGGCTTGTCGCTGCGCGCCCGCTCTTCGTCGTTCATCCGCCAGCTCCAGGTGAAGTACTGGTGAATGATCTTCTTGCTGGCAATCAGCTCGGGCGGAATATTGCTCGCCTTGGCCTTCTCTTCCACCATGGCCTTGATGCGCTTGAGCTCGGCCTTGTACTGGGGGAAGTCCACCAGCCGGCGAATGGGCTCTGGCCAGCTGTCAGGATCGCTCTGCTGCGCCCTGGCGACGATATCGAGCATCCGCTTGCCGTGGATCTTGATCTCGATGGGCGATAGGCCGAGCTCGTTGAGATCCCGCAGGGAGGCAGGACGACGCTCTGCCACCTTGAACAGGTGCAGCTCTTTGACCACGAAGTTGAGGGCCAGATCCCGGCGCACCGCCTCTTGCTGGCGCCAGGCGGCAAGCTCGCGCAGGATGGCGAGCTCGCGGCGCCCCAGTTGCCAGGCGTTGACGATGTCAAGATAGGCCTGACGGGGATCGCTACCCTGGGTCTTGCGGGCGGAGTGGTTCTGACACTCCTGATCGAACCAGGCAAACTTGCCGCTTTCTCGCAGTTTGGCCATCACCTTCTCGTAGAGCGGCATCAGGTAGAAGACATCCGCCGCCGCGTATTCGAGCTGACGCGGTGTAAGCGGGCGGGCCAGCCAGTCGGTGCGCGCCTGATCTTTTTCCAGCTCGACCCCGAGGAATTCATTCACCAACGCCCCAAAGCCGACCGAGACGCCGTAACCGAGAAAGGCGGTAGCCAGCTGGGTGTCGTGCATCTGGTTGGGCAGGTGGCCCGCCTGATGCTGGATAAGCTCCAGATCTTCGCCAGAGGCGTGCAGGATGGCAATTTGCCCTTCCCTGCCCAGTCGCTGCCAGAGGGCGGAGAGATCCAGCGTCAGCGGATCCAGCAGCGCCAGATGCTCGCCGTCATAGATTTGGAACAGGCCAAGCTGGGGGTAGTAGGTACGGGTGCGAACGAATTCAGTATCGATAGCCAGGGGAACGTCGGCCAGAGAAGCGAGATACTGCTCAAGTTCGGCTTGCTGAGTGATAAGTTGATAGTGCATCTGTGCCTGCGCGGTTGATCAGGGCCAAAAAGAAAAAACCGTGGGATGACCCACGGTTTTGCATAACGACGGCGCTGGTTTGCAGAGGCTTCTGCAGCCGCAGTCCGGTTATTGCTTGGCAATCTCCTCGTCGCGCAGTACGCGGCGCAGGATCTTGCCCACATTGGTCTTGGGAAGTTCGTCACGAAATTCTACCAGTTTCGGCACCTTATAGGCAGTCAGATGTTTGCGGCAGTGGGCAATAATCTCGTCCTCCTGCAATTTTGCATCTTTCTTGACCACAAAGATCTTCACCAGCTCGCCGGAGACCTTGTGCGGCACACCGACGGCGGCCACTTCCAGCACTTTCGGGTGCAAGGCAACGACATCTTCGATCTCGTTCGGATAGACGTTGAAACCGGAGACCAGGATCATGTCCTTCTTGCGGTCAACGATCTTGAAGAAGCCCTGTTCGTCGCACACCGCGATATCACCGGTACAGAGCCAGCCATCCTGCATCACTTCGGCGGTCGCCTCGGGACGCTGCCAGTAGCCCACCATCACCTGCGGGCCGCGCACCTGCATCTCGCCCGGGGTGCCGAGGGTGTGGATCACCTGACCGTTGTCATCTACCAGACGGATCTCGGTAGAGCAGACCGGCAAACCGATAGAGCCGTTGTAATCAGTGAGGTCGTAGGGACAGACGCTCACCAGCGGCGAACACTCGGTCAGACCATAGCCTTCCAGCAGCGGAGTGTCGGTCAGTGTCTTCCACTTCTCCGCAACCGCACGCTGCACTGCCATGCCGCCGCCGATGGTGAGCTTGAGCTTGTCAAAGGCGATCCCCTGAAACTCTTCGTTGTTGACCAGCGCATTGAACAGGGTGTTGACCCCGGTAATGCAGGTGAAGGGGTACTTCTTGATCTCTTTGACAAACCCCGGGATGTCGCGCGGGTTGCTGATCAGCAGGTTGTAACCGCCGATACGCATAAACAGCAGGCAGTTCACGGTCAGGGCAAAGACGTGGTAGAGCGGCAGAGCGGTGACCACGAACTCCTTGCCACGCTCCAGCATGGGGCCGTAGACGCCGAGGCATTGCTCGACGTTGGCAATCATGTTGCGATGAGTCAGCATGGCCCCTTTGGAGAGGCCGGTGGTGCCACCGGTGTACTGCAGGAAGGCGAGATCGTCGTTGGTGATCTCCGGCTTGATGTACTGCAGGAAACGCCCCTTGGAAAGGGCCTGACGCATGGTGGTGGCGTGGGGCAGATTGTATTTCGGCACCAGCTTCTTGACGTACTTGACCACGAAGTTGACCAGGGTGCCCTTGGCCAGCCCCAGGTTGTCCCCCATCCGGGTCAGGATAACGTGCTTGATCGGGGTGTCGTAGACCACCTTTTCCAGGGTATGGGCGAAGTTGGAGACGATGACGATGGCTTTGGCACCGGAGTCCTTGAGCTGATGCTCCAGCTCGCGCGGGGTATAGAGCGGGTTGACGTTGACCACGATCATGCCGGCGCGCAGGATGCCGAACACGGCGATGGGGTATTGCAGCAGGTTAGGCATCATCACCGCAACCCGATCCCCTTTCTCCAGCTTCAGCTCGTTTTGCAGGTAGGCAGCAAAGGCGCGGGACTGCTCTTCCAGCCGGCGGTAGGTGATGGTTTGGCCCATGTTGACGAAGGCGGGCTGATCGGCAAACTGGGTCACCGAGGATTCGAACATCTCGACCAGGGAGCTGTATTGGTCTGGATTGATCTCGGCGGGGACCCCTTCCGGATAACGTTTCAGCCAGACTTTTTCCACAAACTTCTCCTGCATAACTAGCACCTGTGCGCTCACTGTGTTGCCTCCGTCCCGGTTCACATCCATTTTAATCGGTTGTTTTAAGCTGATGCTCTAATGCCGCACATATTTACACAGCGCAACATCAATTAACAGCAAATTAACAACAGAAAAATGTGAGGGAGAAAACAAACCTGGAATTATTGAAAGCTGGCGATTCTACCGAACTTGACAAAACTTTACGATACAAACGGCCGTATCAACCGAATTTTCCATATGAAAATGATGGTTTCCACCCAATATGACCCGCTCGATCTGCTGGAAGGCATCCTGACGGGCCTGCCATTGGGCTTCAAGTGCAGCAAAGCCCTGCTCCCCCTGAATCAACAGCACAGGACAACGGATAGCCGCCATCAGTGCCCGAGCTTGTCCTTCGCTCATTCTCAGGGGCGACAGATCCCGCAAACGAGGATCGCTGCGCCAGTGCCAGCGCCCTGCCCTCATCTCAAGCTGCCGTTCACAGATAAGATGCGCCGCCTGCGGCGTGATATCCGCCACTTTGCAACGGGCGGCGACAGCCTCATCGATGGAGGCAAAGCCGTTGGCACTGCGCTCTCGGGTGCGGCTGCGGTTTAAAATTGCACGTCGCAGCTGGGCAGGTACCTCCTCATCGGGCTGGCTCAGCGGCCCCAGCCCCTCCAGCATGATCAACCGCTCCACCTGTTCGGGGAACACCCCGGCATAGGCGGAGGCGATCAACGCCCCGAGGGAGTGACCGAGCAAAGTGAAGCGCGACCACCCTGCCGCCTGCACGATCTGGTAGAGATCGTCCAGCCAGTCGACAAAGACATAAGGGGTGGTTTTGTGATCGGAGTGACCATGTCCCGGCAGATCGACACAGATGAGGTGAAAATCCCCCAGATGCGGCGCCAGCGGCAAGAAGCTGGCGCTATTGTCGAGCCAGCCATGCAAGGCTATCAACAGGGGTTTACCCTGTTGATCATGCTCAGCGGATTGGTTCTCCAACAGGGCTACCCGCCGCCCATCTGCCAGGGTGAGCAGACGTTCGTGCAGAGTGCTTTTGATGCTCTTGATCATGGCAAGCCTTAGCGACGCAGCGGCCGTCTCGGCCAGAAGGGATCATAGAAGGGGTCGTAGAAGTAGGGGTCCATATAGCGCACCTCCACCTCCTTGACCGGCGGCCACAGCTTGCTGCCCGTCACATTGAGCACAGAGAAGCGGTACTTGTGCTCGCCAATCTGGCTATCAACCGGTTGGCCTATGGTACCAAGCACCGTCAGACTGCGCCCCTTGGCGTAGAGGGTCGGATCGACAAAACCCTTCATGATGGCCAGAAAACGGCCCGGGCTCTGCTCGGTCTGCTCCGGCACACCGTTGGACTTGAGCGGCAGATAGACCACTTCAATAACACTCTGATCCGCCTTGTTGTGCACCGCCGAGATAACGCCGCTCCAGCGGGCCGGTTTGCCCTCCATTCCGCCAAGGGCGGGCTGATAGGCCACCAGCTGGTTTTCTGGCTCATAGGCCAGCTCCTTGGGGACCGAGCTGCAGGCCCCGAGCAGCAGAGCCAGCGCCCCGACCACCATAGTGCGTTTCATCATGTCGCTTCTGCTATTACGCATCATGTCACTCTCCTGTTGCCGGCGTGGCCCGTCGGGCCATCCGCTTGTGTTGCAGCTGATGAGCGGCAAGAGCGACATGCTGTCAGTGCTCCTGCCCTTATTCGCGACCCGGCAGTTTTTTCCAGGTCACCTTGTCACGCAAATAAACCGGCGTCGCCTGCTCCACAGGCACAGCCTCCCCCGCCAGCCAGGCGGCGCGGGCCAGCGGCAGCATGTCCTCTGCCGCCGGGAAGCGCACCTGACTCTCCGCCAGCTCATCGGCCAGACCACTCAGGGTCTCGCCATAGGTTTCAAAACCGGTGCCGACACAGGTCACCCGACCCGCCAGCTTGCCACGGACGTCAACCAGTGCCGCGGGCTCGCTCACCACCTCGTCCCCCACCAGCTGCATGCGGCTATCAATCAGCTCATAGCGGCCGAAATAGACTTCGTTCATCCGCGCATCGATGGCGGTCAGCACCTGCTGGGCGCCATCCAGTCGATAGGCGCCTTGCGCCATGGCGGCCAGGGTCGAGATGCCAATCAGCGGCACACCCGCACCAAATGCCAGACCTTGCGCCACACTGATGCCGATCCGCACGCCGGTAAAGGAGCCCGGGCCGCGGCCGAACGCGATGGCATCGAGGTCACTCAAACTTATCCCGGCATCCTCTAACACAGCCTGAACCATGGGCAGGATTTTTCGGGTGTGATCCCGTGGCGCCTCCTCCCAGCGGGAGAACAGCTTGTCACCCACCAGCAGGGCGGCGGAGCAGGCTTCAGTGGCGGTATCAACGGCCAGGATCTTCAACTCGTTCATGCTTTCCAATCTCTATAAAATCAGTCAATTACATAACCGGCAAGCGAGATATGCTCACCCGTTGTTCAAATCTGTTAGCTGGCGGCACACTTATTCACCGCGTTCAGTGCGATCGAAAAAGCTCCCCAACGTTCCCAACTCCCGGGTACGGGGGATGGCGGGCAGACTCTTGATAAAGGTGGCGCCGTAAGGCTTGTTGACCATTCGTGGATCACAGATCACCAGCACCCCGTGATCACTGCGATCACGAATAAGCCGCCCCACCCCCTGTTTGAGGGCAATCACCGCCTTGGGCAACTGCAGCTCGGCGAAGGGATCCCCCCCCTTGAGCTTACAATCATCCACCCGCGCCTTGAGCAGCGGATCATCGGGGCTGGCAAACGGCAGCTTGTCGATGATAACACACGACAACGCCGCCCCTCGTACGTCGATCCCCTCCCAGAAACTGCTGGTCGCCACCAGCACAGCGCGGCCATTCTCGACAAACTCCTTGAGCAACCGCTGCTTGTTGTCCTCCCCCTGCAACAAGACGGTGCGACCAATCTCCCGGCGCAGCACCTCGGCCACCTGACGCATCACCTGATGGCTGGTGCAGAGGAAGAAACAGCCCCCCGGCGTCTTGTTGATGAGGGGGATCATCAGATTGGCCAACTGCTCGCCACGGCCAAAGGCGTTGGGCTCCGGTAGATAACGGGGCACACAGAGCCGCGCCTGCTCGCCATAGTCGAACGGACTGTCGAGGATCAGCTCGGCGCTGCCTGCCAGCCCCAGCTCGGCCTTGAAGTGATCAAACCGCATATCCACCGTCAGGGTGGCGGAGGTGAAGACCCAGGCCACTTCCGGTCTTTGCACCTCGGCACTGAATCGCTCGGCCACCGACAGCGGCGTGAGATTGAGGGTGAAATGAAGCCGTGAGCAGTCGTACCAGTAGGAGAAACCGGTCTGGTTGACCGCCAGCACTTCACCCAAGCGGGTGCGCAGTTCACTGATGCGCTCGAAGGCGTGATCCAGCTGCTCGCCACGGCCAAGAGCGAGTTTCAGCACCTCGTAGCAAAGCCCGATGGCATCGTTAAGACGAGCCAAAGCCTGCCCCCAGAGCGGCTGGCGCAGCATGTCGCGGGTATTACCACGACCGCCATCCACCCCGAAGGCCAGACGCAGATCCTGACTGGCGATAGCGAGCCGGTCCGCCGCCTTGCCGAGCTGGGCCATGTCGTGCGCCTCTGCCCGATAGGCCAGCTGGATATCCTGCGCCAGATCCTGAATTGTTCGGCTGCCTACCGACTTGCCGAAGTAGTTGGTGGCGATCTCCGGCAGCTGGTGTGCCTCGTCAAAGACATAGACTTGCGCCTCCGGCACCAACTCGCCAAATCCGGTGTCTTTCACCGCCATATCGGCGAAGAAGAGGTGGTGGTTGATCACCACCACCTGGGCGTCCATGGCGCGGCGACGGGCCACCACCAGATGGCAGTCGTCGTAATAGGGGCAGTCGCGACCGAGGCAGTTGTCGTTGGTGCTGGTGACGTGGGCGAGGATCTCGGCGTTCTCCTGCAATCCCGGAATATCCCCCACATCGCCGTTATCGGTAGCAGTGGACCAGGATTTGACCTTCACCAGATCGTTCAGGATTTCAGGCTTTTGCAGATGGGATTCGCTCAAGAGCCGGTTCATCCGCTCGATGCAGAGATAGTTGCTGCGTCCCTTGAGCAAGGCCACCGGCGGGGTGTAGGAGAGCGCGCCGGTGATGGTCGGGAGATCCCGATAGAAGAGCTGCTCCTGCAGGTTCTTGGAGCCGGTGCTGATCACCACCCGCTTGCCGGATTCCAGCGCTGGCACCAGATAGGCGTAGGTTTTGCCGGTACCGGTTCCTGCCTCAACCAGCAGACGGCCACCACTCTTGATGGCGCGCGCGACCGCTTCGGCCATCTCCAGTTGGGGAGCGCGGGCTTTGAAACCGTCGATATGGCTGGCCAGAGGGCCATCTGGCTTGAACAGGGTCTGGATGGTCAAAAGGGCGTCCCGCAGCAAAAGCGGCCATTATGCCAAAAGCGCGGCAAAAGCGGGACAGATAATCTGCCTAGACGAACAGATCGATCTGATGCTCGGGGTCCGGCTTGTGATCGTCCTCCTCCGCCTTGGGCTGATCACGCTTGGCGGGCGTGCTATACGCCTGCTGGCGCTGCTGGGAGTCACTGTTGTCAGTGCTGGTCTTGCGCAGCTGGTGCTTTTTGCTGATCTGGTTCACTTCCCGCTTGATCTCTTCGCTGCCGGGCGCGGCAGGCGCCCGGGGCAAAATGGGGAACAACAGGTCCTGGCTGGGCATGATGGCGACTCCTGCAGGGGTTATTGTCTAGTTATCGACCAGAAAACCGTTTTCGCCACTTTAATCGATCAAATCACAATTTCGGGTTGCATTTTCTGTCAAGGCAGGTAGTTTAAATCAGGCGTCAATTACGACATCTTATTTTGTAAAGGATTGATTACATGAAGTTCGCCACCCTGAAGACTCATCACCACCATCATCATCCCGACTAGTCTTTCAGGAGGTTGACTGCTGGAAGACACTTAACTGGTGACTTCCAAAAGGACCGCAAGATTCATAAACCCTCGGAAGCACCCACTTCCGAGGGTTTTTTCGTTTTTGACTAGAAGGAAATCGAGCAATGGAAACACAACGTCTGCGTATCGCCATGCAAAAGTCCGGTCGTCTGAGCCAGGACTCCCAAGCCCTGTTCAAGAGCTGTGGCCTCAAGATCAACCTGCGCGAGCAGCGCCTTATCGCCCATGTCGAGAACATGCCCATCGATATCCTGCGGGTGCGTGATGACGACATCCCGGGTCTGGTGATGGAAGGGGTGGTCGACCTTGGCATCATCGGCGAGAACGTGCTGGAAGAGGTGCAGCTTATTCGTGCCTCACAGGGACTACCCTTCGAGGTCAAAACCCTCAAGCAACTGGACTTTGGTGGCTGCCGCCTCTCGCTGGCGGTGCCGGAAGATGTGACCTACACAGGGCCAGAGAGCCTTGCCGGCAAGCGCATCGCCACCTCCTACCCCGGGCTGCTCAAGCGCTTCTTTGACGAAAAAGGGCTCGGCTTCAAGAGCGTGATGCTGGGCGGCTCGGTGGAAGTGGCACCCCGTGCGGGTCTGGCCGATGCCATCTGCGATCTGGTTTCCACCGGCGCGACCCTGGAAGCCAATGGCCTCAAAGAGGTGGAGGTGATCTACCGCTCCAAAGCGGTGCTGGTACAGGCCCCCAACCCCTTGTCCGATGCCAAGCAGAAGCTCATCGACAAACTGCTGCCCCGCATTCAGGGGATGCAGCAGGCCCGCGAGAGCAAGTACATCATGCTGCACGCGCCCAAAGACAAGCTCGATGCCATCACCGACCTGCTACCGGGTGCCGAACGTCCCACCATCATGCAGCTGGCCGGTGACACCAATCAGGTGGCCCTGCACGTCGTCTCCAGCGAGACCCTGTTCTGGGAGACCATGGAGCAGCTCAAGGCCCTTGGTGCCAGCTCCATTCTGGTGCTGCCCATCGAAAAGATGATGGAATAAGGAAGGGACATCATGCAGACCCTGATCTGGAAGACCCTCTCCCCTGCCCAGCAGGCCGACGTGCTGACCCGCCCCGCCCTCAATGACGAGGCCGATATCGGTGCCGTGGTGCGGGATATCATTGCAGCGGTACGCAGCCGGGGTGACGAGGCCCTGCGTGAGCTGAGCCTGCGCTTCGAGCGCGCCCCCCGTGAGCAGTTGCGCGTCAGCGAGTCCGAGATTGAAGCTGCCTGCGCACAACTGGATGACGAGATCAAAAGCGCCATCGAAGCGGCCATTGCCAATATTCGCACCTTCCACGCCGCGCAAGTGCAGCCGGTGGTAAGAGTGGAAACCCAACCCGGGGTGGTGTGCGAGCTGCGCACCCAACCCATCAGTCGAGTCGGCCTCTATGTGCCGGGGGGCAGCGCGCCGCTCCCCTCCACCGTGATGATGCTGGCTATTCCGGCGGCTATCGCCGGTTGCCGTGAAGTAGTGCTCTGCACCCCGTCCCCCGCCAGCGACGAGATCCTGTTTGCCGCCCGCGCTTGCGGGGTCGAGAAGGTGTTCGCCATTGGCGGCGCCCAGGCCATCGCGGCGATGGCTTACGGCACCGAGAGCATCCCCAAGGTGGACAAGATCTTCGGCCCGGGTAACGCCTATGTGACCGAAGCCAAGGGGCAGGTTTCCCGCGACTGGCGCGGCGCCGCCATCGACATGCCAGCCGGCCCCTCCGAGGTGCTAGTGATCGCCGACGAGAGCGCCAACCCGGCCTTCGTGGCGGCGGATCTGCTCTCCCAGGCCGAGCACGGCCCCGACAGTCAGGTGGTGCTGGTGACCACCTCCCCCCTGCTGGCCGATGCCATCGCAGGGGAAATCAAGAGCCAGCTGGCCAAGTTGAGCCGCCGGGATATCGCCGCGCAGGCGCTCGGCAGCAGTCTGGTGATCCTCTGTGACGATCTGGCCGAGGCGTGCGCCATCTCCAACGCCTACGCGCCGGAGCACCTGATTGTGCAGACCCGCGCCCCGCGCGATCTGCTGGATAAACTCGAGAACGCCGGTTCCATCTTTCTCGGAGCATGGACCCCCGAGTCGGTCGGCGATTACGCCAGCGGCACCAACCACACTCTGCCTACCTACGGCTATGCCCGCACCTGCTCCAGCCTTGGCCTCGCCGATTATCAGCGCCGCTACACGGTGCAGGAGCTGAGTGAGCGCGGTATTCAGGGCCTTGGCCCTATCGTCGAGCGTATCGCCCAGGCCGAGGGGCTCGATGGCCACAAGAACGCCGTGACGCTGAGATTGAACGCCCTAGCCGCCGCGCCCCAACAAACAGCACAGCAGAAGGATTTGTTATGAGTATTGCCAATCTGGCGCGCCGCGTGGTGCGGGCCCTCACCCCTTATCAATCTGCCCGCCGCATCGGCGGCAAGGGCCACGTCTGGCTCAATGCCAACGAAGCACCGCTGGCCTATCCCTTCACCATCGAGGGGAGCCGCCTCAACCGCTACCCCGAGTGCCAACCGGCCGAGGTGGTGAACGGCTATGCCGCCTATGCCGGGGTCAATCCCGATCAAGTGCTGGTGAGCCGCGGCGCCGACGAGGCCATCGAGCTCTTGATCCGCACCTTCTGCGAAGCGGGTGAAGATCAGATCCTCATCTGCCCGCCCACCTACGGCATGTACGCCATCAGCGCCGAGACCTGTGGCGTCGGCATCGTCGAGCAGCCGCTTACCGCCAGCCGCCAACCGGACTGGCCCGCCATTGCCGATCGCCTGTCCGACGTGAAACTGGTGTTTCTCTGCTCCCCCAACAACCCCACCGGGGATTTGGTGGGTCGCGACGGCCTTATCGCTTTGCTGGAGAAAGCTAGGGATCGCGCCATCGTGGTGGTGGACGAGGCCTATATCGAGTTCTGCCCGGAAGCGTCCGTGGTGGACCTGCTGGCCCGCTTCCCCAATCTGGTGGTGACCCGCACCCTCTCCAAAGCTTTTGCCCTGGCGGGGATCCGCTGCGGCTTTACGCTGGCAAGCCCCGAGGTGATCGCCATGCTGGCCAAGGTGATCGCCCCCTATCCCATCCCCGAGCCCATCGCCCAGATCGCGACGCAGGCCCTCTCCCCCATGGGGCTGGAGCTGATGCAGGAGCGAGTGATAGAGCTCAACAAGCAAAAAGCCACCTTCAAGGCAGAGCTGGCCAAGCTTGCCTGCGTGAAGGAAGTATTCGAGGACAAGGGCAACTTCGTGCTGGTGCGCTTTGTGGATGGCGCCGCCGTCTTTGCTGCCATGAAGGCCGCCGGCATCATACTGCGGGATTTCTCGACCAAACCCGGCCTTGATAACAGCATTCGCGTCACCATCGGCTATCAGGGCGAGATGGATGCCGTGCTGGCGGTACTGCGTGACCTGCCCTCTCCCACTTTGTAAGACAAGGATGTAGCGATGAAGACCCCGTTTTTGTTTATCGACCGCGACGGCACCCTGATTGAAGAGCCTGTGACCGACAAGCAGGTGGATAGCCTTGCCAAGCTGCGCTTCGAGCCCATGGTCATTCCGGTGCTGCGCGAGTTGCAGGCCGCTGGCTACGTGCTGGTGATGGTGACCAATCAGGATGGGCTGGGCACCGCCAGCCTGCCGCTGGAGAACTTCCAGCCACCCCACGACCTGATGATGCACCTGTTTGAATCGCAAGGGGTGAAGTGGGAACAGGTGCTGATCTGTCCACACTTCCCCACCGACGGCTGCAGCTGCCGCAAGCCTCACCTTGGGCTGGTAAAGGATTATCTCGCCTCCGGTCGCATCGACTTTGCCAACTCCTTCGTGATTGGCGATCGCCAGACCGATCTGCAGCTGGCCGAGAACATGGGCATTGGCGGGATCCGCTACCACCCGCAGGATCACGACTGGCTCGCCATCCGTGATCAGCTGTTGTCCAAGGGGCGCGTAGCCTCGGTGGAGCGCTACACCAAAGAGACCCGTATTAAGGTGGCCCTAGATTTGGACAAGAGTGGCGGCAACCAGATCGCCACCGGCATCGGCTTTTTTGATCACATGCTGGATCAGATCGCCACCCACGCCGGTTTCCAGCTCAAGCTGAACGTCAGCGGCGATCTGCATATCGACGATCACCACACGGTGGAAGATGTGGGGCTGGCGCTGGGTCAGGCGCTGCGTCAAGCCCTTGGCAACAAGCGCGGTATCGGCCGCTTCGGCTTTGTGCTGGCGATGGACGAGGTGCAGGCGGTGATCGATGCGCGCCCGCTGACCGAGCAGGAGGTGAGCACAGCGCTGGATCTCAGCGGTCGCCCCTACTTCGTATTTGACTGCCCGAGCGGCTTTGGTCGCGACAACGTGGGCGAGATGGCCACCGAGATGGTGCCCCATTTCTTCCGCTCGCTGTCGGATGCCATGGCCATCACCCTGCAGATGAAGGTGGGCAGCGGCAACACCCACCATCAAGTGGAGGCGCTGTTCAAAGGCTTTGGCCGCACCCTGCGTCAGGCCATTCGGGTGGAAGGGAGCGAGCTTCCCTCCAGCAAGGGAGTGCTGTGATGGATGTGAGCAAGCAGAAGCTGGTCATTATCGATACCGGTTGTGCCAATCTGGCCTCGGTCAGGATGGCGTTCGAGCGCCTCGGCGTGCAGCCGCTGGTCTCAAGCCAGGCCGCCGATATCGAGCAGGCGGACAAGCTGATCCTGCCCGGCGTCGGCACCGCGGTAGCCGCCATGAAAAACCTCAACGAGCGCGGGCTGGTGCCCCTTATTCGCGCCGCCAAGCAGCCGCTGCTGGGCTTTTGCCTTGGCATGCAGATGCTGGCGGAGGCCTCCGAAGAGAGCATGGGTACGGATGACTCGTCAGAGCGGCTTATCGGCTGCCTTGGCATAGTGCCGGGCAAGATCCGGCTGATGGAGGTCGGCACCTTACACCAGTCAAGCATGCGCCTGCCCCATATGGGCTGGAACCAGATTGAGCACGACGAGACCCATCCTCTGCTCAAGGGGATCCCGAGCGGCAGCTACTTCTACTTCGTGCACTCCTATGCGCTGGAGGTAACCGAAGCGACGCTGGCGACGTGTGACTACGGCAACCCTTTTACCGCGATTGTGGCCCGTGACAACTTCTTTGGCGCCCAATTCCACCCGGAGCGCTCAGGCGCAGCCGGTGCCCGTTTGCTGCAAAATTTTCTGGAGCTATGAATGATCATTCCCGCAATTGACCTTATCAACGGTCAGGTAGTTCGCCTCTATCAGGGGGACTACGAGCAGAAGACCGAATACAGCAGCAGCCCGCAAGCCCGCTTCGATGAATATGTCTCCCAGGGGGCGGTGCAGCTCCATCTGGTGGATCTGGACGGTGCCAAGGATGCCAAGGCGCGTCAGCTCCCACTGCTGACCCAACTGCTGTCGGCCACCGAAGCGCCGGTTCAGGTCGGCGGAGGCGTGCGCACGGAGCAGGATGTGGCAGATCTGCTGGCCGCCGGTGCCAGCCGGGTGGTGATTGGCTCCACCGCAGTCAAATCCCCTGATCTGGTAGCGAGCTGGATGGAGAAATATGGCCCCGAGCAGATCGTGCTGGCGCTGGACGTCAATATCGATGAGCAGGGCAATCGCCATATCGCTGTGGCAGGCTGGCAGGAGAACAGCGGTGTGACCATCGAGGCACTGATCGAGCGCTTCCTCCCCGCCGGGCTCAAGCATGTGCTCTGCACCGACATCAGCCGTGACGGCACCCTGGCTGGCACCAACGTCGAGCTCTATCGGGATCTCTGCGCCCGCTACTCGAGCGTCGCCTTTCAAGCCTCCGGCGGCATTGGCGGCATCGCGGATATCGAGGCGCTCAAGGGCTCCGGCGTCAAGGGGATCATCCTTGGCCGCGCCCTGCTGGAGGGAAAATTCTCGGTGGGTGACGCCATCGCCTGCTGGCAAGCTCCCGCTGCCGATACCACAGGAGGCAACTGATGCTGGCAAGACGCATTATCCCCTGCCTCGACGTGAAAGATGGCGTGGTGGTCAAGGGGGTGCAATTTCGCAACCACGAGGTGATGGGCGGCATTGTCGAGCTGGCGCGCCGCTACGCCGAAGAGGGTGCTGACGAGCTGGTGTTCTATGACATCACCGCCTCCAGCGATGCTCGGGTGGTGGACAAGAGCTGGGTGAGCCGGGTAGCGGAGGTGATCGATATCCCCTTCTGCGTCGCCGGTGGCATCAAAAGCGTGGAGGATGCTCGCCAGATCCTCGAATTTGGCGCCGACAAGGTCTCCATCAACTCTCCTGCGCTGGCCGACCCGACCCTTATCAGCCGACTGGCCGAGCGCTTTGGCGTGCAGTGCGTGGTGGTGGGCATTGACTCCTACTTCGACGCCGACACGGGCCACTATCAGGTCAAACAGTTTACCGGTGACGAGAGCCGCACCCGCACCACCGCCTGGCACACCCTCGACTGGGTGCAGGAGGTACAAAAACGCGGCGCAGGCGAAATCGTGCTGAACGTGATGAATCAGGACGGCATGCGTCAGGGTTATGATCTCGACCAGCTCAAACTGGTGCGCAGCGTCTGCAAGGTGCCGCTGATTGCCTCCGGCGGCGCCGGTGCCATGACACACTTTCGCGATGCCTTTACCCTCGCCGATGTGGACGGGGCGCTGGCCGCCTCAGTGTTCCACAAGGGCCTTATCCCCATTCCCGAATTGAAACGCTGGCTGAAAACCGAAGGAGTCGCCATCCGTGAATAACTTCTCAGATAACACACAAACAACCGCCAGCGCGCGCCCCCTTGCCGATCAGCTCGATTGGGAAAAGTGCGATGGCATGATCCCTGCCATCGTCCAGCACGCCGCCAGCGGCGAGGTGCTGATGCAGGGCTTTATGACCCGTGAAGCGCTGGAGAAGACCCAGACCACCGGTCAGGTCACCTTCTTTAGCCGCAGCAAACAGCGACTGTGGACCAAGGGTGAAAGCTCGGGCAATGTGCTCAAGCTCGTGGCTATCAGCACCGACTGCGATCAGGACTCCCTGCTGATTGCCGCCAACCCCGTCGGTCCCACCTGCCACAAAGGGACAACCTCCTGCTTCCATGGTCACCCGCTGCCGCCCCTCGGTTTTTTGGCAGAGCTGGAACAGGTGCTGGCAGCCCGCAAAGGGGCCGATCCGGCCACCAGCTACACCGCCAGCCTCTACGGCAAAGGGACCAAGCGTATCGCCCAGAAAGTGGGTGAAGAAGGCGTAGAAGTGGCGCTGGCCGCCATGGCCAAGGATCGGGAGGAGCTTATCAACGAATCCGCCGATCTGCTCTACCACCTGACCGTGCTGCTACAAAATGAAGGGCTGGGATTACAGGATGTGGTACAGCGGCTTTATGAGCGGCATAATAAATAAACTGGTAATAAAGCCGGGTTACCCCGGCTTTATTTAATCAAAATGAACAGACACCTCCACAAAATTTCTATATATCTCGAAACGATGTTCGAGCTGAGATAATTCAGGCCTAGCCAGTAAAGCTGCTTCGACGTGACTAAGTGGATTAATACTTACATGTAAAGATATTGCATTTTTCAATTCGGAGTCATTATTTAATTTGTATTTAGCATGATGGGCATGCAATATCATCATTTCATATGAATGGTATAACAATGAAATAAGTGAAACATTGTATTCACCATCCTTCCATATATC
Organism: Aeromonas sp. R2-4; assembly: GCF_040908365.1. NCBI lineage: Bacteria > Pseudomonadati > Pseudomonadota > Gammaproteobacteria > Aeromonadales > Aeromonadaceae > Aeromonas > Aeromonas sp. R2-4. The sequence continues at coordinate 177,011 of NZ_JBFODO010000018.1, forward strand.
ATTTATAGGTTTACCTAAAACTAGACTTGGTGATAAAGAAATCTGTATGGTTTTATCTTGCCGTTTTCTCAAGGCCACATCAAATGAATTTATATGCTGTTCACCAACTCCACGCCTTTCTACTCTGCCCTCTGAAATCAATCTATAATAAGAATAGTCTTTTTCATGCAAAGCAAAAAGATAAACAAGAAAGATGAAATCCAGCCTACCTATTTGCCCATCATCGTGTGAATTAATGTTCATAAGCGCAACAAATCTATCTACAAGTTGTTCTACTTGCCTCAGACTCATAGAAAAATAATCACAGATGGCTGTTATCACATTTATAATCACATTCGGTGCCATAATGTCTGGCCACATTTTAATGCTTGATGTCAGAGGGATACGATTTTCTAGCTTTGTAGTAATGAAATCGCGTTTTGAAATGGCATTCAGTGTGAACTTTCGTTGAAAGAAACGCCCAAGATAATTTTGCGCATCAAAACCAGCCCCATAAATAACCTTAATAGCATGCTGCAACTGCTCGGTATCTGTTGCCAGTACAAAAACCACGCCTTTAATATCAAAGATATGCTTGATAGTCTCCAGCATCTCCACAGCATAGGAGGGGCGACAGCGATCCAACTCATCAATCAGGATAAATGCGGGTGCCTGTTTCTTTTTCTTGCCAATAATGGCCTCGACCCACTGCTGTATTTCGTGTTTGAGCAACTGTACTGCTTCTGTCTTTTTACGAGTATCTTGAAAAAGTGATTCAACCAGTTTGCCCGCGTCATCAGCTGTAATGACCTCCTGGACTTCATCGATATTGATGCCAGAGACTTTTTTAAACAGAGCCTTGGTCACTATCGGCGCAGTTGCTTTCAGTAATGAAGCCAGCTTGGTCGACAAATAGGGGGAAAGCTGAGGGCTACCCGCTTCTGCTTTCAGTTGTTCAATGATCGATGAAATCACCGTAAGCAAGGGATCATCGGAAAAGTCCTGCTGTCAGGCATCGACATAGACGGTGGGATAGTGCGTTTTAAGCTCCATATACCAGCGCTTGATAAACCAGGTTTTCCCTGCCCCCCACTCGGCATTGAGGTTGAGCACATAGTTGCGCTGCTTGCCCTCTGCCACCAGATAGTTGGTGAGAAACTCGGCATAGCGGGCACGATCCAGCCGATCACCCGCCAGCTCTTCGCCGCCCGCAATGGCCCCCGGCCCGTCCCACTGAACTGCGTCATCCCAATTAAACGGTGCCACTGCCATCTCGAATCTCTCCATATTGCGTTGCTGAGGATGATATCAGGGGCACAGTGAAAATAGTTTGATTAAAGACCTGTTTGTTGCCCTTTCTGCCGCTCGGGCTGGCGTATTTGACTGCCGGGCAATTGCTCTGCTGCTGGCCCACGATGCCGGGCCGATATAGGTGGGACGGTTATCTGCATAGCCACGGACTCAGTTGATTTCCTTTGACCACACCAACGATGACAATCGTGTGACATGGCGCAGAACTTGCGGAAATAAACACGAAATATGGCCTGTTCAGTGCTTAATTTAAACCGTTGGTACATATATTAGCGCGGTATACAACGACTCCATTGACCAAGGATGGTTAACCCCATGAAGGATGAACCCTTCTCTATCCAGTTACAGCATGAGCTGGATCACCTCAAAGCCATCTTCAACGAGACGGACGCCTACATGTTTACCAAGGATCTGGCGGGCCGTTACACCTATGCCAATCAGGCGGTGCTGGATCTCTTTGGCTGCACCCTCGCCGAGTTGCAGGGGCAGGATGATCGGGCCTTTTTTGATCTCGAATTCTCCGACACCATTCAACGCAACGACCGGTTGGTACTGGAGCAGCAACTCGCCATCGCCCAGGAGGAGATCAACTACCTCAAATCCACTGGGGAAAAGCGCTGCTACTGGACCGTTAAAAAGCCCATCCATGACAAGGATGGCAACCTGATCGGCCTGTGCGGCATCTCCACCGATATCACCGAACACAAGCTGATTGAGGCCCGCATGGCCGAGCAGCATCAGCTGCTGGAAATCATCCTCGCCAACGTGGATGCCCATATCTATATGAAGGACAGCCTGCACCGCTTTCTCTACGTCAACCAAAAGGTCGCCGATCTGCTGGGCCTTCCTGCCGAGCAGATCATCAACCGACGCGATGATGAGGTGATCCCGGCTGCCAGCGCCTGCCAGCTGTGGCGGCTGGACAACCGGGTGTTCGAAACCGGCGAGCTGCAAGCCGGGGAAGAGATGCTGACCGATCCCGAAGGCAATCAGCACTACTACTGGTCGGTCAAGGTGCCCTTTCTGCTGGGGGATGGCACTCCCACCCTGATCGGTATCTCCTCCGACATTACCGAACTGCACCAGCTCAAGGAGCAGCTGCACCAACAGTCGGTGCGCGATGGCCTCACCGGTCTCTACAACCGCCGTTTCTTTTTCGAGTTGTGCGAGAAGAACCTCAGTCTGGACATGCGCCACCACCTCACCTCGGTGCTGATGGTGCTGGATGTGGATCAGTTCAAGTGCATCAACGATCGCTTCGGTCATCCCCTTGGAGATAGCGCGCTGATGCATCTGGGCAGGGTGATGCAATCGGTGCTGCGCAGCGAAGATGTGCTGGCCCGCATCGGCGGTGACGAATTTGCCATCTTGCTGCCCAACACCACCCTCTCGGCCGCCGTATCACTGGCCGAGCGACTGCGCCTGCAGGTGATGCACAGCCCGCTGCCCCTGCCAGATGGGGATAAACTGGTCATCACCATCAGCGCCGGACTGGTGGAAAATGGCGAAGGGGAGCTGATGGAGAGCCTCTACGCCCGCGCCGATCAGATGCTCTATCAGGCTAAACAGAGCGGCCGCAACTGCGTCGCCTGCAAGGCTCCCTAGCCATACAACGGGAGGGCCCGCAGCCCTCCAGCTCCCTCGTATCTCCCTCCTATGAAAGTCTGTGCTGGCTCCTTACGAACAGGCCGCTACCCCAGCTGTTTGCGCAGCACGAATTTTTGCACCTTGCCTGTCGAGGTTTTCGGCAGCGGGGTGAAGATGATGCGTTTGGGGGCCTTGAAGTGGGCCATCTGCTCCCGGCAAAAGGCGATCAGCTCCGCCTGGGTGGTCTCTCGCCCCTCTTTCAGTTTGACGAAGGCGCAGGGCACCTCCCCCCACTTCTCATCGGGCATGGCGATCACTGCCGCTTCGTCCACATCGGGATGGCGATAGAGCACATCTTCCACCTCCAGACTGGAGATATTCTCCCCGCCCGAGATGATGATATCCTTGGATCTGTCCTTGATCTCCACATAACCATCCGGGTGCCACACCGCCAGATCGCCACTGCGAAACCACCCCTCCGCCATCGCCTCGGCGCTGGCCGCCGGATTTTTCAGATAGCCTTTCATCACCACATTGCCCCGCAGCACTATCTCCCCCATGGTTTTGCCATCTTTGGCCACCGGCTCGCCAGTGACCGGATTGATAACCCGCATATCCCCCTGCAGAGGCGACGCAACACCCTGGCGCGCCTTGAGGCGGGAGAGCGCCGTGGCATCCTGACCTTGCCAGCTTCTTTGCGGTTCGCACAACACGCAGGGGCCATAGGTTTCGGTGAGGCCATAGACGTGGGTCACGGCGATCCCCATCGCCTCCATCCCGGCGATCACGGTGGCGGGGGGCGCAGCGCCAGCGGTCATCACCTTGATGGGGTGATCCAGCCCCCGCTTGAGCGCCGGATCGGCATTGTTGAGCATATTGAGCACGATGGGCGCCGCGCAGAAGTGGCTCACCTTGTGCTCATGCAGCGCCTCATAAATGGCGGCCGCCTGCACATGCCGCAGGCAGACGCTCACCCCGGCGGTGGCCGCCAGCGTCCAGGGGAAACACCAGCCGTTGCAGTGAAACATCGGCAAGGTCCAGAGGTAGACGGGATGTTTGGGCAGCTCCCAGGAGAGTACGTTGTTGATGGCGTTGAGGTGGGCGCCGCGATGGTGATAGACCACCCCCTTGGGGTTGCCGGTGGTGCCGGAGGTGTAGTTAAGGGAGATGGCCTGCCACTCATCCTCTGGCAACCAGCCGGGTTCATCGCCATTACCAGTGGCAATAAAAGCCTCATAGGTCAGTTCACTGACAAGCGCCCCTCCCCGGTAGAGGGGGTCGTCGATGGCGATGACCAGCGGTTGGCGCTCCAGCAGACCCAGCGCCTTGCGCACCACGGCGCCAAACTCCCTGTCCACCAGCACCACCTTGCTCTGGGCATGCTGGAAGATAAAAGCCATCGACTCGGCATCGAGCCGGGTATTGATGGTGTTGAGCACAGCGCCGCTCATGGGCACCCCGAAGTGGGCTTCAAACATCGCCGGGATATTGGGCGCAACGATGGAGACGGTATCCCCCTCCCCAATACCGCGAAGCCGCAGGGCCGAGGCCAGCTGGCGGCAACGGCGGGCAGTCTCGCCCCAGCTCTGGCGCAGCGGGCCGTGGATCAGCGCCGGATAGTCGGGATAGACCCGCTCCGCCCGCCCCAGAAAGCTGATGGGGGTCAGGGCCTCGAAATTGGCGGCGGTTTTGGCAAGGTCGCGCTCATAGATGTTCTGCACTGTCATCGGATTCCTTCCTCACAGGTGGCACAAAACGGGCAGTTTCGGGATGATTCAGAGATCAGACAGCGACATAGGCATCCTGCCCGTCACTGGTCTCTTATGGGGATGACAGCCTAACAGTGAGCCTGTGGCGGCAGGTATTAGCAAAACGTCTTAGAGGAAGAGCGGAAAAGGTATTCGGTGCGAGTTCGGGCAAGCCAGCCCCCGCCAATGGCGAAGGCTTTACCTCAATCATCGTTAGTGGCGCACCCGCCCCTGCTGGCGGAAGCAGTAGAGTTTAAGGCTGATGTCGGCGATATCGGCGGGAAGCTCCTCTCCCTGCTCGGCCAGGGGCCGGTAGAGGGATGAGAGCAGACGTTCGGCCTGCTGCACCGTGATGATGTTGGCCTGGATGGCCGGGGTGATCCAGCTGGGTAACATTGACATATCTCCCCCTCGTTGATCCGGTGATCTCGGGTGAACATCTTCATATCAGGTCTTACGCCGTTGTCTGCCGACCCGTTCACCCTCTGCTTCACCCAATCAAAGCAAAATGCTTGCCGTGATCTCTTATCGGCCAACATCCGATGGGGCTGGAGCCATTTATCAACCACTTGCGTGGCCATCTCAACGAACAGAGCCCTTGCTCAAGGCCTCCCTTGACCTGCCCCCGTCAGCACTTTGCCACTCTGGCATTCTGCTCACCGCCCGCCTTGCAAATTGCGACTCGAATTGCGCCTTATCACACTGGCAAAGCCCGCCATGCGACGGAAACTGGTCACTTTTAGTCCGTTGTCGCCAAAGCCCGACTCTTTTTCATGGTGGCTATTTTTTGACCTTGCCAGCGCCTGTCGCAGGCCCATCCCCCTCGCCTTGTCCGGCCAACCGGTTATGACAAGATGGCGCCAGATTGGAACAGCCCGTATGGGTATGCAGGAGAACAACAAGATGAACAGATCCATGATGGCAGGTATCGGTATTGGCATCGCCTCGGCCCTGGCACTCTCGGCGGCGGCCAGCGGCTCCCTCTTTACACCCCAGCCCACCTTTGCCGAGGTGATCGCCAGCAAGCCGATCACCGAGACCATCAAGACTCCCCGACAGGAGTGTCGCAACGTCACCGTGACCCACCGCAAGCCGGTACAGGATGAGCACAAGATCCTCGGCACAGTGGTTGGCGCGGCGCTGGGTGGCGTGGTTGGCCACCAGTTTGGCGGCGGCAGCGGCAAGAAGGTGGCCACTGCTGCAGGGGCCGTCGCGGGTGGCTATGCCGGTAATCAGGTGCAGGGCAATATGCAGGCGGGCGATACCTACACCACCACCGAGCAGCGCTGCAAGACCGTGCAGGATACGAGCGTCAACACCATAGGTTATGACGTGACCTATCGCCTCGCAGGTCAGGAGGGGGTGATCCGCATGAAGCAAGTCCCGGGCGCCACCATTCCGGTCAAAGATGGCAAATTGGTGATCGACCAGCCAAAAGTGTGATTTCTCCTGACCCCACTCAGCAGCAGGCCCGCCTCTTTCGAGGCGGGCCTGTGTTTTTGGGCGGCTTGATTTCCTTTTTTCAAATAACGGCACGCACCACTCACGGCACCCGAACTATCACCCTTTGCAACACTTCTTCACCGCCCGTACCACGTTCTGATAACCGGTACAGCGGCAGAGGTTGCCCGACAGCCCGCGGCGGATCTCCGCATCGGTCAGCGGACGGCGTTCGGTCTTGTCGAGCAGGGCGGCGCTCGCCATCACAAGACCAGGCGTGCAAAAACCGCACTGCACCGCCCCCTCGTCGATAAAGGCCTGCTGCACATCAGAGAGCTCGTTACCTTTGCGTTCCCCCTCCACGGTACGAATGGATTTGCCATCGGCCCAGACCGCCAGATAGAGGCAGCTGTCGATAGCGGTGCCATCCACCCGCACGGTACAGGCGCCGCACTCACCGACACTGCACCCCTCTTTCACGCTGATAAGCCCCTGCCCGCGCAAAAAGTGGAGCAGCGACATGGTGGGCGGCACTGCATAGGAGTAAGGCTTGCCGTTGATCTCGCACTGGATCTCCACTGCGGGACAGCTTTGCGGTTGCATCATAGGATCTTGCCTCCGGCACGTTCGACTGCGCAGGCAACCACCCGCTGCGCCAGGGTTTTGATAAGGTGCAGGCGAAACTCCTTCTCCGCCCGCCAGGAGGATCGCGGCGCCACATCGGCCACCACAGCCTCGGCAATGGCGGCCAGTGTGGCGCGAGTCAGGGGTTGCCCTTCGGCTGCCGCTTCTGCGTGCGGGGTACGCACCGGGGTCGGGGCCGCCACCCCGTAGGCCAGCCGCAGACTCTTGAAGTGACCATCCTCAATCTGACAGTAGGCGGCGCAGCCGATGGTGGCGATATCCATGGCATCGCGCATGGCGTATTTGAAGTAGTGGGAGCCCACATGAGGGTGAGAATCCGGCGCAAAGTGAAATGCCACCAGAATTTCCGCCGGTTGCAGCGCCACCTTGCCAGGACCGGTGTGAAAACCGGCGATGGGGATACGGCGCGTGCCATTGGGCCCGGCGATTTGCAGCTCTGCTTCCAGTGCCACTGTGGGCGCCGCCGAGTCAGCACTGGTGGCGCCGTTACAGATGTTGCCGCCATAGGTGGCGATGTTGCGGATCTGCGGGCCGGCGATGGTGGCGGCCGCTTCCGCCAGCATCGGCAGGCGGCGCTGCACCAGTTCGTTCTCGATGATCTCGGTAAAGGTGGTGCCGGAGCCGATGCGGATCGACCCATCAGGCAACTCGCACACCCCTTTGAGTTCGGGCAAGTCGTGAATATCGACGATATGACGATAGGCAGCGTTGAGGTGATGGAGCTGGATCATCACATCGGTGCCACCGGCCAAGAGGCGCGCCTCGGGGTCAGCCTGACGCAGGGCGACCGCCTCGGCCACACTGTGCGCCTTGTAGTAACGGGCAATATCAAACATGGTGTTGCTCCTCCCCTGATCCCTCGCCAATCAAACCCGCCGCGACAAACTCCCGGAACAGGGTTTTGGGGGTGATGGGCAGCTCGTTGATGGCCACCCCGGTCGCCATGCGAATGGCGTTACGGATGGCGGGGCCCGGCGAGATGATGGGCGGTTCCCCCAGGGATTTGTGGCCATAGACCGACTGGGGCTCGTAGGTCTGCACGAAGTCGCATTCAAGCTCCGGCAAATCCAGCATGGTGGGGAACTTGTAGTCGAGCAGGTTGGGGTTGCGTACCACGCCAGTCTTGGCGTCGATGATCATCTCCTCGAACAGGGACCAGCCGATCCCCATCCCCATGCCGCCATGCACCTGCCCCTCAGCCAACTGCGGGTTGAGGATCTTGCCCGCATCGTGCAGGTTGATGATGCGATTGATGGTCACCTTGCAGAGATCGATATCGACGCTGAGATCGACAAAGGTACAGCCGAAACTCGGCGGGTTGGTGGTGGTCTTGTGGGAGACCTCGGAGGTGATCTGGCCGCCGATAGTGAGATGGTAATAGGCGTTGACCGACACCTCGGCGACGCTGATCAGCACCTTCTCCGGCGCACCGGCCAGCACCACGTAGCCGTCGATCAGGGTCAGCGACCCTACATCCTGATGGCAGAGCTGGGCCGCCAGCGAGAGGATGCGGGCCCGCAACTGCAGCGCCGCCTGATGGATGGCAGGGGCCGCCACATAACTCTGGCGCGAGGCGAACGAGCCCGGATCATAGGCGGTGATGTCGGTATCCTGAGTCGAGATGACCCGGATCTGCTCAAACGGAATGCCTAACGTCTGGGCCGCCATCTGGGCAAAGACGGTGTCCGACCCCTGCCCTATCTCGGTGGCACCGATCTGCAGATTGACGGTGCCATCCTGATTGAGCAGCATGCGGGCGCCGGCAATTTCGACCCCCACCGGATAGGTGTTGGAGCCGTAGCTAAAGCACGCTACCCCGATGCCACGCCGCACCCGGCTGGCAGGATCCTGCCCCAGACACTCGGCCTTGAGTCGATCCCACTCGAACATCTCGCGGCCACGCAGCAGGCAGTCCGGCAACCCGGCGCTGTAGATGGTCTTCTGGTTGACCTGATTGACGTCCCCTTCCCTCGCCACGTTGGCGATGCGCACATCAAGCGGATCCAGCCCCAGTTCGGCGCAGGCGTCATCCAGCATGCATTCAAGGGCAAATATCACCTGCGGCGCGCCGTAACCGCGCATGGCACCGGCGGTGGGCAGGTTGCTGTAGAAGGTTTTGGCGTCATAGCCAAAGGCGCTGCGCGGATAGAGGTAGCTGATCTTGTTGCCACCGGCGCTGGCGATGGAGTGGCCATGGGAGGCATAGCCGCCGGTGTTGGAGAGCACGTCGAGCTGATAGCCCTTGAGGATGCCATCGCGGTTGAGGCCCATCTTGCCATCGATGGCAAAGCCGTGGCGGGTGCGGGAGGCAAAAAAGCACTCCTCCCGGCTCAGAGTCACCTTGACCGGCACGCCGCCAAGCTTGTAGCTCAAAAACGCCGCCATCGGCTCTTCCAGCACATCCTGCTTGTTGCCAAAACCGCCGCCCATATAGGGCTTGATCACCCGCACGCTCGACCAAGGCAGACCGAGGGATTTGGCCACCCGGCTGCGCACTATCTGGGGGATCTGGGTACTGCTGACGACGATGATGTGGTCCGGTTGATCCATGTAGGCGTAGCAGGTCACCGTCTCCAGATGGCAGTGCTGCACCACCGGCGTCCGGTAGTGCCCCTGAAACTGCAGATCGGCCGCCGCGATGGCCTGCTCCGGGTCATTGGTGCGAAGCTGACTTTGGCGCAGCAGATTACCGCTCGGGTGGATGGGATAGGCTCCGTCGGCCAGGGCACTTTCGGCATCCGTCATCACCGGCAGCGGTTCGTAGGTCACCTTGACCAGCGCAGCCGCTTTTTCGGCGACCAGTGGATCGCGGGCCACGACTATGGCGACCCCATCACCAAAGTGGCGTACATGGTCGGTGAGCAGACGCCGGTCTTTCACATCCCGTTTCGCCTCATCGAGAGACCAGGCGTGACCAGCGGTGCGAAAACAGGTGGTGGGGACATCTTCATGGGTAAATACGGCTTCGACCCCGTGCAGGGCCAGCGCTTCGGTCGCATCGATGGCGAGCACCTTGCCGTGGGCAATATTGCTTCGCACGTACTTGGCGTGGCGCATCCCGAGCATGATGTTGTCATCGGTATAGCGGGCGCTGCCGGTCACCTTGGCCTCGGCATCCACCCGCTTGAGCGGTAATCCTATGGACATATGCAAGTCCTTTTTCGAATGGAAAAATCTGGAACCGGCATAAAAAACAGCAAGATATGCGCCTGTTTCCCGCCATCGTCAGGACAATGGGGAGAAGTGTGAAGGGGATCCCATCTAGCCCGCTTTTGTTGGCCCGAAGCGACAAGCCAAGGGCAGCCCCTGAGCAAACGGGGCACATCAGCGGTGAAAAAAGCGGCAAAGCGAGGAGAGCAAAGGTGGGAGCCTATCAATCTGGTAGGAGGATTTATCAAAATGGTATCGCGATGCCCCCCAACTGCGGAGACAGCCTAGGCATAATGCCTGCATGGGCGGGCTAAAAATAACAGGCATAAAAATGGGGCCGCCAGAGCGACCCCAAACGGGCGGGTTATCCCTAAATAGCCCACCCCCCAGCATAAAAGAGCACCAGCGCCAGGGCGATGACCACGGTGCCGACGTTGAGCTTGTGCCACTCCTTCGAGCAGATGCGGCCGATCACCAGCGAGCTGAAGCCGAGCATGATACCGGTGACAATATTGCAGGTGAGCACGATAAAGACCGCGCACACCAGCCCGGACATGGCCCCGACAAAGTCATCGAAATCGAGCTTGGTGACGTTGCTCAGCATCAAGAGCCCCACATACATCAGGGCCGGTGCGGTGGCATAGGCCGGCACCAGATAGGAGAGCGGCGAGAGGAACAGCATCAGCAGGAACAGGCCGCCCACCACAGTCGCGGTGAGGCCGGTTTTGCCCCCCGCCGCCGTGCCCGCCGCCGATTCGATATAGACGGCAGCCGGGGCCGCCCCCACCAGACTGGAGAAGATGCTGCTGACCGAGTCGGCACTGAGCGCCTTGCCGCTGTTGATGATATGACCATCCTTATCGAGCAGGTTGGCCTGCCCCGCCACGGCGCGGATGGTGCCGGTGGCATCGAATACCGCTGTCATCACCAGCGCCAGCACGCTGGGCAGCACCAGCGGCGAGAGGGCGCCCATGATATCCAGACTGAAAATGAGGGACTTGCCCTGATCGTCCGAGAGGCTCGGCAGGGCGAACAGTCCCTGATACTTCACCGCCGGATCGAAAATCAGGCCGAAGATGGAGATGGCGATAATCACCAGCAAGATCCCCCCCGGTACTCTCAGCTTCTCCAGCCCGAAGATCACCGCAAGGCCGATCAGGGACATAATGACCGGCATCGAGGTAAAAGCCCCCAGCGCCACCGGCAGCCCCTCCAGCGGGTTCTTGATCACCAGCCCCACTCCGTTGGCGGCGATAAGCAGCAGGAAGAGACCGATCCCGATGCCGGTACCGTGGGCAATTCCCATCGGCAGGTTGTCGAGGATCCAGCTACGCACTCCGGTCACCGAGATGGCGGTAAACAGCACCCCCATCAGGAAGACGGCCCCCAACGCCACCGGAATGGGGATCTGCTGCCCCAGCACCAGACTGAATGCAGTAAACGCCGTGAGGGAAATAGCGCAGCCGATGGCCATCGGCAACTTGGCCCAGAGCCCCATCAAGAGCGAACCGAACCCCGCCACCAGACAGGTGGCGACAAACACGGCGCCGGGGGGAAAGCCCGCCTTGCCGAGCATGCTCGGCACCACGATCACCGAGTAGACCATGGCAAGGAAGGTGGTGAGGCCCGCCAGTACCTCCTGTCTGACGTTGCTGCCCCGCTCGCTGATCATAAAGTAGCGATCAAGAGCCGTTAGCGGCTGTTGCTTTGGTGCGCTCTGGCTGGCGTCATCATTGGCCAGCTGTTCCACGCTGTTTGTCCTGCTGTTTGCTTGGGTCATACCCAACTCCTTCACACGCGCCTGAATGTTCCATGACGAAATGGCGACAGGATCTGCGGGTCTGCCGAGCGCCAGTCTGATGAGAAACAGGCGATGGTGGCAGAAGATGCGACAGACAGACCAGGGCAGGCAGCCTTGACTCAAACGTTTGCCTTGCTGGTCAAACAAAACCGGGCCATTTCACGTTCTATGCGGGGAGATCCCCTGTCGTGCGGCAAGACTAGCGCCCCTTTGGGGCACGCCAGCCGCCGTATTCGTTGGGGCTGCGCCGCGGCAGCCCACTACAAGCCCTACCCCCGTTCATGCACCAGTTGGCCATCCACGTAGGTGCGGTAGATGGATCTGTCATCCCCCAGGGTCAACAGCACAAAGAGCTTGTCCCGCAGGGTGGTGGAGTTGTCATAACGCAGCTGCTGCAGCGGGGTGGCGACCGGGTCGAGCACCACGAAGTCCGCCTCCTTGCCCACCGCAAAGCTGCCGATCTTCTCGTCAAGCCCCAGCGAATGGGCGCCGCCCAGAGTGGCCAGATAGAAGGCCTGATAGGCCGAGAGCCGCTCCCCCTGCAGTTGCATCACCTTGTAGGCCTCGTTGAGGGTCTGCAGCATGTTGAAGGTGGTGCCGGCGCCGATGTCGGTGCCCATCCCCACCTTCACCTGCTTGCGCCACGCCTTGTGCAGCTTGAACAGGCCGCTGCCGAGATAGAGGTTGGAGGTGGGACAAAACGCGATGGTGGAGCCGGTCTCCTTCAAGCAATCCCACTCCTGCTCTTCCAGATGGACGCAGTGGGCAAAGACGCAGTTGTGGCCGGTCAGCCCATGCTGGTGATAGACATCGAGATAGCCCTTGTGCGCCGGGAAGAGGGATTTGACCCAGGCGATCTCGTCCTTGTTCTCGCACAGATGGGTGTGCAGATAGGTGGTGGGAAACTCTTCGCGCAGTCGCCGCGCCATCGCCAGCTGCTCGGGTGTCGAGGTGGGTGCAAATCGTGGTGTGATGGCATAGAGCAGGCGACCATTGCCGTGCCAGCGCTCGATAAGCTGCTTGCTCTGCACATAGCTGCTCTCGGCGGTATCGAGTAGATAATCGGGTGCATTGCGATCCATCATCACTTTGCCGGCGATCATCCGCATATTGATACGGCTGGCCGCCTCGAACAGGGCGTCTACCGACTCGGGGTGAACGGTGCCGAACACCAGCGCCGTGGTGGTGCCGTTGCGCAGCAACTGCTTGATAAAGAAGGTAGACATCTCGCGGGCATATTCGAGATCGTTGTAGCGCCGCTCGGCGGGGAAGGTGTGGCGGTTGAGCCACTCCAGCAGTTGCTCGCCATAGGCTCCCACCATCTCGCTCTGGGGATAGTGAATGTGGGTATCGACAAAGCCGGGCACTATCATCTTGCCGCGATAATCGCGCACCCGCACTTCGGCCGGAATACGCGCCTTCCCCTCCTCCCACTCACCAAACCAGTCGATGCAGCCGTTGCGAATGATCAGCAGGCCATCCTCGATAAGACGGGCGTTGGACTCAATCTCCTCGGGCTGATCCACCACCCGGGTGATATCGAAGAAGCTGCCGCGTACCGCTTTGATAGAGTTGTCGTTTTTCATAACCGTTTCCCTGTTTTTCTTGTTCTGTTGACGTTTTTTGCCGGTTTAACCGTCAGATCCGTTCCACTTGTGGCGCCACCGCCTGCCCGGGCACTGGCTCTGGTGAACCCTCCCCCTTGCTGGCCGATGACAGGCCTGCGCTGCGGGCGGTAAAGATCACATCCGGCTTGTCACTCAGCTGGATCACCTCCACCGCCTCGGCATCCCTGACGGCCGCCTTGCGCTTGCGGCTTTGCGGCAACACCAGATTCATGATGATGGCGGTGATGCCGCCGGCGCAGATGGGGTTCTCCACCAGCATGTAGATACCCGCCGGCAGCACCTTGAAGACGTTCGGGTCATAGGAAACCCCGAGCCCAAGACCCAGCGAGGTGGCGACAATCAGGGTCTCCCGCCGATCGAAACCGTGGCTGATGATGATGCGACCACCGGCGATGGCGATCATCGAGAACATGATGACCATGGCGCCCCCCATCACAGGTGACGGTATGGTGGTAAAGAAGCGCCCCACAACCGGGAAGAGCCCCAGCAGCACCAGAATGACGGCGATAAACTTGCCCACGTGGCGTGACGCCACCCCGGTCATCTGGATCACACCGTTGTTCTGGGCAAAGGTGGTGAGCGGCAGGGAACCGAGGGCCGAGGCAATGACCGAGACCAACCCGTCCGCCAGCACGCCGCCGGAGAGCCGTTTTTGAAACTCGGGGCCCTGAATATCCCGGTGGGAAACCATGGCGGTGGCGGTGATGTCCCCCACCGCCTCCAGCACGCTCAACAGATAGATGGTGCCCGCCAACATAAAGGCGTGAAAGTCGAAGGAGAAACCGTACTTGAACGGGATCGGCACCGTAATAAGCGGCAGGTCCTCAAGGGCGGAGAAATCCACCATACCGAGCATCAGGGCCACCGCATAGCCCACCATCAGACCGATGGCGATGCCGCTCATCCGCAGCAGCGGGCTTCGGCTGCAGTTGAAGGCGACGATGACACAGAGCACCAGCAGCCCCAGTCCGATGTGCTCGTATTTGCCAAAGGTGCCGCTGCTCATGGCGGAGAAGCCGCCGCCAAAGTCGATGATCCCTACCTTGATAAGGCTCAGGCCAATCATCAGCACCACTACCCCGCTCACGGTCGGGGTGATCACCCGCTTGAGGTAGGGCAGCACAAAGGAGGAGCCCATCACCAAAAAGGCGCCGACGAAGGAGACCCCGAGCAGGGTCGAGACGATCAGCTCCTCATGGATGCCATCTTTTTTCATGGCGCCGCCGAGCGCGATCATCACGGTCACGAAGGAGAAGTTGACCGACTGAATGGAGAGCAGCCCAGAACCGATGGGGCCATAACGGTTCACCTGCAGCCAGGTGCCGATACCGGAGGCGATCATCGCCATGGAGACCAGATAGGCGGTGGTCTCGGTGGAGAGACCCAGGGCGCCGCCGACGATCAGCGCCGGGGTTACCATGGGGACAAAAATCGCCAGCAGATGGGTCACTGCGCCCATCAGGGTTTGATAAAACGGGGGTTTGTCTTCCAGCTCGTAAATGAGATCCGAGTGCTTGCGTGTTGTTTTAGACATCGTGTTTGTCCCATCACACAGAATGTAGGCGGAGTACTCATTCCGCCGTCAGGCGCTGGGGGCGAGCTGGCGCCCGCCCCTCACCTTTTCTTTTGTTATGCCGACACTTTTTGCTCCAGCTTGCCCAGTTCGCGCAGGATCTGCTCCGGCGTGAAGTGCCACTTGCGCAGCCAGACACCGCAGGCATCGTGGATGGCGGTGGCAATGGCGGGCGCGGCCCCGTTCACCCCGATCTCCGAGATGGACTTGGCGCCGTAGGGGCCAACCTTGTCATCACTCGGTACCAGGAAGGCCCGGAAGTCGCGCGGAATGTCGCCAATCTTGGGTGCACCATAGCTCTTCAGATCCCGGGTGAGCGGAATGCCCTTGCCGTCGTAACAGATCTCCTCGGTCAATGAGTGGCCGATGGCCCGCATGGTCGCCCCGTAGATCTGGCCGAGCGCCAGTTCTGGGTTGATGGGGGTGCCGCAGTCGAGCAGGGCGTAGAACTTGTCGAGCCGGATCTCGCCGGTTCTGACGTTGACCGCCACCTCGGCGAAGTTGGCCCCGTACGGGAAGGCAAGCTCAGAGGTGATGTAACTGGCGGTGCCCACCAGAATGCCGAAGCCGGTACCGGTCTCGGCCTTGTGGGCCAGCTTGGCAAGGCTCACCTCCCCCAGCTTGCCGCGCACCACGCCCGGGAACGCCAGCTCAACATCGGTTACCGGCTCGCCCAGCATGGCGGCACCATGGAACAGGATCTTCTCCTTGAGGTTCTCGGCCGCCTTCTTGGCCGCGTTGCCGGAGAAGCAGGTACCTGACGAGGCATAAGCCCCCTTGTCGAACAGGGCGTGGTCGGTGTCGCCGGAGATGACATGCACATCCCCGAGCGGGCAATGCAGCACTTCAGCGGTCAGCTTGGCCACCACGGTATCGAGGCCGGTGCCGATATCGGCGCCACCGGAGTGGACGATAAAGGTGCCGTCAGACTCCAGCTTGACCATGCAGTTGGCCTGATCGATATCCGGGATCCCCGATTTTTGCATGATGATGGCGACGCCACGACCGATGCGCCAATCCCCATCGGCGGGTTTGGGGCTATCCCACTGGATAAGTTCGCGACCCTGTTTGAGGATGGGTTCGAGGGCGCAGCTGGCCGCATGGGGCACCGAGGTGGGCATCTTGCCCTCGCCGATGGCACCCAGCACCTTGAGGATGTCCCCTTCATGCACCCGGTTGTGCTCCACCATGTCGAGCTGATCGATGCCCAGTTTCTCGGCAAGTTCGGCAATGGCCATGGTCAGCGCGAAGTTGCCCTTGGGCGCGCCATAACCCTGATACGCGCCGGTCGGGCAGATGTTGCTGTAGTAGGTGTTGACGGTAAAGCGCACGTTGTCGCACGGATAGAGCGGCAGGGAGAGCGCCGGGCCGTTGCTTGGCACCGTCAATGAGTGGTTGCCGTAAGGACCGGTGTTGGCGCGAAAATCCATCTCAATGGCGGTGATGGTGCCATCCTTCTTGGCCCCCACTTTCACCTTCACCTTGGCCACGTGGCGGGAGGTGTTGCTGATGAACTCCTCTTCACGGGTGTAGCGGAAGGTAACGGGACGGCCGGTCACCTTGGTCGCCCAGGCGCACACCTCTTCCAGCAGGATGTCCTGCTTGGAGCCAAAGCCGCCCCCTACCCGCTCCTTGATCACATGCACTTGGTGCTGCTTCATGCCGACGATGCGCGCCACCTGACGGCGCACGTGCCACGGCACCTGGGTGGAAGCGTGAATGACCAGACGATCACCATCCATATAGGTGAAGCAGATGTGCGGCTCGGTCGGGCACTGCTGGGCCTGGGTCGATTCGTAGGTGCGTTCGACTATCTCGTCCGCCTCGGCAAAGCCTTTGGCCACATCACCGATCTGGCCATGGACGCTGGCGGCCAGGTTCTCGTGCGGGCGGGAGCCGATGGGGAAGTTGATGATCATGTGCTCGTCGCCGCGACGCACCGAGCAGGCGTTCTGCTGCTCGAGATCCGCAGGCGCACCGGCCATGTAGACAATGGGCTCGTCGTGTACCAGCGGTGCGTTGGGAGCCATCGCCTCATCGATATTCATGACCGCTGGCAGCACTTGATACTCGACCTCGATGAGTTTGAGCGCCGCCAGAGCGACAGCTTCACTCTCGGCCACCACGGCGGCGACCCTGTCACCTACGTGGCGCACCTTGCGGCTGAACATACGGCGATCGAGGGGGGACGGCTCGGGAGCACTCTGACCACCCGGGGTGTAAAACACATCCGGGCAGTTGAGGTGGGTGATGACATGCACGACGCCCGGCAGCGCCTCGGCGCGGCTCACATCGAGTTTGGTGATCACCGCATGGGGATGGGGGCTGCGCAGCATCTTGATGATCAACGCATCTTCAGTAACCCGATCCTCCACATAACAGGGCTTGGCCTGCACCATCTTGGCGGCGTCCACTTTTGGGCAGCTCTTACCGATATGGCGCAAATCGTCGCGAAACTCGGGGGCGATCTGGCACAGGTAATCGGGATCCTTCATCCGTGAGCAAGCGAGCTCGATGGCCTGATAGAACTGCTGATAACCGCCATCGCGGTGAAAAAGGCCCGAGAGGGCATCGTCGATTTGATCACGGGTGGGCTTGGGATGGCGATCAAGCAGGTCGGTGACGATGAGCGCGGCGGCCGGATCGTTGTAGCCGGACTGCACCACACCCACATCCACCATCGCCTGCTGCACCAGACTGAGCTGGTTCCAGCTGCCGAGCGACTCGGCGGTGCGCACCTCTGATCCATCCAGCTGGGCGGCGATCAGCAGGGAGGCGTTGATCACCTTGCCATTGAAGAGAATGGCGTCGGAGCCGGCGAAGCCGAAGCCGTCGTCGCTGTTGCGCACCGAGTGCATCCGGCACTGGTTGAACAGCACCCGCTGGGCATTGTCACCGGCCTTGCAGATGACGGTGCGCAGGGCACCGTTCAGGGTAAAGTTGAGTTCCATCATGCCTGTACCTCCTGCTGCTGGCACTCGACCAGCAGATCCGCCACCACTACCCCGCTGATATAGCGCTTGTAGGTCACGCTGCCGCCGAGATCCTCGCGCGGTGCAACCAGCTCGCTCACGGCCGCCTCCAGCGCGGCATCGTGCAGATCGCGGCGCTCCACATCACGCAAGCGCATCGGCTGCGGCGTAACGCCAGCAACGGCGACCCGCATCTCGCCAAGGGCATCGAGGGCCACAGCGGCGGTCATTACCGCCAGACCGTCGGCGTTACGGCTGATGCGGCGAGTGGCGCAGCGCAGCGCGGGCTCCGGCAGCACCACCCCCAACACCAGCTCCTTGCGCTGGCCCGCCAGATAGGCATCGATGGGTTGCAACTGGTTGTTCTCCAGCACTACCACGGCTTCGAGCACCAACAGTACCGGCAACAGCGGGGAGTCCTGCTGCTGGCAGGCAATTTCGCCGCCAATGGTGGCCTGATTGCGCAGATGGCGGGAGTAGACAAACCCCAGCGCCTCGCACAGGGCGGCCGGGGTACGGGGGTCATCTTTGAGTGCTTGCAGGGTGACGGTGGCGCCGATGTGGAGTTGACCGTGCTGCTGCTCAATCTGGCCAAGTCCGAGCTTGTCCAGCGAGATGGCGACCTTCTTGTCGGTGCGGGTCGGGGCGGCGTTAAGCTTGCTGCCGCCCCCCATGTAGACGGCGTCGTTGCCGAAGCTGGCCTTGAGTTCCAAAGCCTGACCCAGTTGCTCGGGTCGGAAGAATTGCTCAATCATGTGTCGTCCTTACTCTTGCTGCCCGCCGCCGGGGAGATCCACAGGGCGGGCAATCCGGTCCAAAACTGTGGAAGGTGGCCTTAGGCCAGCTGATCCATCCGTTGCCACAGGCGGCTCGCCACCTCGCTGGCCTGCTCGTAAATGGGCGCGACATCGAACGGGAACTCGCGGTCCTGATAAACCATGCGCCCCTCCACCATCACGCTGTTGACGCTGTTCGATCCCATGCCGAAGGCGAGATGGCCACCGAGGTTGCGCGGCGCCAGCGGGGTCGGTGCGTCGTAGTCGCAAATGGTGAGGTCGGCCTTGTATCCCGGCTCCAGGCGGCCAAATTTGGCGCCGAAGTTGCGCTCCAGCAGGGTGTTGCCGTTCCACAGGAAGCGGGCAAAGCTGTCGGGCCACAGGGCGCCACCGGCATCCTTATGCTTGAAGTAGGCGAACTTGAGCTCTTCGAGCATGTCGGAGCCGATACCATCGGTGCCAAGCGCCAGATTGCGATACTCCGGCAGGTGCATGTTGTAGCCCACGTGGTTGTTCATGTTGGATCGGGCGTTGTGCACCAGGAAGGCATCGCGACTGTTGATTAGCTCGATGTCAGCCGGGCTCAGGTAAATGCCGTGGGCGATCAGGGTCTTGCTGTCGATCAGGCCAAACTCGTCCAGCCGGGCAATGGGCTCCTTGCCATAGTGGTGGTGGCCGTGGGCCATGTCGTAGCGATCTTCCGCCACATGGATATGCAGACCACGACCGGTGACCTGCACCGCTTCGCGCAGCATGGCCAGCCCCTCGTCGGGCACGGTGAAGGGGGCGTGGGCGCCGATATGAGCCTCCACCAGATAGGGTTCGCTCCCCTTGGCCTTGGCCGCATCGATCTGTTGGGCGAACAGGATGTTCTCCTCCACCCCGGCCTGCAGTTCGGCGAGGCCGCTATTGCGATCCGTGGTCTCGAAGCAGGTCATGCCGCGCAGGCCCGCCTCCATAAACCCTTTGCGCAACACATTCAGGGAGCCCTTGATGAAGTTGGGCGAAGCGTGGTGGTCGATCACCGCGCTGCAGCCGCTCTTGATCGCTTCCAGCGAGCAGATGAGGCCGCTGTAGTAGAGGGACTCCTCATCGAGCGCCCGATCGAGCCGCCACCAGAGGTTTTTCAGGGTGGAGATAAAGTCCGGGCAAGGGGCGATATTGGCCATGATCCCCCGCGACAGGCCGGAGTAGAAGTGGTTGTGGGCACAGACGATGCCCGGCATCACCAGCTTGCCCCCCATCTCCCGATAGTTGGCCTCCGGGTAGAGGGCCCGCAGATTGGGCCCTACCGCTTTGATAAGGGTGCCTTCGATGGCGATATCCACCCCTTCCAGTACCCGGGTCGGCTCCAGCTGGACGGCGGTGACGTTTTTCAGAATAAACATGGTTTGCTCCTTCGCTTATTCGTGGTTCGCTCAGGCCTCGACGGCCCCCAGCAGGTAGTGGTGATGAGCGTGGACATGGCTGATGATGCGGCACATGTCGCCAAGGGCCGCTGGCGCATCCTTGATCCGGCTCTGGGCGTCTATGGTCAGGCGATAGGTCTCGCCATCCTGACGCACCCGCAGTTCGCCACCGTCAGCCAGATAGAAACCGGGGTTGCGGCTGTTGTCGAAGTCCTCGGGCAGGCTGAAGATGGTGACCTTGTCCTGATAGGGCTTGCCCTGCCACGGGCAGAACTGGGCGCAGTTGCCACATTCGTTGCAGTAGGCATCCAGGTGCAGGGTCTGGAACTGGTCTTTGAAGCCCGGCACCGCAATGGCGACGTTGGCCCGGTTGGGGCAGACATCCACGCACTTGCTGCAGAGGTAGTTGCACTCGAGGCAACGGTGCGCCTCTTGCGCCACGAAGGCATCGCGCTCGCTCTTGTCAACCATGGTGACGGCGATGCTCCCCTTGCGGCGGTAGATCTCATCCTTGCCCGACGGCTGGATGGTCACTTCACTCTGCTGGCTGGCGATATGCTCGCGAGAGAGCACCAGATCCGCGGCGCGGCGGGCACCACCGATGGCACCGACGATGGAGGACGGGCCGCTCTGCACGTCACCGATGAGGAAGACGTTGCGACGGCTGGTTTCGCCGGTCTGGCCATCCACCTCGGGCCAGCCATCGCTGCCAAGAGGAATGCCCATCGCTTTCAATACTTCGCAATCAGGCTGCTCGCCAATGGCGGTGATCAGGGCATCCATCTGCATCACTTCGGTCTGCTCGGTGGGCACCGGACGGCGGCGGCCCTGCTCGTCAGGATCCCCCAGCGCCATCATCCGCACGGTGAGCTTGCCATCTTTGTCAAAACGCTCCGGATTGGTGAGGAAGCAGAAACGCACCCCATCCTCCACCGCTTCCAGATACTCCTCGCGATAGGCAGGCATCTCTTTTTCGCTGCGGCGGTAGATCACGGTCACATCGCTGACACCGGGCACCTTGAGGGCAGCGCGGGCACAGTCCATGGCGGTGTTGCCGGCACCGATCACCGCTACATGGCGGCCCAGCGGCAGCGGTTTGCCCTGATTGAAGCTGCGCAGGAAGTGGAAGGATTTGTAAATCCGCTCGTGACCCCCCTCGAGGCGCATGCCGCCATTCTTGTCGGCGCCGATGCCGACGAAAACATAGCTAAAGCCCCGGGCATGCAGCTTGTCGACGGTGAGCGCCGGATCGCAGCCAAACTCGAACTTGACCCCGTGGGCGGCAACAAAGTCGATGTCATGCTGGATAAGTTCGGCCGGAATGCGGAACTCGGGGATGATGTGTTTAACCACACCACCGGCATCCGCTTCGCGCTCGAACACGGTGACCGGATGACCGGCGCGGGCCAGGAAGTAACCGGCGGAGAGACCAGCCGGGCCGGCGCCAATCACCGCGACCGGGTGCTTGTCACCACTGCCTGCCGGTTTGTGCCAGCGGGCCTTGTACCCTTCCCAGCCGCGCTCCAGCGCCACTTTTTTCAGCTCACGGATATTGAGCGCGCTGTCGTAATCGAGACGGGTACAGTTGTACTGGCACTGGTGATCGCAGATATGGCCGGTGATGGCGGGCAAGGCGTTGCGCTGATAAATCAGCTCAAGGGCTGCCACATACTCTCCCTCGCCCATCAGACGAATGTACTCGGGGATATCCTGATGCACGGCGCAGGCGGTGACGCAGGGCGCCACGTAGCAGTCGGTCAGCGGCAGGCCGCCACCCACTTCGATATGATCGTCGGACTTCCACTCCTTCTGGGTGTAATCCATGGTGAGCGCCTTGGTGGCAAGCGCTTCCAGCTTGGCCACATCCACCTGACTCATGCCCCAGCTGTCAGAGGCGTCGATCTCTTTGAGGCACTCGATCTGACGCAGGTAGCCGCCCGGTTTCAGCAGGTCGGTGGCCATGGTGATGGGACGGATACCGGTCTCGAAGATCTCGGCGATGTTGAACTTGCTGGCGCCGCCCGAATAGGAGATGGGCAGCTTGCCATCGAAGGCACGGGACAGCACGGCCGCCACGTTGATGGAGAGGGGGAACAGCGCCCGGCCGGACATATACATCTCATCCCCCGGCAGCGCCCCTTTGCGGTTGATGGTGCCGAGAGTGTTGGTGAGCTTGACCCCGAAGGTGAGCCCCTTCTCGGCTCCCAGCGCCATCAGACGGGTCAGCATCGCCTTGGCCTGATCCAGCTTGAGGTCGTGATCGAACGACTCTTCGCTCAGCCCAATGTAATCAAAGCCGCAGGTATCGAGGATCTCGCGCACCCGCGGATAGCCCAGCAGGGTCGGGTTGAGTTTGACGAAGGTGTTGAGCCCCTTCTCTTCCAGCATGTAGCGGCAGATGGCCTCAATTTCGTTCGGCGGGCAACCGTGCATGGTGGAGAGGGTGACGCCGTGCACCAGCTCGGCCGGGATGCGCTCCACCAGCTGTTGTAGGCGATCGCGCCGCGTCCCCAGTCCCAGCTCGGCGATAAACTGCTCGTCGGCCACCAGCTCGCGCAGCACCTGCTGGTACTCGGCAAATTTCGGACTTTGGCTTGCATCCATCAGGCTGTGGATGAACTGCTGCATCGGTGGCTGTTTGATGCCATCGAGGTTGTAACCCACGCTCATGTTGAAGATAAAGGACTTGGCCTCCCCCTCAAGACGCGGGTCGAACACCTCCTCCAGCAGATAGAGGGCAAACCAGGCCTTCAGATACTCGTCAAACGCCTTGGGCAAGGTGAACTCGGTAGACCACTCGGTGTTGAAGCACTCGTCTTCGGCGTCGATGCAGGGCTTTTCCAGTTCGAGACGGTCCAGGATCTGCACCGTCTTGAGCTCGATAAAGCGTCCGCCAGTCAGCCAGGAGGTGACGATGTTTTGGGCCAATTGGGTATGGGGGCCGGCTGCCGGGCCAATGGGGGTTTCGCAGGTTTCACCGAACACCTTGATCTTGCGCTCGTCCTGCTTGCGATAGAATTGCGCGGCGGGAATACCAAAAATGCTCTGACTCTCTTTATATTCCGCGAAAATACGGGTCAGCAGGTTCTTGAACGGAACGGGTCGCATAATATCGCCCATGGCTATCTCCTTGCAGCTATTCTGCCCATTGGCAGCATGAATAAATGGGGTATCCCGCACGGGTGTTCCCCCTTGGCAAGGAGAAGAGCAACAATCAGGCCACTACAGTTACAAAACTATTTTTTACGGTAAAAGCGTGAGACAGCTCCAATTAATGGAGAGAATTTACGATGCCACCATTATGGGTATTGCGAGTAGTTATCAATTACTCTGGAATTTACTTGATGAGCAGTTCAAAAAGAACTCGCCCTATCAGATCAAGTGCGAGAAATATCACTTTGATACGCAATTTATCTCCCCGTTATCTTTTTAAACTGGGTTATTTCGTGGGCTCGCTCTCATTTTCAAGAATGCCACCCAGCAGCGCCTGATAGCGCTCCGGGGTATCCACATCAAACAGGATGGCGGGGCTGTCAACTGGCACCATACGGTGCTGATGCCCGTGCAACCAGCGGCGCACCGAGCCCTGTGCCGGCGCAGCAGCCAGCGCCCTTGCGAGGGATTTTGGCAGCAAGACCGGGTGGCCCGCCTCCCCCTCAAAGCTCGGGAACAGGGCGAGCTCTCCCCGCGCCTGCCACAACTGCTGATAGACCTCGCACGGGATACAGGGCAGGTCCCCGTGGCTGATAAAGAGGTAGTCAGCATCGCTGGCCGCCAGAGCGCAGCGGATGGAACTGCCCAGCCCCAACTCATAGTCAGGGTTATGGACGATGAGAATGTCGGGGCGATTCCCATAACAGGCAGCGAGTTCGGCCCCGCGATGACCCACGACCAAAATAATCCGGGAGCAGAAGGCCAGGGCATTTTTGAGACTTGCATCAAGAATTGTCCCCGAGCCATAAGGTAGCATCATTTTCCATGCCCCCATGCGGGATGACAAACCTGCTGCGGTAATTATACAGTCACACTGTTCACGCCCCCGAGCCTGCACCTTTTCATTCACCTCGCTATTTATTTCGGTCATTGCCATGTCCTTGCCACACTCTGTTATTCACGCGTTTCCGGATATTGGTTCGCTTTTAAATCCACTGCTTGAAAATAGTGACAACCATACCACGCTAATTAGCCTTTGTGGTGCCGGCGGAAAAACCAGCACCCTGTTCTGGCTGGCGGAATATTTTTATAAGCAGGGTAAAAGGGTGCTAATTACCACCACCACCCGGATGTTTCTGCCAGCCCCGTCACACTATCGGGAATTGATTATCGAGACGGATCCCGTTCGTCAACTTACCCGCTGTCAGGCCCTGCCGGATGGCCCGACCCTGGTTGCCCTGTTCAGCCATCTCGACGAGCGCACCGGCAAGGTTGCAGGGCCGGATCTGCGCCAAATCGACCTGCTTAAAGGACAGCAGCGCTTCGATCTCATCCTGGTCGAAGCGGATGGCGCCCATCACAAGTTATTGAAAGTGCCCGCTTTGCACGAACCTTGCATTCCTCAGCACAGTGATTGGGTGATCGCCCTGACGGGCGGCGTCATGGTGGGGGCCAAGGCCGACCCGCAGCAGATCCACCGCTGGGCAGAGCTTCAGGCCCTGTGCGGGATAGAGGCCGGTGACCCCCTCGACTGGGCCCTGTTTCACCAGCTGCTCTCCCACCCCGAGGGGCTGTTCAAAGGCACCCCGGCCAGGGCGCGCCGGATCTGGTTTATCAATGGGGATTATCAAAATGAGGCGTCGTGGCTGGCTGAATTGATAAAGCTGCATAGCCGCCACCCCGAGCTCCACGCCATCTGGCAGGGGGCGGTTCGCGAACCACAACCCATTCGCCTCGCACTCGGTTACTTCGCTCAGGATGAGGCACCGCCGCCTCGCCCATGATGGTTTAAGGATAAGAAGAGGTACCTTATGAATCTGTTTGCACACGCAGCCCGACTGGAACAGGAGAACACTCCGTTTGCCATGGCCCAGATCATCGAGAGCCGGGGCTCCACCCCGCGCCATCAGGCCCAGATGCTGGTGATGGCCGATGGCCAGATCCTCGGTACCATCGGCGGCGGCATGATCGAGCGGCTGGTGATCGAAGAGGCCGTGGCGGCCATTGCCGAGCGCAAGCCCCGCATCTTCCACGGCCGGATGGCCCGCAACGGCGAACATGCGGTCGGGTCGGACTGTGGTGGCGCCATGTCGGTCTATATCGATGTCTATGGCCTGCGCCCTCGGCTGGTGCTCATTGGTGCCGGTCACGTCAACCGGGCTGTGGCCCATGCCGCGGCGCCGCTCGGCTTTGATGTCCATGTAGGGGATTGCTTCGAGGGGAGCCTCAACCCCGATCACTTCCCAACCGGCACTCACCTCAAACAGGCCGATACCATCAGCGCGGTGATTGAGACGCTGGCCATCGAGCCCGCCAACTTCGTCATCATCGCCACCAACCATCAGGACAAGGAGGCGCTGGATCGGCTCATCAGCCGTCCCCTCGCCTATCTGGGGCTGCTCGCCAGCAAGCGCAAGGTGCAGACCTTCACCCAGGCGCTGCGCCAGCAAGGCGTGAGCCAGGAGCAACTGCAGCAGCTGCACGCCCCCATCGGCTACAACATCGGCGCCGAGACCCCCGAGGAGATCGCCATCAGCATTCTCGCCGAGTTGTTGCAGGTGAAAAACGGCAAATCGGGTGGGCTAATGCAGGATGATGTGCGCCTCAAGCGGGATCAGCTGGTGGTGATGCGCGGCTCCGGCGATATCGCCACCGGGGTGGCGCTGCGCCTGCACAATGCCGGCTTCAAGGTGGTGATGCTGGATCTCGACAAGCCCACGGTGATCCGCCGCACCGTCGCCTTCGCTCAGGGGATGTTCGACGGCGAAACAAGGGTCGAGGGAGTGCGTGCCAAGCGGGTCGAGAGCGTCGAACAGGCGTTCGAGCAGCTGGATCGGGGCGTCATTCCGCTACTGGTCGACCCCGACTGCGCCACCCTCGCCGAGCTCAAGCCCCGCTATCTGGTGGATGCCATCCTCGCCAAGCAGAATCTCGGCACCCACAAGGAGATGGCACCCATTACGGTGGCCCTTGGCCCGGGGTTTGAGGCGGGGCGCGACTGCGATGCGGTGATCGAGACCAACCGCGGTCATCATCTGGGCCGGGTCATCTATCAGGGCCCCGCCCAGCCCAATACCGGCATTCCCGGGGTGATCGAGGGGCACTCCGCCCGCCGGGTGGTGCGCGCCCCTGTCGCCGGGGTGATGAAAAGCCTGATCAAACTCGGCGATCTGGTGCAGGAGGGGGATGTGATCGCCCACGTGGGGGACGCCCCCATTATCGCGCCGCTCTCCGGCATGGTGCGGGGTCTGCTCAGCGATGGCATCGAGGTCACCGTCGGCTTCAAGATCGGTGACATCGACCCCAGAGGCGAGCGGGCCGACGCCACTACGGTATCAGACAAGGCACGCGCCATCGGCGGCGCCGTGCTGGAAGCCATGATGCATCTAGCCCAGCGCCGATAACGGCTCTTCGCGTCCCTCTTCAGCACCAAGTTCAGCACCAAGCAAAAGCCCCACCATGATGGTGGGGCTTTTTTCCGCCTGTCGGTTGATGCAGCTCCTTTACATCAGGGGAACCTGCATCACGACCGGGTTCGTTGCAATCGCCAGGCCCGCACCGCCAGCACAACCAGAGTGATGGCGGTGAGCGGCAATACAAAACCGGTTAGTGCTGCGCTGAACTGACCTTGCAGCGGACTGGATGTAGCGTGGAGGATCAGCCAGCAGGTGTAGCCGATGTAGTAGGCCAGAAACAGCGCCCCTTCCCAGCGGGCGATGGTGTAACCGGTAAAGAAGATGGGCAGGCAGGCAAGCGCCACCGCAATCATTACCGGAATATCGAACTGAAGGGCGGTGGCCGACACTTCAAGCCCACCGGGAGTGACGATGGAGGTGAGCCCCAGCACGCAGAGGATATTGAAGATATTGCTGCCCACCACGTTCCCCACCGCGATATCCCGCTCCCCGCGCAGGGCTGCGACGATGGAGGTCACCACTTCGGGCAAGGAGGTACCGGCCGCCACTATGGTCAAGCCGATGATCAGATCGCTCACCCCGAAGTAGTGGGCAATCTCCACTGCACTGCCAACCAGCAGGCGGGAGCCGAGGATCAGCAGACCCAGACCTGCGGCAATAAAGAGCAGATTGCGCAACCAGTTGCCCGCCGTACTCGCTTCACGGGTACCAAACTCCTGCTCGTACTCCGCCTGCACCGCTTTGTTTTCCCGTCGACTCTGGACAAAGAGAAACCCGGTGTAGGCGATGATGCCGGCAAACAGCAGCGCCCCTTCCAGTGGCGCAATACGGCCATCGTAGCCCAGCAACAACACCAGAAAAGAGACCACTATCATCAAGGGAACGTCGAGACGTACCAGTTGCTGGGAGACGGTCAACGGTACGATCAGTGCCGAAATACCTAAAATAAACAGCACGTTGAAAATATTGCTGCCGACCACGTTCCCCACCGCTATCCCTGCCTGCCCCTCGAGGCCAGACTGGATGCTCACCGCCAGCTCGGGAGCACTGGTCCCAAAGGCCACTATGGTCAATCCCACCACCAGTGGCGATATCCCCATCATGGTGGCGAGGCGAGATGCGCCCCGCACAAGAGATTCGGCCCCCACCACCAGACACACCAGGCCTACAGCCAACCACACCAGCGTCATCATACGGTCTCATCCTTGCCGTTAGGTTCGTTGAAATAATCACAATAAATCAGATACCTGTGCTCCAAGCACAGTCAGACCACGCCATTGTAACTAGGGGCTGGTCCCCTGTCGCAGGCTCTTTTGAGTGCTGTTTATTGTGCCACTGGCAGCCCAGTCCCCCCTCAACCGTGCTTGATGCGGGTCTCCCCCGCCACCGATACCACGGAGCGCTTGCCCTTGCGGCTAATCACCAACAACGCCAGTACGATAAGGGCGATGCCGCTCCCCTCCACCGGCCCCGGATTTTCGCCGAGCAGCCACCAGGAGAGCAGCACGCCGGTCACCGGCACCGCCAGAGTGCTGAGGCTGGCAATCCCAGCTGGCAGTTTTTTCAGCACGAAGAGCCAGAGACTCCAGGCGATGGCGGTGGCGAAGATGGCACTATAGGCCAGCGCCCCCATCACATAGGGCTGCCAGTCGATGGGGCGCTCCGGCACCAGCGCCGCCACCACGGCCATCACCAGGGTGGCGTAGATCATCTGCCAGGTGGTGAGGGACATCAAATCCACCGAAGGGTGGCGGGCATACATCCGCTTGGCGATGATGGCGCTGATCCCCCAACAGATGCCGGAGAGGATTGCCAAGAGGGCACTCTTGAGGGATTCAAGATGCAGCAACCAGGGCTGGATCACCAGCAGCAACCCGCAGGCCGCCACCCCGACCGCCAGATAGTGCAGCTTGCGCATCCGCTCGCCGAGAAAGAGCGCCGCGAAGATCACCACCCAGAACGGCATGGTGTAACTCAAAATGGCCACCTTGCCCGCCCCGCCGCTGATAAGGGCCCACTGGGCCAGCCCCACCATGCCGCAGGTCTGGAACAGGGCGATGGCCAAGGTATAACGAAACGGGGTAGGTTTGAGGTAACGGCGGCCACGCAAGGCCAGCACCAGCAACAACACCAATGAACCACACAAGCAGCGCAGAGCGGTGAACTCGAAGGCCCCCGCGTAGAGCATCACCTGCTTCATCACGATCCAGCTGTAACTCCAGATAGCGGTGAGCAGGACCAGTCCCCCCAACGCCGCCATATTGATCTTTGTGCTCATTACTCTGCCTTTTTGGCGCCTGTGCGCCTGCATGCCGGGCTAACCAGCCCCGAAATAAACCATCTTACTCTTGTGGGGGCCGACAGCCCAAACGTGCACGCCCCCTGAAGAGGGGCGTTGGCGAAGAACCTTGCCAAGGTGGGCCTCGAACGACCAACACGCTATATACCTCCCTTATGTGACCCCTGGTAAAATCGATTGCCATCATTAAACGCAAATGCTAATACTTCTCACCCCAAAATCCGTTCAAGGTTTTCACAAGATGTTTCGTCACCCCCTGGCAAAGTTGCTGCTGCTCGGTCAGCTCGCCCTGATGAGCTGGATGGCGCAGGCAAATCCCCCGGTTGAAGTAGAAGATGTGATGGGCCGCAAGGTCTCCCTCAGCCTGCCGGCCAGCCGTATCGTGCTCGGTTTCTATCCCGAGGATTATCTGGCCGTGGCCGGTGAAGGCGGCGCCGATCGGCTGGTGGGCATGTCCCGTGGCTGGTTCGTCAAGTCCCGCCCCGCCATCTGGTCGCTCTATGTCGCCAGCCTGCCGCAACTAGCCAAGGTGCCTGACCTTGGCAATGTGCAGGATCAGAGCTTCTCCATCGAGAAGACCCTGGCGGTCAAGCCCGATCTGCTGATCCTGGCACAGTGGCAATATGAGGCTCTCGGCCCGGATCTGCCACGCTTCGAACAGGCCGGGATCCCGGTGGTGGTCATCGACTACAACGCCCAGACCCTGGAGCGCCACATGGCGAGCACCTTGCTGCTGGGCAAGGTGACAGGCCAGGAAGCTCGTGCCCAACAGATGGCCGACGAATACAAGGCCAAGATTGACATCATCACTTCCCGCGTTGCCAACGCGAAGCGCCAGCTCCCCCGGGTCTATATCGAGCTGGGGGACAAGGGACCTGCAGAATACAGCTACACCTATGGCAAGGACATGTGGGGCGCGATGGCCCTGCTGGCCGGGGGTGACAACGTCGCGGCTCCCTTCGTCGAGCGCTGGGGCCCCATCCATCCTGAGCAACTGCTGGCGAGCAAACCCGAGGTCATCCTGATGGCGGGCTACGAGAGCGTGAGCAGCGCAGAGGCGATGCAGGTCGGCCAGGATGTGTCGGCCGAGACCGTGCGCCAGCGTCTGCAGGGCTTTGCCGCCCGCCCGGGCTGGAGCGAGTTGCCCGCAGTGCAGCAGGGTCGCCTCTATGCGGTCTATCACGGCGCCACCCGCAGCATCATGGATGCCGCGCTCATTGAGTTCATGGCCAAGGCCCTCTACCCGGATCTGTTCCAGGATCTCGATCCCCTGGCCACCTATCAGGGCTTCTACCAGCGCTATCTGCCCATCCGCCCCCAGGGCACCTTTATGCTGGGCATCAAGCAGGGTGACGCAAACTGAATCCGGTCGTTCGGGCTTTACCTGTCTAGGCAGAGCCCTCTTCATCCCTCTTTCACCCTTGTGGGCGCCTCTCATGGCGCCCGTTTCAGGATTGTCATCATGAATGATTTGGCTGCCCTGCAGCAGACCCTTGCCCGCCAGCGGCAACGGGAGCGCCGTCGCGGGCACTGGCTCCTACTGCTCACCCTGGTGCTGTGCATTACCCTGGTGCTCGACATCGCCACCGGCCCCTCTCTGCTGCCACTGGGCGAAGTGGTCGATGCCCTGCTCGCCCCCGCCCAGGCCGATCCCATGACCCGCACCATAGTCCATGACATGCGCCTGCCCATCGCCCTGATGGCGCTGGTGGTAGGTGCGGCACTCGGCCTTGGCGGCGTTCAGATGCAGACCCTGCTGGACAATCCGCTGGCCAGCCCCTACACCCTGGGGCTCGCGGCGGCAGCGGGGCTCGGTGCCGCACTGGCGCTCTATACCGGCGGTCTCGGACTACCTCCCCTTGTGGCCATTCCGGCTGGCGCCTTCATCCTCTGCATGTTTGCCGCGAGCCTTTTATTTGGCCTGGCCATGATGCGCCATGTCAGCAGCCAGACCCTGATCCTGGCGGGCATCGCCCTGCTGTTCCTGTTCCAGTCCCTGCTCTCCCTGCTGCAGTTTCTCTCCTCCCCCGAGCTCAACCAGCAGATCCTGTTCTGGCTGTTTGGCAGCCTGATGCGCACCACCTGGGACTCCCTGATCATCACCGCCGCCATCACCCTGATCTGCACCCTGCTCATCTACCGGGATGCCTGGGCCCTCACCAGCCTGCGCCTCGGGGAGGCCCGCGCCCGCAGCCTCGGGGTCAACGTGGACAGACTGCGCATGAAGACTCTGGTACTGGTCGCCCTGCTCACCGCCACTGCCACCAGTTTCGTCGGTGTCATCGGCTTCGTTGGCCTGGTGGCGCCCCATATCGCTCGCATGCTGGTGGGGGAAGATCAGCGCTTTTTGATCCCGCTCTCGGCCCTGTGCGGCGCCTGCATGCTCTCGGCGGCCTCAGTGCTCTCCAAGTCCATTATTCCGGGGGCCCTCTTTCCCATCGGCATTGTCACCGCTCTGATTGGCGTGCCCTTCTTCATCTGGTTGATCCTCGGCAGGGGGCGTAAACGTGCTTGAAATATCCCGACTCTCCCTCTCCCTCGGCCAGCAGACCCTGCTGCGAGAGCTCAACCTGACCCTGCATCCGGGTCAGGTCCACGTGATCATCGGTCCGAACGGGACCGGCAAAACCTCATTGATGCGCGCCCTGTTTGGTGAACTGACCCCGGATGGCGGCGATATCCGGCTGGGGGGCCAGAGTGCCCGCCAGATGACGCAGGCCAAGTGGCGCCAGCAGTTTGGCTACATGCCCCAGAACATCCAGCTGGAGCTGGACTTGAGCGTCATCGAAGTGGTGATACTCGGTCGCCTCGACAGCCTCTCCATGCGTCTGGCGGACGAGGACATTCTGGCGGCGGGCCGCGCCCTGCAGGCGCTCGGCATCGCCCATCTGGCGGATCGCCCCCTCTACTCCCTGAGCGGCGGCCAGCGGCAGATGGTGCTGTTTGCCCAGGTGCTGCTGCGCGATCCCCGCATCATGATGCTGGACGAGCCGGTCAGCGCCCTGGATCTTCACCACCAGATGCAACTGATGGAGCACCTGTGTCAGCAGACCCGCGAGCAGCAGTGGATCACCCTGGTGGTGCTGCACGATCTCAACCTCGCCGCCCAGTTTGCCGATCAGCTGATCGTGCTGGCAGGCGGCGATCTGCAGGCCTTCGGCCCCCCCGCCCGAGTGCTCGACGCGGCCCTCATCGAGCGCCTCTACCATGTGCCGGTGGAGATAAGCCATGATCAGCGCGGCATCCCCTTCCTCAGAACCGTGCGAAAGGCGTCATGACAGAGCGCAGCACAACCCCGGTGGCCCCCTCCCGACACGCTAGCGGGTGGCGAAGATGAACAGCGCCTCCTACTGGCGGGACTGGCAGGGCATGAGCCCGGCAGCCCGCCTGCTTATCACCAACGGGCTGGCCTTCAACCTCGGCTTCTACATGATGATGCCCTTCCTCGCCCAGCACATGGGTAGCGGGCTGGGTCTCGCCGGTTGGGCCTGTGGCCTGGTCATGGGGATACGGGTCTTCAGCCAGCAGGGGCTCTTTCTCTTGGGAGGCACCCTTGGGGATCGCATCGGCTATCACCCCGCCATCGTCTGGGGCTGCCTGGTGCGCTCCCTAGGCTTCGTGTTGCTCGGCTGGGCCGAGTCCCTACCCATCCTGCTGCTGGCCGCCGCCCTCACCGGCTTTGCGGGGGCGCTGTTCACCCCTTGCGCCCAGGCGTATCTTGCCAGCGAATGCCACAACCCGAGCCAGCGTCAGCGCGCCTTTGCCCTGCACAATCTCGCCAGCGAGGCGGGCATGCTGCTCGGGCCCCTGGTCGGACTGACACTGACCCAGCAGAGCTATACCCTGACCGGCTTGTTGGCGGCGAGTCTGTTCGCCCTGCTCGGCGTGCTGCAATACCGGGTGCTGCCTAAACGCCCGGTGAGCCACCAGAGTCCGCGTGGCGCCATTTTGCGCCAATGGAGAGAGATAGTGCGCCAGCGCCCATTTATCGTGTTTACCCTGCTGGCGGGCAGCTACCAGATCCTGTTCCACCAACTCTATCTCGCCCTGCCCGCCCATATCCAGAGCCTGCCGGACGCCACCCACCTGCTCGGCGGCGTCTTTACCCTCTCGGCGGTGATCGGCGTCCTGCTCCAGCTACCTGCCTCCCGTCTGGTAGAGAGGCGCCTGGGAGTGCCGCTCGCCATGGGGTTGGGTATCGGGATGATGGGCTTGAGCTACCTGGCTCTACCGCTGCTGGCACCTTGGCCGACGGCATGCGTGTTGACGCAGGTGGCCCTGCTTTCCTTGGGTTCCATCCTCTGCTTCCCGCTCTTTGCCGCCCAACTTCCCCGCTACGCCCCTCCCGAGCAGCTCGGCAGCTACTACGGCTTCTATGCCAGCGCTGGCGGCTGCATGGCGCTCTTTGGCAACCTGCTCATCGGTTTTATGTTGGGGGATGCGGGCAGCCGCCCCGCCACAGCCATCTGGCTGCTGTTGGCGGTGGTTGGTTTGCTCGCCGGTATCGGCCTCTACAGGTTTCTGCCAGCCACAAAACCCGGTCGCCACTCCAACTAGCCCCATTGCCACTCGCACAGCGCGGCTCCTCTGGCCTGCAGAGCACGATCGACAGGCATGATCGACAGTGATGACCCGTCACCGCCATCCCAATAAAATAGAGTGTGGAGCCAAGGCTCCACACTCTATCAGGGGGCCGGATGCCCCTGTGGATCAGTTCGCATGATTACAGGCTGATCACGGTCCCGGTCTTGCCAGCGATCCCCTCGGCCGCCTTCTCCAGCAGGGTGATGAGTGATTTGCGCCCCGGCAAGGATGTGGCGAACGAGAGCGCCGCCTCCACCTTGGGCAGCATGGATCCCTTGGCAAACTGCCCCTGTGCAATAAAGCCGTTGGCATCGGCCACGCTCAGGGTATCGAGCCACTGCACCTCGGGCTTGCCGAAGTTGATGGCCACCTTCTCCACTGCGGTAAGGATGATCAGCATGTCGGCGTCGATCAGTTCCGCCAGCTTGGCACTGGCCCAATCCTTGTCGATCACCGCGCTGGCACCGCGCAGGTGATTGCCCTCCCGCAGCACCGGAATGCCGCCGCCACCGACGGTGATCACCACCTGACCGGCGGCCAGCATGGCAGAGACGGTCTCTTTCTCGATGATGTCGACGGGTTTGGGGGAGGCCACTACCCGGCGATAGCCGCGACCGGCATCCTCTTTGAGCCGCTCGCCCTTGGCCATCAATGCCTCGGCCTCCTCCTTGCTGAAGAAGCCGCCGATGGGCTTGCTCGGGTCAAGGAAGGCGGGATCGTTTTTATCCACCTCAACCTGGGTCACCAGAGTGGCGACCGGCTTGTGAATGCCGCGTTCCAGCAGGGCTTCGCGCAGGGCATTTTGCAGGTCATAGCCGATATAACCCTGACTCAGGGCCACGCAGACCGACATCGGCAGATGGGGGGATTTTGGCTCGTGGCGGGCCGCCACTTCGAACGCCTGCTGGATCATCCCCACCTGCGGCCCATTGCCGTGGGTGACCACCACCTCGTGCCCCTGGGCGATCAGGTCGGCGATAGTGTGCGCCGTGCTCTGCACCGCCTTCATCTGCTCGGGCAGGTTGTTGCCCAGCGCATTGCCACCAAGGGCCAGTACGATTCTCTGTTTCATCTTGTTATCTCCAGTGATGGGACAAGCCGGCGCAATACCGGCCCACCTTTCGTTGTTCACATAACCTTGCTGCTCTGTCTGTTTCGAACGGATTGTCAGCCAGCAACAGCGGGGCAAGGCGAGTGCAGATCAGGCGCCAACGCCGGATCAAAGGGCGCTCTGGCCAAAAAGCGGCCATGCCCCCGTTGTCCGGTAAATTCGCCGTCGCGAGCGACTATCTCGCCGCGACTGAGGGTCATCCTGATCTGGCCGGGACAATGCATCCCCTCGTAGGCGCTGTAGTCACCGTTGTCATGCAGCGCGGCGTGACGGATCTGGGTCTCGCCACAGGGATCCATCAGCACCAGATCGGCATCAGACCCCGCTTGCAAGTTGCCCTTGCACGGCCAGAGACCGAACAACTTGGCCGAATTGGCGCTGGTGAGGGCCACGAAGCGCGATGGCGAGATGCGCCCGCCCAACACCCCGTGGGCAAACAGCAGCAGCATCCGGTTCTCGACGCCCGGCAAGCCGTTGGGGCAGCGGCTGAAATCGCCGCCTGACAGGGTCATGCGCTGGGCATGGGAGAAGTTGCAGTGATCGGTCGCCACCGTGTCGATGTCGCCCGCAGCGATGCCGACCCACAGCTTGTCCTGCTCGCGGCGCGAGCGCAGCGGCGGGCTGAGCAGATAGTCGACTCCGTTCTCCCGGTAGTAGCAGGAATCATCCAAAAGCAGATATTGCGGGCAGGTCTCCACCCAGACCGGTTGGCCCTGACGGCGCGCCAGTTTCAGATACTCCAGCCCCAGTCCGTTTGAAAGGTGGACGATATAGAGCGGCGCATTGCCCGCGAGCCCCGCCAGGTTGATCATCCGGGCGATGGCCTCCGCCTCGCACTCCAGCGGGCGACTTTGCGGGTGATACCAGGGCTCATGGTGACCGGTGGCCAATAGGGCCGCCCGGCGCGCCGCGATGGCGGCATCATTCTCGGGATGGACGGTGGCAAGCGCCCCCACCTCTTTGAGGCGGGCCAAGGCACGCAGCACGTCATGGTCCCCCAGCTTGTACTGGTAGGTGAGATAGAGCTTGAAGCTGCTGATCCCCTCCTCCTGCACCATGGCGGCCATCTCATTAAGGATGGCGTCATCCACATGCTGGATCACGCCGTGAAAGCTGTAGTCGATCACCGCCTGATCGGCGGCGTAATCGTGATAGCGGGCCAGCTGGTGATGCAGATTGCACCCCGCCGGGCCAAATCCCATGTGGTCGATGATGGTGGTGGTGCCACCACAGGCGGCGGCACGGGTACCGCTGAAAAAGTCATCGCAACTGCGGGCAATCCCGACATCGATGTTGAAGTGGGTGTGGACATCGATGCCACCCGGCATCACATAGCAGCCGCTGGCATCGATCACCTCGGTTTCGCCATCGGGCTGGATATCGGCGGCACGGGCGCGGATCACCCCGTTTTCGATCAGCAGATCCTGACGATATTCACCCTGCGCATCGACCAACACACCGTTTTTGATCAGCCGTTTCATCCCCACCACCTCGAACATCACTTCAAACAGCAAAACCCCGCCTCAACACAGACGGGGCACTTGCCACTCTTGCGACAGCCGGGCGGCGATGGCAGTCACCACCCGGCAGACCCCTTACTTGTCCAGCTCGGCCAGATAGAGCATGGGGATCACGGCGTACATAGCGGCGCACTTGACCAGATGCTCTTTCCAGGTTTTCTCGTTCGGGGCGTGGGCCTCCGGCTCTTTACCCGGGCCAAAACCGATGACCGGAATACCGTGTCGACCCATGATGGAGACCCCGTTGGTAGAGAAGGTCCACTTGTCTACCACCGGCTCCTTGTTGAACAGCTCGCGATAAGCCTTGGAGAGGGTTTTGACGGTGATGTGATCCTCCTCCACCTTCCAGGTCGGGAAGTAGCACTCGGTCGGGTAAACCAGACCGGTGTAGGCCGGACGGTCGTACTGGTACATGGAGACCTCGGCACCGGCAGCTTGCACCGCAGGCAGGGCGCGGATCTCGTCGAGCGCCCCTTGCCAGGTTTCACCCCAGGTGAGGCGGCGGTCGATTGAGACGGCGCAGCTATCCGCCACGGCGCAGCGGCTTGGCGAAGTGAAGAAGATCTCGGAGACGGTCAGGGTACCCTTGCCGAGGAAGTCGTCATGACCGAGGTTGTGGCTGAGCTCCTGCAATTCGCCGAGGATCGGGCCCATCTTGAAGATGGCGTTGTCACCGCGCTCCGGCGCAGAGCCGTGGCAGCTGACCCCCTGCACCTCCACCCGGATCTCCATACGGCCACGCTGACCACGGTAGATCTGGCAGTCGGTCGGCTCGGTACTGACCACGAACTCGGGGCGGATCTTGCTCTGCTCGATGATGTACTGCCAGCAGAGGCCATCGCAATCCTCCTCCTGCACGGTACCGGTCACCAGCAGGGTGTACTGATCTTCCAGCCCGAGATCCTTGATGATCTTGCCCGCATAGACCATGGAGGCCATGCCGCCTTCTTGGTCAGATGCGCCACGACCACCGATGATCTCGTGATCTTCCATCCCCTCATAGGGGTCGAACTTCCAGTTGGCCATGTTGCCGACGCCCACGGTATCGATGTGGGCATCCATGGCGATCAGGTGCGGGCCGTGGCCGATATAGCCCAGCACGTTGCCCATGGGGTCGATCTCGACCTTGTCAAAGCCAACCTTCTCCATCTCCTGCTTGATACGCAGCACCACGCGCTCTTCATCGCAGCTCTCGCTCGGGATGGCGATCATGTCGCGCAGGAACTGACTCATCTCGGCCTTGTACTGGTAGGCCTTCTCCAACACCATTTCAAACGGAATTTGCTTGCTCATTGTGATTCTCCATAACAACTGAGAGTGCGCGGCCTGTTCATCGGCAGCGCCCTGTGCCCGTTACCGCACCCCGTTGGCGAGGTGCGATCAGTTCTCCAATTCGTGTCTCTGCTCTCGCAGGGATTACTCACAGCCGGGGTTAATCGCAGGCAGGATGTTTGCCTTCCCACACAACTTCCCGGTAGTGGGTCACATCGGTGTCCCCTTCGGTGTTGATGATCAGCACCACGGAGTCGCGACTTAGCCCGAGACGTTCCATCAGCGCCTCGCGATCCGGGTGGTGACGCACCGCCGCCAACACGCCGGTGCCGACCGAGCCGGATTCGCCGGAGATGATGCGCGGATCATTGCCAAGAGGGTTGCCGAGCACTCTCATCCCCAGCGCCGACACCTTGTCGTGGCAGGAGATGAACTGGGTGGTGCAGCTTCTGAGCAGTGGCCAGCCAAGGGGGTTGGGTTCGCCGCAGGCGAGACCGGCCATGATGGTGCGCATATCGCCACCCACGTTGACCATCTCCCCCGCCACGCCGGAGCGGTAGATGCAGTCGGCCTGATCCGGCTCGACCACGATACTGTGCAGGTTTTTCGCCCCGAAGCAGTCCACCAGATAACCGAGCACCCCGCCCGCCAGCGCCCCGACCCCGGCCTGCAGCAGCACGTGGGTCGGCTGCTTGATGCCCATATCCTGCATCTGCTCGACCGCTTCGTCGGCCAGAGTGGAGTAACCCTGCATGATCCAGGTCGGGATCTTGGTGTAGCCCTCCCAGGCGGTGTCCTGCACTATGTGCCAACCGCGCTCTTCGGCCATCTTCATGGTCAGGCGCACGGTGTCGTCGTAGTTCATGTCGGTGACGATGCACTCGGCACCGAGGTTGAGGATGTGGTCAACCCGCTCCTGGGCGGAGCCCTTGGGCATATAGACCACCGCATGCTGGCCCACCTGCTTGGCGGCCCAGGCAACTCCACGACCGTGGTTGCCATCTGTGGTGGTGGCAAAGGTCATCGGCTCCTTGATGGTGCGTTTGATGAGATCGAAGGAGAAATCCTCGATGGCCACCCCGTACTTTTCACAGAGCAGGTTGGCGATGGCATAAACGCCACCCAGCATCTTGAAGGCATTGAGGCCAAAGCGCTTTGACTCGTCCTTGACCAATATATTTTTCACCCCGATATAGGCGGCCAGATCTTTCAGGTCGCACAATGGGGTCGGCTCATAACCGGCCAGTTTTTTATGAAAAGCGCGAGCCTTTTGTGCTTCGGCGCGAGAAAACAGCGGAGATGGCTCGGCGGTAAAAAAGCGGTTATCGGCAATATCCATCTTCAGCGAAAATTGGGACATGCTTACCTCACTAGGCGTTACCTGACAAAGAGCTGCCTCGCCGGGAGATCCGTTATTCAGATACCACGGGGAGAAAACTCGAAATAATGGATTCGACAGCGTGGGCAGGATGAATATTCACCCTGCCCTTCTGCTATTTATTTCACCCGCTTTTGCGCCTCTTTAATCAGATTTTCCAGGGTTTCTGCCGGGGCGGAGAATTTACGGGCCATGATCATGGCGGCGATAATATAGGGCTTCCAGCTCGCCTCTTTGTAAGTGGCGATACGGTATTTCTCGAATACCCCTTCGGTTACTTCGCCCTCTTTGCAGGAGACGCCGGAAATATCAGCCGGCAGGCAGTGCATATAGAGCGCCTCGCCCCCCTTGGTGAGCTTCATCATCTCCTCGGTGCAGTGCCAATCCTTGTGCTTGGCGTTCTGCTCAAGGCAGTGTTTCTCCAGCTCCTTGAGGCCGGCGTGGTCATTGGCACGCAGCAACTCGGTGCGCTGCTCCATCACCTTGTAGGGGGCCCAGGACTTGGGATAGACGATATCGGCATCCTTGAACGCCTCTTCCATGGAGGTGACCTGACGGAAGCTGCCGCCGGAGGCCTTGGCATTCTCTTTGGCCACTTCGATCACGTCCGGGATCAGGTCATACCCTTCCGGATGGGCCAGGGTCACGTCCATACCGAAACGGGTCATCAGGCCGATGATGCCCTGGGGCACGGAGAGCGGCTTGCCGTAGCTCGGGGAGTAGGCCCAGGTCATGGCAATCTTTTTGCCCTTGAGGCTCTCCAGGCTGCCAAAGTGCTCCTGCAACCAGGCCAGATCAGCCATCGACTGGGTCGGGTGATCAATGTCGCACTGCAGGTTGACCAGCGCCGGACGCTGGGGCAGCACTCCCTTCTCGAACCCTTCATCCAGTGCGGCGCCCACTTCGCGCATATAGGCGTTACCGGCACCGAGGAACATGTCGTCACGGATGCCGATGGCATCGGCGCAGAAGGAAATCATGTTGGCGGTTTCACGGACGGTCTCACCGTGGGCGATCTGGGATTTGCCCTCGTCCAGATCCTGCTGGGCCAGACCGAGCAGATTCAGGGCAGAGGCGTAAGAGAAGCGGGTTCGGGTGGAGTTATCGCGGAAAACCGAGATACCGAGCCCGCTGTTAAACAATTTGGTGCAGATATTTTCGGCGCGCAGGGTCTTGAGGGATTCGGCCAGTTTCAATACCAGCTCCAGCTCCTGAGGTGTTTGCTCCCAGGTCAGCAGAAAATCTTTTTCATGCAGGTTGGATTTGAGTGCTCTGATCTCTTTGATTAATTCGTTAACTGCTTTCATCGTTCGCCCCAATCATTGGATGAGATATGGATAGCTCCCCTTTCACTCACGATGTCACCAGCATCCCGGTTGTGGGTGAGCGCGTCGGTTAGCGTCGATATGAGGCAATCAATAACCGTGCCAAACCAATAAAATGCAGGCAGATATTAATAAATGGCGAGAGTGTGTGATGCCACCCACAAAATCAGCGGCTATTTAAGCGGTTTATTCAATAAAAAGGTGAGCGGATCAGCCAGGCCATAAAATAGCCGAGTGATAATAATCAGAGGCGATATCTCGGCATCGGTGAGAATTATCATCAAAGGTCCGTTTCAAGGGCTGAAATGATATCAGCGGGGCTGTCGTTATCATTATGATAATGCCCGCAGCACCTTGCTCTTTTGTTACGACCTCTTCTGCAGAAATGTCACTGCCATCTCGCATCCCTTGCACTCCCCGC
Organism: Aeromonas sp. R2-4; assembly: GCF_040908365.1. Taxonomy (NCBI): domain Bacteria; kingdom Pseudomonadati; phylum Pseudomonadota; class Gammaproteobacteria; order Aeromonadales; family Aeromonadaceae; genus Aeromonas; species Aeromonas sp. R2-4. Next base: position 217,509 of record NZ_JBFODO010000018.1, read on the forward strand.
CCGTATCGCCTCTCACCTTATCTTCCGGCCACATCGCTGGGCGCGGTTGGCCCAAGGTGCTAACGTGAATACGCCAGCTGCGCATCTGTATCGGATGCTCAGGATAGGCCGACGTTCACTGCCGCAAATGCGCGGATGAACCTGCATGACTTACATCTTTGAGGGATTATCTATGTCCAGGAATGCTGCTCTGCTCATCACCCTGACCCTGCTCGGTATCACCCCTGCCCACGCCATCAGTGCCAAATATGCCGAGCAGCTGGAGCGATCCGGCTGCACCCAGGTCACCGAGGCGCAGGGCTGTGACATTCACAAAACCAAAGCGGAAAATGCCAAGGCGGGATTTGGCGCGGCCGCCCCTGCGGCGGAGGGCGGTCTGAATCTGAGCTATGAGCAGAAGCTGGAGCGCTCGGGCTGCACTCAGGTGAGCGAGCTTAATGGCTGCGATATCAACAAAACCAAGGCTGAGAACGCGGCTGCCAGTGTTGGCAATGCTCCGGCCGCGGCAACCAGCGGCAGCCCCTATGCGGGCAACTGGATCGCCACCTTCCCCCAAACCGGCGCCACCGTGGCCAATATCCGCATCGATGGCAAGGATCAGGTGTGGGTCAACGACAAGAAGGTCAATGCCAAGAAATCCGATGGCGCGCTGGTGTTCAAGGATGGCATGGTCATCTACACCATTCAGGGGGATCGCCGCATCAAGGGTGAAGATGGCTGGGTCGATAATGATGCCGGCACCAAGGGGCCCATCAACGCCAAGTAAACAGCTGACCACGAAATGACGGGGAGCGCGGGCTCCCCGTTTCACCCCTGATTGCCCATCGCGTCCAATGACCAGCTCCGCCAATGAGGGGCCAGAATCAATACCTCCTGCTCCAGCCAAGTCCCGTCTGTGATCAGTTTCTCAAGCCAGGGAACGTCTGCCGACGAGCCACGATCATCGATCTGATCAGCCTGCTTCGTCACACGCCAGGGCACCTTGCCACTGTCCGTCGCAAAGGTGCGTACCGGACGGGCATAGTGATCCAGATAAGGTTGCAGCTCACAGGGAAGCCAGAGCATGGCCGGTCGATTTAGCTCGCGCGCCAGCTCGATGGCAATATCGATACCCCGTTGATCGAGATCGCCAAAATGTGCCCACTGCACGCCCGCAGGCAGCAGCGGGATCAGCTGTTTGGCCAGGGAGGTATTGCGACCAGGGGCAAAGAGCAGCAGTTGCCCGGGTTGCAGCGGGTAGTCGACAAAGGCCCCCTTGTTCTCCACCGTAATGACCCGCTCCCCCTGCCAGCCGATGGCCGCCAGCGCGCCCAGAGTCCGCTCCGGCAACGCCAACTCTCCCAACAACGCCATCATTGCCGTCATAGCGTGCTGCTGACCCTGCAGATCGACCAGCGAGAGCGGTTCGAGGGTACGGATGCGGATCACCTCATCCTGCGTGAGCGACAATTCCGCAAGCTGTGGCGCGGCAAGGGATGCTGATCGCGGATGCTTGCTGTCCCCATGCCAGAGGGCATAAAAGCAGGCCTGATTGAGCCGCACAGGCAAACTCACTCCCAGACATTGCAGCAGCTCCCCCTTGTCCGGTTCGGGGGGCGCAGCCCGTGCCAGTTGTCCGGTCAGATAAGTCCGCCCCGCGTCGGTCAATATATGACGGGAACTGCGCCCAACTGACTCGACTCCGCCCACCGCCTGCAGCAACTCCTTCAACTCGCGGCCATGCCGACTCTCAAGGGAGCAGCCCTTTCCGTTCTGGCTATCGAGCAACCGTGCACACAAATCCTGTACCCGCATCTCATCAAACAGCGACATCCTCACCTCTCCATGTAGCTTCATATGACGAAGTAGAGGTGATTTTCCCTGTCATTACCGTGACCGGCTTCGCAAGCGGTTCTTATCAACCCCGCCATGCATGGCCCGTTACTGGTAAACCCGCCACAAAGAGCGCAAGCTGGTTTGATATAGAGATACGCTGCTCTCTTCGCGGCACGACAACGCGATACCCGCTTTCACAAGGGCTTGCCATGACCGACGCCACAGACCCATCGCCATCCTCTTCTTGGTATCTTTCGGATATCCGCGAGCTGGCGCACCTGCTGACTCTGGCGCTGCCCGCCACGGTAGAGATCACCGAAGCGGTACATCAGGCGGTACTGAGCGGTATGGGGTTCAAGGGACGGGATGAGGGAAAAACAGCCGGGATCACCGGGCTGGTCTACAAGGGGGTTCACGGCGCGGCCAATACCCTCGGCAGCGGCATAAACGGGTTGCTGACCCGGCTGCCGCCGACCCCGCCACTCCACCATATTCCCGAGACGCCCAAACGTGCGGCCCTGATCGCCACGCTCAACGGCGTGTTGGGGGACAAGCTGGTCGAACACCACAATGCTCTCGCCACCCCCATGACCCTGCGCTATCAGGGCAAGCCCCTCGATTGGCAGGCGATGCCGGAGGATCTACCCCGCGAGGGACGGGTGCTGCTGATGATCCATGGCCTCTGCATGAACGATCTGCAGTGGCAGACCGAGCACCAAGGCAAGCCGGTCAATCACGGGGAGCAACTTGCCAACGCGCTTGGCTATCAGCCTCTTTACCTGCGCTACAACTCGGGCCTGCCCATCGCACAAAACGGGCAGCAACTTGCCCTGTTGCTGGAGCAACTGTTCGCCCACTGGCCGGGAGAGCTCAAAGAGATAACGATAATTGGCTACAGCATGGGCGGACTGGTTGCCCGCAGCGCCTGCCACCATGCCAGCCAGGCCGGGCTCACCTGGCCTGTGCACCTTGCCAATATGATCTTTATTGGCACGCCACACCACGGCGCGCCGCTCGAACACGCCGGACACTGGCTGGAGCAGTTGCTGCCCGCCACCGCATACAGCGAACCCTTCGTCAGGCTGGCCCGGCTGCGCAGTGCAGGCATCAAGGATTTACGCCACGGCAAGGTGATCGATGCCGTTGCCCCACCCGACCCCGCAGTCCCCTCACAGGACCCACGCGCGCCACTCCCCTTGCCCTGTGGCGTCAACTGCTATGCCATCGCCGCGACCACTGCTACCAAGCGCAGCCTGCTGGCCGACCGGCTGATTGGCGATGGACTGGTACCGCTACGCAGCGCCCTCGGCCAGCACAGCGAGGTGCGCCATCAGCTGGCCTTTCTGCCCGCCCATACCCTGATTGTCTATCGCACCAGCCATATGGCCCTGCTCGGCAGCCCGCAGGTAAGCCAGCAACTGCTGCGTTGGCTCAGCCCCTTGCAGTTATAGCGAGCTGGCTATTAAAGCAACAGAGTGCTGGTTCACAAAGGAGCCCTGTGGCACTCTGGGAGGTCAAAGGGAAGACCCACACTGACACCTCATGTGTCCCCACTGCAAAGGAGCGCCACCGATGGCCAAAGCAAGCAAGAAAGAGATCAAGAAGAAGATCGCCGCTCGTCTTGAGAAAATTGCCAAGCATGAAGGCAAGATCAAGAAGCTGAAGAAGGCCCTGAAGTAGGGCCCATCGCATAAGAAAAACCGCCAATAGGCGGTTGTTTCATCCCCCTTTCGCCCCTTTACCATCGTTTTGATACCAATGGCCTTGATGTAAACGCCTCAAGCGCACCTCAGCAGAACAACCCGACTGAAGCCACGCACGTTCTCATCGCTGATATTTGGTCTAACAGCGCCAATCGGGCGCCGCGCGCGCCCATGCCAGCAACTACCTTCAACGGAGTGTTTGATATGAGCCAGCAGTGGAGCGCCATATGTACTCTTACACCCTCACCTTCAAGGAAGATGTCGATCGCCTGACCGCCCCCGAGCAGGAGGTCTCCTTGCAAAGCCCTGCCCAGGCGGGCGATTTTATTATCCTCTCCGACGGCAGCCGCCATCAGGTGATGTTTGTCACCCACCGCGCCCACTACAGCAGCCTCTATCTCGATAAAGGGGTCAGGGTGCCGCAAAGCTAGCGAATCATCTGTCAGTTAGCGAAAGCAAAAGAGCGGCACCTGGCCGCTCCTTGCTCTCTTTTTATGTGGGTTTGCTGTCACAGCACCTTGATCACAGGTTGGTGCACTATCTCGGCGTAGTTTTTATAGACCACCAACTCACCTGGTGGCACGCCTCGCTCACCCAATACGGTGACAACGCACTCGTAGCGATAGGGGCCGCTCGTGAAGAGATAGGTATGATTGCCCCCCGTCCCCTCCACCCTGACGGTGCCATTTTTCAGCACCAGATCCGGCTTGTCGGCGAGCGTCTTGCCTTTGGCCCAGGAGGCGTAGCGATAGTGGCCATCGTCCAGCTCGTCGATGCGGATGGTAAATTTCTCGGTCTGCCACATCAGCTCGGGGCTCTTGTACTCCCGCACACTGGGATGCAGACCGCTCTTCTGCCTGGCGATAAGCTCGGCTTTCAATTTGGCTGCCAGCGCCGTCTGATGATTGATACCGATCACCTTGCCATCAAAATCCATCCAGACCTCGCCACTGCCCAGCATGATGCCGCGCCAGCCCATGGTCTGCCAATCCTGCCCGACCCGGGAGGTAGCGATGCTTTTTAATATGGCGTCATCAAATACCTCGTCGAAACGGGTCAGCATCTCCGACGCGTTTTTAATGGCGGGAATGGGATACTCCTGCTTGAAGGGGTATTTCATTTGATTGGCAAGGGCCTGATGATCCCGGGCTTCCGCCGCATCGACCAACTGCTGCACAAAGGGGCGATATTCGGCCGGCAACTGCTCTTCGTCGGCTGATACGGGGAGTGCTACCCACAATGTTCCCAGCAACAGCAGAGCCTTCAGCCCATAACGTCCCCGCACCTCATTGCTATTGCGGCCAAACAGTGCCCTGACATTCCATCTTGCCACTTTCATTCTGCCTGCTCTCCACATAACTAAAACGGCCAGCCACTATCTGCAAACATTAGCTGGCGGACTTCAGAGATTTTTTAACGCGTTTGAGTGCCATCTGCCGCTTGAGCGGTGACAGGTAATCAATGAACAGGTTGCCATCCAGATGATCAATTTCATGCTGCATGACAATGGCCAAAAAATCGCTGCTCTCGATGGTGATCGGATTGCCTTTTCGATCCAGTGCAGATACCACCACCGAGCTGTAACGCTCGACATCCGCGTAATAATCCGGCACGGAGAGACATCCCTCTTGTCCAAGTACCTTGTCAGTACCGCTTATCAGTTGTGGATTAATCAAAACCAGCGGCTGATCCCTGCTCTCGGACAAGTCGATAATAACGACGGCCTCTTTACGCCCGACTTGAGTAGCGGCCAAACCAATCCCGTTTTCCGTCGCATACAGGGTCTCCAGCATGTCATCGATCAGCCCCTGTACGGCAGCAATATCCTCAACTCGCTCGGCCTTGAGCCTCAATTTGGGGTCGGGAGCCGTCAAAATATTCAAAATTGCCATCACAACTCTCCATTAACCACTTTTTTCAATCCGAGGTCACAGCCCAACGGCCGGGACATGGAGACAAACGCCTGATCCTCTTCGACCACGTTGTAACCAAGGCGTTGATAAAACCGTATCGCCCTATGGTTCTCTGTGAAGCTGGACAAGGTGACCCGGCATTTGCCCTCACGCTCAGCCTCCTGATGAAGCCGTTCCATCACGGCAGCGCCAAGCTGCCGCCCCTGATACTGAGGGAAAATGATCAGCAGATGGACATGCTGGGCATCCTCATATGGCTTGCTACATAACAAACCAATGCGTTCTCCCCCATGCAAGATCCACGAAAACCATTGCGGCAGATAGGAGCTGGCTAGCCGTTCACGTTGAAATTGGTCATCCCAGCCAAAGAGCGACTCAACATAGGGAAAAGTCCCCTGTTTCACGGCAGTAAAGACCAGCTCAAATTCACTTTGCGGTACATCTACAAGCTCAATACCCATTCTCGTCCTCCCTGCCCACCTCATATCAACGCGCTGATGGTCAGCACCATCGTTTGGTATGCCTTCCTGCGATAGCAGGTTATACCACTACCACTGAACTTGAGCCCAAATTAAATTCTCATTTGGATATCTTATCCGTTAACAGGAAGATGAAAACATCTTGGATATAAACAGGAGAGAGTAATTAAAAATCAGCGGATTAGTAGATGCAGGCTGGCAAAAGACTGGCATGATAACTTGCTTGAAACGCATCTTATCTCGCACTTGAGATATGAATAAAAAATCGGGCCCCCTGGCCCGAATGGATTAAGAGTAGCTGACCTCATCCAGGAAAATAAGCTGCAGTGGCTCTGCAAGCAGAGACTCAGCCTGAGCGGCAAAGGCCTGAAAATAGTCAGTCTGACAATGGTTATCCAACGCGGCTTGGCTGACGAATGCCTCACGCATGTAAAAGGTGCCTGGCTCATCCCGCAATTCAAACAGCACATAGTCCAAGTTACCCGGTTCGTGCCGAGTAGGCTCAATAAGCTTGATCAACTCCCGGCGCAGCTGCTCCCTCATACCGGCTCTAGCTTTAAGCACTGCGATGGACACCAGTTTCTCTTCATTCATCTTCATCTGCTCCGTTATAAGATCAATCATTCAAGTATTTCGATTGGGTGTACCTCTTGGATACGGAGCAGTGTAAGAGGGCAGACTTGCAGGATATAGCCATTCAGAACGGACTCTCTGTTCACGCCACTGAACAAGTGGACTGCTAGAGCACCTCTATTTTTACTTTGATAATCCCATCGCGAATATTGCCGATGGTGCTAAAAGCCGATTTGGAGAGATCAATAATGCGCCCACTTTTAAAGGCGCCGCGGTCATTGACCTTGACCACTACACTCTTGCCATTGGCGAGGTTGGTCACCCGCACCATGGAGCCAAAGGGCAATTCCATATGGGCGGCGCTATTGCGGTTGTTGCGATAGAGCTCGCCGCTGGCGGTCTTTTTACCGTGATAACGGTCGGCATAATAGCTGGCGTAACCGGTCTCGCTATAGCCGCGCCAGCTGCCGCCGTGGCTCTCGTCATAACGGCTGCTACAGGCCACCAGCAGCAGGCAAAGAGATAACAGCAGCCCTTTCTGGATATGTTGCACCTTTCCCCTCTCCTCTCTTCTTCTTTCCACTCTGCGCTATTTTTGCATCTTCGATGCGGCCGGTGGCACTGGCGGCATGTTCGCAAGCAACTTCTCGCCTTATTGTCAGGCCGCAGCGACGGTGCGGCTACTTTGCCATATCTTCCATGTAAAAAGGGAGGCAAATGCCTCCCTTTAACCTATTTACCGGTCATCCCGTATCGGGATGGGCCAGAGACCTCTCAGGCAATCAGCTTATCATCGCTAAAGCCGAAGCCACGTAGGCCCACCACATGCACGTGTTCGTGCTTGCCCTGCACCTTGCGGATGAGCTTGTAGGTGGTGCCCTTCTCGGGGCTGATGTTCTCGGGCGCCGCGATAAGCAGCTGCATATCCTGACGCTCGCACAGCTCGAACAGGGTGGCGATGGATTTGCCATCCAGACGGGCCGCTTCGTCGAGGAACAACAGACGGCACGGGGCGATATCCTTGCCGCGCAGACGGCGGGACTCCTCCTCCCAGCTGATCAGCACCATCAGCAGGATGGCCTGACCGGTACCGATCGCCTCACCGGTGGAGAGCGCACCGCTCTCGGCCCGCAGCCAGCCGTCGGCCCCGCGCTGAACCTCGATCTCCAGCTCCAGATAGTTGCGATAGTCGAGCAGCACATCGCCCATCACCTGATAGCTGCGATCCCCCTGCTCGATCTGCGGGTTCAGGCGCTGGAACAGCTTGGCCATCGCCTCGGAGAAACTGAGCTCCTTGTCGGCGAACAGATCGTTGTGCATGGCGGTTTGGTCGGCCAGCGCCGTCAGCAGACGGGTGTGAGCCTCGCGGATATTGACGTTGAGGCGCACCCCGCGCACCAGACCGAAGGCGATGTTCTGCAAACCCTGGTTGAGCACCCGGATGCGATTCTGCTCGCGGCGGATGATGTTGGTGATCTTGGCCGCCACCTCGTGGGAGGAGAGCGACAGATGGGTTTCCCGCTGCTTGAGCTCGTCAGCCAGACGGGCCAGCTCGATCTCCATCTCCTCGATCGCCTCGACCGGATCATCGGAGCGGATGATGTCGTTGCGGATGCGATCCTTGAGGTAGCGGTAGACCTGCACGTAGAAGGCCACTTTCTGCTCGGTGCTGCGATTGCCCTCGGAGAGACGCAGCGCATCGCGCAGGGCCTCGTCGTGCGCCACCGCCACCCGCAGGGCGCCGAGGGCCTTGTCCGACATGGAGCGCAGCTCGTCGCTGTCAAGATACGCCAGCTCGCGCTTGTTGAGGCGCTTCTCGACGTCGGTCTCCCGCGCCAGGCGCACCACCCGCGACCAGCTCGCCTTGTGGCCCACCAGGGATTTACGGGCGCTGAAGTAATCCTTGCCTTCCAGCTTGAGACGACCACCGAGGGATTCGATCTCGCGCTTGGTGACCTGCAGTTGTGCCTCGGCGCTGGTGCGACGGGAACGGGTGCGGATCAGCAGCTCTTCAATCTCTTTCTTGTGGGCGCGCGCCTTCTCTTCCATATCGTCAGAGAGGGTCAGCCCCATGGCCGCCAGCTCCTGCTCGAACTCGGTCAGGGTCTGGCGCTTGGCCTCGACGCTGGAGTTGAGCGCGGTACGCAGTTGCAACGCCTCGGTGTGACGCTGGGCAATCTGCTTGTGCTGCTCGCCGGCAGTGCGGGCAGCCAGCTCGGCCGCCTTGAGCTTTTCTTTGAGCCGCTCGCTCATCTCGGACGCCTTGCCCAGCAGGTCTTGCGCATCCTGATAGGCAAAGTGCGGCAGGCGGGCCACCAGCTGATCGAGAGCGTAGCAACGGCGCTTCTGCTCGGCCAGCAGGTCGCTCACCTCATCATAGGCAGCCTGCAGCGCGGCCAGATCCTGCGGATCCTGACGCAGCACCTGCACCATGGTTTCCAGTTTTTCCAGCGATTTCCCGTGTTTGGCGATAAAGGCTTCGGCCTGCTTCAGCGCTTCCACATCGGCGTGTGCCGCCTCGAGGCGAGCCGCCAAATCGGCTTCGGCAAACAGGTGGGCAAACGGCAGCATCCCCTGCACCAGCTGGATATGGCGGGTCAACTGGGCGGCCGCAGCTTTGGCTTCAGCCAGCTGCTTGTCGCACTCACCGATGGCCCCTTGCAGCGCGCGCAGTTCGGCCTGCTTGGCCTGCACTTCGGCTTCGGGGTCGGGGCGGAAGGCGATATCCAGATGCTGGCCGATAAAGTCGCGGAAGTGACCGTAGAGACGGTGGTACTTCTGCTGCTCGAAGGCGGCCTTGGCGTAACCCTCGATGAGACCTTCGCGCTCAAGGTCGAGCTGCTCGATCCGTTTTTCCCGGGCGGCGCGACCAAACAGCGGCAGCTCGGGGTAGCGGGAGAAACGCACCTGACGCTTGCTGGTGCGCACCAGCACGGCGTCCCCCAGCTCGTCCGCTTCCACCAGATCCTCGTCAAAGGAGTCGGGGTTGCCCTGAATCAGGTAGATATCCTCCGGGCAATCTTCCAGCTTTTTCAGCCGCTCGATGGCGCCCTCAAGGTCGAGCACCACCAGAGCGCTGCGAGCCGGGCCGTAGAGCGCGGAGTAGTAAGGGGCATCGTCGATGGAGATGTCGTCATAAACATCGGAGAGCAGCACGCCCCCCACCTGCTCGGCGATACGGGCAAGACGGGGATCCGCCTCGCCTGCCCCCAGTTGCAGGTTGCGAATTTGCAGCTCCAGCGCCTGTTTCTGCGCCGCAATGCGGTTGCTCTCCTGCTCGAACTCGCGCTCCTTGTCGAGCACAGTCTGCATACCGGCCGAAAGCTCTTCGGCGGTGGCGAGCGGCAAACCGCTCTGCTCGCGCAGCTGCTCGAGTTTTTCAAAGGATTTCAGCCAGCGCGGCGCCAACTTGGTCAGCTCCGCAATATCACGGCCCAGCTGGGTGCCTTGATGCTCGAGGCTGGCGCGGCGCTGGTTCACCTCCGCCTGCTGCTCGGAGAGCTCCTCCTGACGAGTGCGCTGGGCTTCTAGGAAGATCTCCAGCTCATCGCTGCTGGCGATAAGCTGGCCAGAGGCCTGCTGCAGCTCGTCACGCAGCTTGAAGAGGCTCTTCTGGCTTTCGCTCTCTTTCTCGAGGCGAGCCAGCGCTGCACGCAGCCCCTGCCCCTGCGCGATGCGCGCCTTGTCTTCGATGTGACGCTTGAGCAGCGCCTGCGCGGTGGGCCAGGCGGCCTCGCGCACTGTTTCGGGGGCGATGCTGAGCAGCAGCGCCAACGCCGCTTCATGCTCGGCCACCGCCGCCTTGGCCAGCGCCAATTGCTGCTCGGCCCCCAGCACCCGGCTGGTGAGACTCTGCTCGGCTGCGCGGAACTGGTGCAGGGTGTCGCTCGCCTGCTCGGCGGTCAGCCCCGGCAGCTCGCACTGCTCGCGGGCAGCATCGAGGGCCTGCACCGCCTGACGGTACTGGATGGCGCGGGTCTGCTGAATATCGAGCGCCTGCTGGTAATCGGCCAGCTGGGTCTTGAGGCTGTCGACTTCTGCCTGCGCCAACTCCTTGCGCTCTTCCACTTCCAGCAGCTGGCCGTGGATCTCCTCCACCACCGCTTGCTGCTGCTCGAGTTTGTCAGAGAGATCCGCCAGATCGGCGCGGTACATCTCGATCTTCTTCTGCAAGCTGACTGCGGCCATCACCTTGGCCAGATGCTCGGAGGCAGACTCCAGCTCGTCGGTCAGCAATTTTTCGCGGTTGGTGAGCTGCTCCACCTCGTCGGCCAGATAGATGGCGCGCTGTTTCTCTTCGGCCAGAATACGGCGCTTGTCGGCCAGCTCCTGGCGCGCCTTGAGGGCCAGCTCGGAGAGGCGGCTCTTCTCGGCGGCATTGCGCACATAGTCAGCGGCCACATAGTGGGTGGTCTCGGTGATCAGGTTCTTGAACAGATCCCGCTGACCCTGGGTCTCCTTGATGGCCTCCAGCGTGCGGCGGTTTTCATAGATGGCCGCCTCCATGTCTGCAAACGCCTTGCGCACCCCGGAGTTCTCCGGCAGCAGGTATTCACGCAGAGAACGGCTGATGGACGAGGAGATACCGCCGTAGAGGGAGGCCTCGATCAGGCGGTAGAACTTGCCGCGATCTTTTTGATCACGCAGCTTCTTCGGGGTGATGCCGAACTCGAACATGAAGTTGTGATAGTCGGTCACCGTATTGAATTTGGCGACTTTCAGCGCCCCCAGCTCGGCGGCCGCCCCTTTCAGATCGGTAAAGGCGCGCACCCGCCCCTTGCCGCCATCGAGCTTCTCCAGCAGCAGATCGGTCGGTGCCAGATTATCCGGCACATCCACCAGCGCAAACGGGGTGATGTTGACCTTGTTGTCGCGGTTGGCCACCTGCTCGAGGTGCACGCCGACCCAGATCCGCTGTTCGCGGCTGTTCATCACTTCCAGCAGGGAATAGCAGTGGCCGCGCTGCAGCTTGCCGTAGAGCCCTTTGTCACGGGAGGCGCTGCTCGATCCTGCTTCCGTGGTGTTGCGGAAATGGAGCAGTGACTGGTCGGGGATGAGCGCTGCGATAAAGGCCGCCATGGTGGTGGACTTGCCCGCGCCGTTGCCGCCAGAAAGGGTAGTGACCAGCTGGTCAAGATCGAAGGTCCGGGCAAAGAAGCCGTTCCAGTTGACCATGGTCAGGGATTTGAACTTGCCTCGCACCGGTTATACCTCCAGATCCAGTTGTTCTTCATCGAGATCCGCCTCGATGTCATCAAAGAGCGAGTCGCTGCTCGGCATTTCGTCGTCGTGGAAGATGGCTTCACCCTCCTGGATCATCCGCAGTTGAACGGCACGCGGATCTTCATCGGAGCGCACATCGGCGGCGAAACGGAACACCGATTCGTTGACCCGGAATTTATCTCCGTTGCCAAGGGCGGTGATCATGCCAAGGCGGCGCAGACGGCGCATGGAGGTGCGGATCTTTTCGAGCAGCTTCTTCTTGTCGAGATCGGTACCGCCAGAGCGGCTGTTGACCATCCGCAGCAGTTGCTTCTCATCGGCGAGGCTCAGCACCTCCTCCTGCAGCTCGGCCATGGCGAATACCCCTTCGGAAGCCAGACGATCCGGGCTCAGGTAGAGGTAGCAGAGCACCTTGCCCACCAGCATATCGAGCTCGGAGAGCACTGTGGTGCCGATGTCGGAGCTCGGACGCGGGCGCAGGTAAAAGAAGCCTTCCGGCGCCTTGATCAGCTCCACCTGATAGCGGCCGTAGAAGATCTCCAGCTCGCTGTGATATTCGACCAGCGCCGAATGCTGCTCGAACTCGTCGGCACTGATGTGGCGACCGGAGCGCAAGGCGGTGTCGATGCGCGGAAACAAGGGGTTGGCAATCGCCTCTGCAAGCCGCAGCGGCAAGGGAAACTCAGTATTGATCAATGACATAGGCCTGAACCTTGGATCCAGCTTGGTTAATGGGTTTCCATGCGGGTTGGCGATGCAGTTCGCGCTCGCCGCTGGCATGGCCCAGGCGCACGGCCTGGTCGATCAGAAGACGCGCCACATCGAAGTGGGCATGAGCCGGGTAGTCCAGCAGGTATTCCCGCAGCACATCGGCCAAGTCCAGCTGCTGCCCCTGCTCGGGGTAGCGGGCCAGATAGCGCTCGATGCGCTCGGCCAGCTCCTGGTTGATGTCCACCATCTCGACGTACTCCATCTCGAGGGGCACCTCGCCGGTCACCTCCTCGTCGTGGATGGCGATGGTTTCGTCGCGCAGCTCCAGCAGACGGGGCTCTTCGGCCACCCGCAACTGCCAGTTGTGCTGCTCGAAGTTGCGGATAGACTCGCGCAGCCGCTGGCTGAAGGCGCGGTTCTTGTCCATGTCGATGGCGTTGCGGATAAATTTGTGGACGTGCCTGTCGTAGCGGGACCAGAGCTCGATGCACTGCTGACCCCAGCTGGTGATGACGTCGAGCCGCCCTTGCAAGGCGTGGGTGAGCTCCTCTACGTGGAACAGATCGTCGCGCCCCTGCGCCGCCTCCTGAATGTTGAGCAGCCCCGCCTGCAAGCGGTGGCCAGCAGCGTCCAGGGTATCCTGCAGCTCGCGCAGGGTCTGGCCGGTCTCGTGCAGCAGCTTTTCGCAGCTGTGAATGGCATCGACCCAGTTCTGGGTCAGCAGGGCCGCGATTTCGCTTTTGACCTGATTCTGCTGCTCATCCATGGCGCGCTGGGTGAGATCGATCCGCCCCAAGGTCTCTTCCAGCGAGAAGGTGAGGCGCGGCAGCACCTCGGCATCCCACTGCTCGCGGGTGTTGGTCTCGAGCGCCGCCTTGCGGGCGGTATCGAGCTCGGCAGCCAGGTGTTCGAGCAGAATGGAGAGCTTGATGGAGTCAACCTGACGCTGATCCATAAAGAAGTCGACGATGCTCACACCCAGGCGTGACAGGCGGTAGAGGCTCTCCCCCGCCACCATGTCGGTGTTGAAACGCGACAGCAGCTGCTGGCGAATGAGATCGTTGATGGCGTTGTTGGCGCGACCGGTGAGGGTCTCGTCCATCTGGCCGAAGGCGCTGCTGACATAGCCGAAGGCATCGTGCAGAGCTGCTTCCGACAGGTCCGACTCATCTTCGGACAGGGTCTTGATTGCAATCAGAAAGGCCAGCCGGTCGGTTGGCAGGCTCAACGCCAACCCCTCCTGCCTGACCCATCCCACCATTTCGGGCAGGGTACGGGATGTACTCATCATGATGTTGTCATCTCGTTGTTGTATTGGGCGCAAAATCGTGCGCGCGGCTACATCCGGTAGCATCGAAAACATGGTTCACATCGACGTGAACCGCGAGCAATCAGCTGGCCGGCTTCTGGGCCATCACATGGATATAGCGACCGAGGGAGACAAAAGGCTCCTGACGGCAATATTGCTGCTCCATGGCCAGCAGATCGTCGAACTTCTCCACCTGATCCTGCTTGTGACGCATATAGTCGTGGATCACCCGCACCCCGGTCTTGCCGATGATGCGCAGCCCCCCGCGACCAATCCAGTCATAGACCTGCTCCGGCAGCTGGGGATTGGTGGGCGTAAGCGCAGTCTGGCGCTTCTTGCGAAGGCCAAGGCGCACATAGTCAAAATTGCCCACCACCAGGCTCTGGAACAGCAAGCCATGACGGTTGTAAAAAAGCAGCGACAGTATGCCCCCGGCATTGACGAAAGGGAACAGACCCAGCAAGGTCTGGCGCGGCTCGGCGAGCCACTCCAGCACCGCATGGCAGAGCACCAGATCAAAGGTACCGGTCACGTGTTGCTTCAGATCCTGAATGGGGCAATGGATGAGACGAATTTTGTCTTCCAGCCCCTTCTCGGCGATCTGGCTGCGGGCCAGTTCCAGCATTTCTGCTGATAGATCGCACAGCTCCACCAGATGGCCCATGGCCGCCAGCTTCTGGGCAAAATAGCCGAAACCGCCCCCCGCATCGAGGATGCGCAGCGGTCGATTGCCAAGGCGGGCCAGGCAGGCTTCGATGTCGCTCCAGACAATGGTGGTGCGGATGCGCCCCTTGGTGGAGTCGTAAATGTTGCGGGCGAACTTGTCGGCGCGCCCGTCAAAACTCTGATCGTGCTTCAAGGAGAAACTCAACATTAGCGCCACAGGGTTGTGGCCATCCCAAAAAAGAGAGGTATTCTGTCACATCCCGAATTTGCTGAAAACTCAAGGAAGTGTCTGCCGTGTTTGTGCTCAAAAAGTGGCTTGGTCAGCTGTTGATGCCGCTCCCCTTCTCCCTCTCCCTGCTGCTGCTCGCCCTGCTGCTGCTCTGGTTCACCCGTTTTCAGAAAACCGGCAAGCTGCTGGCCACCCTCTCGCTGCTCATTGTGGCGCTGATGGGGATGCGGCCGGTGAGCTATGAACTGGCCCGCGGGCTGGAGCAGACCTACCCGCCATTCGAGGTGAGCCAGCATCCCAACATCGAGGCCATCGTGGTGCTCGGCAATGGTCATGTCAGCGACCCGGCGGTGCCGATGCGCAGTTGGCAGAACAATATCGCCCTGGCCCGCACCCTCGAAGGGGTTCGCCTCGCCCAGGCCTATCCGGACGCCGAGCTGGTGTTCTCCGGCTATGTGTCGGGGGATACCCTCTCCAATGCCGAGGTCAATGCCCGGATGGCAGAGAGCCTCGGCATTCCCCGTTCGCGGATGACGTTGTTTGAAAACAACAAAGACACTCATGATGAAGCGGTCAGTATCAGCCGCCATCTGAAAGGAAAAGAGGTGGCGCTGGTCAGTTCGGCCACTCATTTGCCACGTGCCATAGCCCTCTATCAGGGTCAGGGACTCAAGGCCGTGCCGGCCCCCACCGATTACACCGCCAAGCAGAGCCAGGTACCCCAGCCGCTCTACAGTTATTTACCCAAAGGGCGTTATTTGATGTATTCCGAAGCTGCCATCCACGAATGGATTGGGGTATGGTGGGCTCGCTTGCGGGGGCAGGTTAACGAATGAGCGATCAAGCGTTTCATTCCTGATTTGGATCAGGAAAGCGAAAAAAAATTACGTCATTTGCCGCCGGGTCAGCTATCTTGGGCTCGGTTCAATTCATATAATGTCGCGCAATCAAATGCCTAGGAGATATACAAGATGAGACAGCACCTGGTAATGGGTAACTGGAAACTGAACGGCACCAAGGCTTCTGTAGAAGCTCTGATCAAAGGACTGACCCCGGCTGCTGCCGCTCATCCTTCTGTGCAAGTCGCCGTCTGCCCGCCGGTTATCTTTTTGGGTCTGGTTGAGCAACTGACCGCTGGCAGCAAGATTGCCTACGGTGCCCAGAACGCTGACGTTCACGAGTCTGGTGCCTTCACCGGCGAAAACGCCCCCTCCATGCTGAAAGCCTTTGGTTGCACCTACTCTCTGGTCGGCCACAGCGAGCGTCGTACCCTGCACGCAGAGACCGACGACGTGGTTGCTGCCAAGTACGAAGCCATCCAGAAAGGCGGCCTGGTGCCGGTTCTGTGCATCGGTGAAACTCTGGAGCAGTTCGAAGCCGGCGTGACCAAGAACGTGGTTGAGACCCAGCTGAAAGCTGTTATCGACCGTTGCGGCATCGCCTCCTTCAACAACGCCGTTATCGCTTACGAGCCGGTATGGGCCATCGGTACTGGCAAGACTGCCACTCCGGAGATCGCTCAGTCCGTTCACGCTCACATCCGTCAGTACCTGGCCGGTTTTGATGGCGCCGTTGCTGCCAAAGTACAGATCCTGTACGGCGGTTCCGTCACTGGCGCCACTGCAGCCGACCTGTTCGGTCAGCCGGACATCGACGGTGGCCTGGTCGGTGGTGCGTCCCTGAAAGTGGATGACTTCTCCCAGATCATCGCTGGCGCAGCCAAGTAATCGCTGATTACGGCAAAGAGAGGGGCTCGTCCCCTCTCTTGTATCGCTTTTCCTATGGTGGCCCCCGCATCCCATATGAAAGCCGATATAGTAAAAGTGGCTTGTCTATTTAAACATTCGTATTTGACAACTCAGATCCAGAGGCACTCATGACCAAACAAATCAAACGTATTGGTGTTTTGACCAGTGGTGGCGACGCACCCGGTATGAACGCAGCCATTCGCGCCGTGGTTCGCGCCGGTTTGCATCATGGCCTGGAAGTTTACGGTATTTATGATGGCTACCTCGGCCTGCACCAGGATCGCATCGTCAAGCTGGAGCGTCACAGCGTTTCCGACGTGGTGAACCGTGGTGGTACTTTCCTCGGCTCCGCCCGTTTCCCTGCTTTCAAAGACCCCGCAGTGCGCGCCGAAGCGATCGAAAACCTGAAAAAACACGGTATCGATGCGCTGGTCGTCATCGGTGGTGACGGCTCCTACATGGGTGCCAAGAAGCTGACCGAAGAGGGTTTCCCCTGCATCGGCCTGCCGGGCACTATCGACAACGACATCGCCGGTACCGACTTCACCATCGGTTTTGATACTGCTCTGAACGTGGTGGTTGACGCCATCGACCGTCTGCGCGACACCTGCAGCTCCCACCACCGTATCTCCGTGGTCGAGATCATGGGCCGCCACTGTGGCGATCTGGCCATGTCCGCCGCCGTTGCCGGTGGTGCCGAATATGTGATCGTACCGGAAGTGGCTTTCGACAAAGAGAAGCTGCTCAAGCAGATCAAGGAAGGCGAAGCCAAAGGCAAGAAGCACGCCATCATCACCATCTGCGAGCACGTTACCGACGTGAACGCGCTGGCCAAGGACATCGAAGCCCTGACCGGTCGTGAAACCCGCGCCACCATCCTGGGTCATATCCAGCGTGGCGGTGCCCCGACTGCCCGTGACCGCATCATGTCCAGCCGTATGGGGGCTTACGCCGTTGAGCAGCTGCTGGCTGGTCACGGTGGTCGCTGCGTCGGTATCCAGCGCAACGAGCTGGTCCACCACGACATCATCGACTGCATCGAGAATATGAAGCGTCCGTTCGATCAGGAGCTTTACAACCTCTCCACCACCCTGTTCTAAGCCTCGCGGCTTTTTACCGGCTGTTGATGACAAAAACCCTCCATCGGAGGGTTTTTTAATATCTTGCAAAAACGGGGGCATCGGCACGCTGTGTGGCCCTCACCATACGGGTTGCCTGATTTCCAACCCTTGCGCCATCTGACTGATCACCAGCCTTCCCCTCCTCACAGCAACCGGCTTCAGCCTACGAACAGAGTTCCGGTATTGTCGTGGATGTTTTATCACTGCGAACCGGATTGCGTTGACCTGTGCTCTGTCGCCCCTGAAACCAGTTTGTTCAGCCTCCTCGTCATACGCCGCTTTTTATATCTCAATCTTGTAGAAGGGACGCAGATATCTTACCCAACCATGCTCCGGCGCAGCTCTCGTATTGCACTCACATGACTCACGCAGATGCACCGGCTACGCAAATCGCTACTCGCGCCCAGCCCAGCCCAGCCCAGCCCAGCCAGAGAATACGCCTCTGGCCTATTGCCCACCTCACTCTTGCTGCGGCCATGTCTATTCCGAGGCCAACGGGGAAATTGGCGGTGATAAAACAGCCAGCTGCTACTCTGTATCCCCCCGATGCACGGCTCTCCTCCCTATGCCCCCAGTGTTTTGCTGTAAAAATGCGGAGACTCTGGACTGATAAAGTGATGGTGCGACAAGGGTTGGCAACCAGACTCTCTCCATAGACTTCTTTTGGATGGGCTATCTACGTCAGGAATCGTCAAACTATGGTCTTGCACACTTTTTATGGCCTCAATGACACTATTACAAGGGTGAAAACTTATAAAATGCCACTTGAGCTCCATACAAAGCCCATCACCAAACCAACCAGCAGCTCAACAACCAATTGAATTTAAATGAAATAATCATGAAGGCAGAATCTTGAATGCCTGACATACCAGAGTAGGTGATAAAATCAGCTCAATATGACAAAAATAGCCATCTCAACTAACCACACACACAAAGAAGCTATTTTATCAATTTACACCTTGTTTTACCCCCTTGTTATGGTATCTTGACTACATCAACCAACAACTTAGGGAGAGAAAAATGAAAGAGTTTGTCGTTACTGCCGTTTTCACGGTGTTTTTCACCCTGGTTGCTGTCTCTCTGCCCTCACTGTCACAGTTCTGAGCCGGATAGAGAGGCATCAATCCGGACCGACCCTCTTTGCCATGTCTGTTTAATCGCCACCAACTGGCGCTTTTCAGTAATAATGCCGAGATGGTCAACATAGATATGATTTCATCACGTTGACGCTGTTTTTTTTCGCCACAAGGGTGTAACCAGGATGGTTTAACCACACTCTGTTTGGATGGAATAGAACCAGCAGCAGATCATATCCGAGGGGAGCAAGGCTCCCCTTTTTGTTACCCGCCGTTTGACAATCCTCTACCCCGGCATCTACAACAGGCCGGTTGACGCCATACGGCCCATGCCCACAACTGATGCTTTCCCCTCCTGTGCTCTCCATTCAACACAGCTAAATCCGTCAGCAATCTCTTGTGCACACCTTTGCTCTGATACTTGTCCGGCAGATATAAAAAAGCCCCCGCCATCATGGCAGGGGCTCGCTTACGCAATGTCAGCTTGAGGCTGTTATATCTCAGCCCAGCTCAAAGCAGTTATGCTTTGTTCCAGCGCTCTGGGTCATATTCCGGGCTGAAGCGGTCAACAATGACAGCACAGGCCGCATCGCCGGTGATATTGAGGGAAGTGCGGATCATATCGAACAGTCGATCCAGCGCGAACAGCAGCGGCAACCCTTCAATGGGGATCCCGGCCGCCAGCAGCACGGCAACCACCAGGAAGCTTGGGCCCGGCACACCGGCCTGACCGATCGCCCCCAGAGTGGAGGTCACAATGATGGCCGCCCAGGCACCAACGCTCAGATCGATGTTGTAAACCTGCGCGAAGAAGATGGCGACCAGACCGTAATAGATGGCGTTGCCGCTCATGTTGATGGTGGCACCCAGCGGCAACACGAAGGAGGCGGTCGCGTTGGTCACTTTCAGATCATGCTCGCAGGTCTCCATATTGACCGGCAGGGTCGCCATGGAAGAGGCGGTGGAGAAGGCCACGATCTGCGGCTTCTTCATGGCAGAGAGGTACTTCATCACCGGCGTGTTGGAGAACATCATCACCAGCAGCGGATAGACCACGAAGCCGAAGATGAGGATGGCAGCCACATAAACCACGAACAGCTTGAGCACCAGGGTCAGCACGTCGAAGCCATAGGTACCGATGGCTTCCGCCATCAGACCGAACACCCCGAGCGGCGCGATGATCATCACCTTATTGATCATCCAGACGAAGGCATCCACCAGAGTATTGAGCCCATCGACCAGTGGCTTGGCCCGCTCGCGCGGCTGTTTGGCCAGCGCAATGCCGAGGAACATGCAGAACACCAGGATCTGCAGGATGTTCGCTTCGTTGAGGGAGTTGAAGACGTTGGTGGGGATCATGCCAAGCAGGGTGGCGACTGCATCCGGCAGCGCCCCTTTATCGGCGTAGTCACCGCCAAACATGGAGGCGACGGAAGCGAAATCGACCCCGACACCCGGTTTGAAGATCTGCCCCATCACCAGCGCCAGCAACACGGCCAACGCTGAGGTCACGAGGAAGAAGGCCAGCGTCGCTGCCCCGATCTTGCCCGCAGCCGGGCTGGCGCCCAGATTGGCGGCGCCGGAGAGGATGGCTACCGCCACCAGCGGGATCACCAGCATCTTGATCAGCTGGATAAACAGGGTACCGAGCGGTGCAAACACGGTGGCTTGTTCACCCATGAACGCGCCGACCACTGCGCCCAGTACCATGGCGACCACAACCTGGAAGCCGATGTTTTTAATGAGTCCTTTAGTTAACACAATATGTTCCTTTATGTAGCAAAATTCACACTTTTCCCAGTGCAATTAACCAAACAGGGGAATGAGCGGCTGCCCATTCCCCTGTTTGCGCGTGTTATCTCACATTTAATTGCTGTTTTAAATCAGCAAATCATTAACCTTGGCTATTAATAAGTTTGCGAAAAAGTGAAGATTCAAAGCGGTCTCGGCGATTTTTACCTCATCCCCCATGACAACTGGCAAAAGATTGTGCTAGTTTGGCTGCACAAACGTACACACAGGGATGTAAAGATGCTGAAAGTTAACGAGTATTTCGACGGAAATGTAAAATCCATCGGTTTCGAACAAAAAGGCGAGAAATCAACCGTCGGGGTGATGAACGCCGGTGACTACCTGTTCAACACCGCCGCCCCCGAACGGATGACAGTGATCAAGGGCGCCCTCACCATTCAGCTGGCTGATGAAGATGAGTGGCACACCTACAACCAGGGTGAATCCTTCCTGGTGGCCGGTCACTCCTCCTTCAAACTGGAAGTGAAAACTCCCACTGCCTATCTGTGCGAATTTCTCGACTGATCAGGCCGGTTGAAGGGGATCAGCCCCTTCAACCGTCTTGGGCAATCCCCAGCCCCATTATCTGTGTCCATGTCACAGCACCGCACATCCCCGCTTTCCATCCACGTCAAAAATCCTAGAATAAACAGACATAAACCATCACCGGATTGATGTCATGATCAGCGTGTTTGACCTGTTTTCCATCGGAATTGGCCCCTCCTCTTCCCATACTGTCGGCCCAATGCGTGCCTCTTACGCCTTCGTCCAGCAGCTCAAACTGCAAGGGCATCTGCAACAAGTCACGCGGGTCGAAGTGGAGTGTTACGGCTCGCTGGGCCAGACCGGCAAAGGGCACGGTACCGGCAAGGCAATCATTCTGGGGCTATCGGGCTTTGAACCGGAATCGGTCGATATCGATGCGATTCCCGCCATTCTGGCTCGAGTGGAAAAGGAGCAGAACCTGCAGCTGGCAGGCGAACAACCAAGCCATTTTCCCCGCACCGGTGCCATCATCTTCAACCGCCGTAAAACCCTGCCGGCCCACACCAATGGCATGACTCTGCGGGCCTTTGATAAAGAGGAAAACCTGCGCTTCAGCCAGACCTACTACTCCATCGGGGGCGGCTTCATCATTGAAGAGAGCCACTTTGCCACCGCCAAAGAAGAGGCCGCCAAGTCTGATGCCGAACATCCTGTCCCCTACCCGTTCGACAGCGGCGCCCAACTGCTGGCCCACTGTCAGGAGAGCGGCCTATCCATCTCGGGGCTTATCCTCGCCAATGAGCGGGTATTTCGCAGCGATGAGCAGATAAAAGCGGGGCTGCGCAAGATCTGGCAGGCGATGCAGGGCTGCGTCGAGCGAGGCTGCAAAAGCGAAGGGGTGCTGCCGGGCGGCCTCAAGGTTCGGCGCCGCGCCCCGGGGCTGTTCCGCCAGCTCAGTTGCGAGACCAACTTCAACAAGGATCCGCTGATGGTGATGGAGTGGGTCGATCTCTTTGCGCTGGCGGTCAACGAAGAGAACGCCGCCGGTGGCCGGGTGGTCACCGCCCCCACCAATGGCGCTGCGGGCATCATCCCCGCCGTGCTGCACTACTACGATCGCTTCGTTCACAAGGTGGATGACGAGACGCTGATCCGCTACTTCCTCACTGCGGCAGCGATCGGCATCTTATATAAGAAGAACGCCTCCCTCTCCGGAGCAGAAGTGGGCTGTCAGGGTGAAGTGGGCGTGGCCTGCTCCATGGCGGCCGGCGCGCTGACCGAACTGCTGGGGGGCAGTCCGGCCATGGTGGAGAACGCCGCCGAAATAGGCATGGAGCACAATCTCGGCCTCACCTGCGATCCCATTGGCGGACTGGTGCAGGTGCCCTGTATCGAGCGCAACGCCATGGGGGCGGTCAAGGCGATTAATGCTGCTCGCCTCGCCCTGCGCGGCACCGGTGAGCACAAGGTGTCGCTCGACAAGGTGATCAAGACCATGTGGGAGACCGGCAACGACATGAAGACCAAATACAAGGAGACGGCCCGTGGCGGCCTCGCCGTTAACATTACCGAATGTTAAAAAACGGCAAATGACTCCATTTGGTTCCGAAATGCCCGGCATCGCCGGGTATTTTTATGGGCAAACGCTTAACAAAATGGATAAGCACAAAAATAAATTTTATACTCGCGCCTCAGATTCAACAAAAATAGATCTATTTCAACTTTTTTTAGGTCTGGAGCCGTTACACTACGGTTATCTGGTTCTGTGACCTGCGCTGACAAGCGCGTTCCATGGATCTCCCAAATTTCTGTGAGTGGGCATGCCGCCCCCTTCTACCCTGAGGTAATAGTGACATGATCAGCGTTTTTGATATCTTCAAAATCGGTGTAGGCCCCTCTTCTTCCCACACTGTTGGCCCGATGAAAGCGGCCAAACAGTTTGTTGACGAGCTGCGCGCGGGCGGCAAGATCCGCGATGTAACCCGGATCAATGTCGATGTTTACGGCTCCCTCTCCTGGACCGGCAAAGGCCACCATACCGACACTGCCATCATCATGGGCCTGGCTGGCAACCTGCCGGAAAATGTCGATATCGATGCCATCCCCGAGTTTATCTCCCGTGTTGAGCAGACCGAGCGCCTGCCGATCGGCCTGCACTGCCACACCGTCAGCTTCCCGCGTGACGCCATGGTATTCCACGACGAAGCCCTGCCGCTGCACGAAAACGGCATGAAGCTGACCGCCCTGATCGAAGATGAAGTGGTTTACAGCAAGACCTACTACTCCATCGGTGGCGGTTTCATCGTTGACGAAGAGAACTTCGGCAAGGCTGACAGCGGCGACATGTCCGTACGCTATCCGTTCAAGAGCGCTGCCGAGCTGGTTGCCCATTGCAGCCAAACCGGTCTCTCCATCTCTGCCCTGATGATGGAAAACGAGAAGTGCTTCAACACTCCGGAAGAGATCTACAAGAAGTTCGGCAAGATCTGGAACACCATGCGTGAAGGTATCGAGCGCGGCTGCCGTACCGAAGGCGTTCTCTCCGGCCCGCTGCGCGTACCCCGTCGTGCCGCACCGCTCTACCGTCAGCTCAACACCAACGAGAACCTCTCGAGCGACCCGATGAACATCGTTGACTGGGTCAACATGTTCGCTCTGGCGGTGAGTGAAGAGAACGCTGCCGGTGGCCGCGTGGTCACAGCCCCGACCAACGGCGCTGCCGGTATCATTCCGGCCGTACTGGCTTACTACGACAAGTTCATCCAGCCGGTTGGCCGCGACGAGTATACCCGTTTCTATCTGGCTGCCGGTGCCGTCGGCATCCTCTACAAGATGAACGCCTCCATCTCCGGCGCCGAAGTGGGCTGTCAGGGTGAAGTGGGTGTCTCCTGCTCCATGGCCGCTGCCGGTCTGACCGAGCTGATGGGCGGTAGCCCGGAGCACGTCTGCGAAGCCGCCGAAATCGGCATGGAGCACAACCTGGGTCTGACCTGTGATCCGGTTGCCGGTCAGGTACAGGTGCCTTGCATCGAGCGTAACGCCATCGCAGCCATGAAGGCAGTCAACGCCTCCCGTATGGCCCTGCGTCGTACCTCCAAGCCGCGCGTCTCTCTGGACAAGGTGATCGAGACCATGTACATCACCGGCAAGGACATGGACTCCAAGTACCGTGAAACCTCCCGTGGCGGTCTGGCCATCAAGGTGATGCAGGTTGCTTGCGAATAAATAAGGGTTGCGACCCTCATCTGAACAAAGGCGGGATATCCCGCCTTTTTTATTGCCCGAATGGGATGCAGGGCACTTATACCGGCATACCGACCATTTCACTGTAGGGCGTTGCTGATATACCCCTGCTACGCCACCACAATGCGGATTGCCTTGTCTAAATGCCTCTCTAATTACATCCCTTGATTAACTCTTCTCAATGCATTGAAAGGGACATTACGCCCCAACATGAAACCTTTACCCGCTATCTTGCCCCGGTCACGGTTTCACAACTAATCGATATCGAGATGGCCCCTCAGCTCAATCCCCTCCACTTTGGGCATACCCTTGTTTGGCAAGACGCGGTTACCGCTCACCCTGCGGATTATCACGCCGCCACATTGATTGCCTCCTATGTGGCACTTTCGTGATCAGGGCAAACAATCAAGTACACAAACAGGGGGTTAGCTCATCATTTTGGCCACAGCGCATCGCGCAAACTGGTTTTAGCACAGTTATCACCGCCCTCTTTACTCCCTATTTGATGTAAAACGCATCGAGCAGTGGAGGTCAAAAGCGCCCAAAGAAGGGGCTGAAAATAATCGATGAATGGGCCAATAGCCGTTGAAATGGAGGATATGAGCGTGCGCCACTCGCTATTTTTGTGAGCGCCAGCAAAGGTTGAGGATATGGTGTTGGGAGCAGATTGACTTTCTATTTAAACAGCGAAAAGTGAATATCACCAAAGGGAGGGTTTAATTTGGCCAGATCTTGTCACGGGATTATCGCAAGCAACCTCACCGGGGCCGGAATGCGTCATGCAGAGTCACAAAGAATTAGCCCCGCTTGGCAGTACGCACCACGGGGCTGGATATTCAGGCTGGTTTTTTCAGGCTGGCCTTGTGCTGCTCCAGCAAATTCTCAGGGGGCGGTGGCACCTGCAGGTAGAACCCCTGGTTGGTCAGCGCGGCCATCACCTTGCCAACATCAGCCAGACCCAAGGGCTTGGCCGGATCCAGCTTGGTCATCAACACCAGCTCGGGACGCCCGAATGCGCTCAGCAGTGGCTCGGGAACGCGGGAGAAATCCTCTCTTTTTTCAACAAAAAGGTAGGTCTCGGCTTTTTTGCGACTTTTATAGACTGCACACAACATGGAAATTGATATAATCCGACGAGTTTATTGCCTCTGATGGGGGCAAACTATAACATCAGGAATTGAATAACAATAACGGATTAGCATCTCTGCCTCGGGGAAGATTCATGGTTGAGCGCGATAACGAATTGAAAGGGACCACCTTCACTATTTCTGTGTTGCATATCAGCGATGGCGAGCCTGAGCGGATACGTCAGTTGTTGGCCGAAAAAGTGGCCCAGGCACCCTACTTTTTTAATTGTGCGCCGCTGGTGATCAATGTTTCCCGACTGGAACATATTCCCGATTTCGAACAGCTCAAGGAGCTGGTGGAGTCCGAAGAGTTTGTGCTGGTCGGCATCACGGGCGCGCGCAGTGAAGAGATGAAGACAGCCGCCAAGGCGGTGGGACTGGCCGTGATGGCCTCGGGCAAGAGTCGCAAGAGTGAACCGGCACCCGAGCCTGCCCCCGCGCCAGCCGCTCCTGTGGTGGTTCCCGAGCCCGAACCCGCCCCCTTGATCCCGAGCAAGGTACATGTGGGACCGGTTCGTTCCGGCCAGCAGATTTACGCCGCCGGCACCTCGCTGGTGGTGCTGGGGTCCGTCAGTCCGGGAGCTGAAGTGCTCGCCGACGACAGCATTCATATTTATGGCACCCTGCGTGGCAGAGCCATTGCCGGTGCCCGGGGAAACACCCAGGCCCGGATCTATTGCCAGCAATTACAGGCCGAGCTGCTCTCCATCGCGGGCACATTCCAGCTGAGCGATGCATTGCCGGCAGGCCTGATCCAGCAACCGGTACACGTCCGGCTGGACAACGAACAACTCCGAATAGACCGTATCAAATAGAGTTACAAGGAAGCGAGAATGGCGCGAATCATAGTCGTTACATCGGGTAAAGGTGGCGTTGGCAAGACCACAACCAGTGCGGCCCTGAGCACCGGCTTAGCCCAGCGTGGTCACAAGACAGTGGTCATTGACTTTGACATCGGTCTGAGAAACCTGGATCTCATCATGGGCTGCGAGCGGCGCGTGGTGTATGACTTCGTCAACGTCATCAATGGGGAAGCAAACCTCAATCAGGCGCTGATCAAGGACAAACGCTCGGAAAATCTGTTTATCCTGCCCGCCTCCCAGACCCGGGACAAAGATGCCCTCACCCGTGAGGGGGTCGAGAAGATCCTGGATCAGCTGGCGGAGATGAAGTTCGATTACATCGTCTGCGACTCCCCGGCGGGGATCGAGGCGGGCGCGCTGATGGCGCTCTATTTTGCCGATGAAGCGATCGTCACCACCAACCCGGAAGTCTCTTCCGTGCGTGACTCCGACCGCATCCTTGGCATCCTGGCCTCCAAGTCCCGTCGCGCCGAGCGTGGCGAAGACCCCATCAAGGAGCACCTGCTGCTGACCCGCTACTGCCCGACCCGCGTCAACCGCGGCGACATGCTGAGCGTGCAGGATGTGCAGGAGATCCTGGCCATCCCGCTGCTCGGGGTGATCCCGGAGTCCCAGGCGGTGCTGCGCGCCTCCAACTCCGGCGAACCGGTCATTCTGGACAAGGAGTCCGATGCCGGTCAGGCCTACGAAGATGCGGTGTCCCGCCTGCTGGGCGATGCCAAGGAATTTCGTTTTCTGGAAGAAGAGAAGAAGGGCTTCTTTAGCCGACTGTTCGGGAGTTAAACATGTCATTATTGGATTATTTTCGTTCCAACAAGAAACAGAACACCGCACAACTGGCCAAAGAGCGGTTGCAGATCATTGTTGCTCACGAGCGTTCATCCAGAGGGGGGCCGGATTACCTGCCCCAACTCAAGCAGGATATCCTCGATGTGATCCGCAAATACGTCAACATTGATCCGGAGAAGATAACCGTCCAACTGGATCAGAAGAGTGATGAGCTGTCGGTACTGGAGCTCAACATCACCTTCGCCGATGACAAGAAGGGATGAGCTGACGCCCTATGCGTGACCCCTTCCCCCAATGAAGACCGGATCCTGTCACTGGATCCGGTTTTTTATTGGCACAAAAACAGGTCACAGCGGTTCGCCTCATCTCGCCAAGGGGGCTGCCGACCGCTAGAATAGCGCCGCCCCGCAGGCAGTGATCTGCGCTGGCACCTTTTTCTCTTTTCTGGAACAGACCGCTTATGTCGATGAATGACGAAATGCACAGCGTCGAGGAGCTGCTCGATACCGCCCTCGAACTCTTTATGGAGCTGGCCTCTGACAACCTGCCGGAGCAGGAGATCGCCCGCTTCAATCAGGAGTTCAACAACCGCGGCCTGCTGG
The DNA here is from genome assembly GCF_040908365.1 of Aeromonas sp. R2-4. NCBI lineage: Bacteria > Pseudomonadati > Pseudomonadota > Gammaproteobacteria > Aeromonadales > Aeromonadaceae > Aeromonas > Aeromonas sp. R2-4. The sequence continues at coordinate 244,976 of NZ_JBFODO010000018.1, forward strand.
CCGAAACCGACCCGGCCGATGACTGGGAAGCGGACGTGGGATTTGCGGTGAGCGACACCGACTATGCCGAGATCTGGGTAGGCCTTGGCAATGAAGAACAAGAGTATGAGCACTTGTTTGCCCGCATGCTGCTCTCCCGCCGTGTTGACGAGAAGTTCTGCCACATCGAATGGCTGCCCCAATAATTCCTGATCCCGATGATCCCAGCCACTATCAGTGGGAGTCTGACCCTGACTCTGTGGCCCCTGAACGTCCATCTGTATCGCTTGGGCGCCGGGTGTTGAGGTGGGCAGGCAAGATTGCGCTGGCCGGGCTGCTCTGCTCGGTCGGCTCGGTCGCCTTGCTGCGTTTTATCGATCCGCCGATGTGGAGCTGGCGTATCGAGCGGGCTCTGTTTCCGCCCGCCAAGATCACCCAGGTGCGCCATCAATGGGTAGATCTGGCGTCCATCTCCAAGGAGCTGCAGCTGGCGGTGATCGCCGCCGAGGATCAGCGCTTTGCCGACCATAACGGTTTTGACATGGATGCCATCAACGCCGCGCTCAAACACAACCAGCACAGCGAGCGGGTGCGCGGCGCCAGCACCCTCAGCCAGCAGACCGCCAAGAACCTCTTTATGTGGAGTGATCGCAGCTTCCTGCGCAAGGGGCTGGAGGCCTGGTTTACCCTGCTGATGGAGCTGGGTTGGGACAAGGCCCGCATTCTCGAGGTCTATCTCAATATCGTGGAGTTCGGCCCCGGCATCTATGGCGCCGAAGCCGCTGCCCGCACCTACTTTGGCAAACCGGCCAGCCGCTTGACCCGCTACGAGTCATCCCTGCTGGCCGCCGCCCTGCCCAATCCGTGGCGTTATCGGGTCAAGCCCCCTTCACCCTATGTGCAGAAGCGCTCGGTCTGGATCCGCCGCCAGATGGGACAACTGGGCCAGATCACCCTCAATCGGGTGCATCAGGCCGACTGATCCTCAGGGCTCATCGGGTTTCTCCGGTGGGCCCAGATGGCCGCCCACCATCTCGCGGTGAAGCGGCAGATAGTGCCACCACCAGGCCTCGCGCCGTCGCTTGATCTGTTGCCGCCGTCCCCGCTGCTTCATCCCCTTACTCCCTGCCAGATGATCCGCGCCTTAACCATACTCCCCCAACGGCAACTTGGACAGGCCAGCCACGCCCGGCGTACTGGTCTGGCCGCCACAGTCAATAATTGTTACAGTAGCGAACCTCGATGTATCTGGAGTGATTTCATGGAACAGCGTACCCCGGATCAGCTGGTCGAATGGGCCTATGATCAGTTTCTTGAGCAGGCCGCCGATATGCTGGCCCCCGAACAAATAGTCGACATCACCCTGGAGTTTGAGCAGCGTGGCGCCGTGGAGGCGACCCTGCCCAATGCCGACTGGTCGACCGAGCTGGGTGAGCCGGTCGATATGGAGCGCTGGGTCGAAGTGTGGGTCGGTTTGCTGGATCATCAGGATGAGTTTGAGGTGATCTTCGCCACCTTCCTGCTGCCCCGTCTGCTGACCGAAGATCAAGTCCATGTGCGCTGGCATCGCCAGCAGCAGGCATAAAAAAGGCGCCATCGGCGCCTTTCTTGTTTCTGTGCACTCTTATTGCTGTTCTCTGCTAATCCTGCGCCGCGATGGCTTTGGCCAGACAGCGGCGGCACCAGCAAGCGCTGGCCTCCTGCATCGGCAATACCGGCAACTGGCTGCACCAGCACTGCGCAATGGTCTGACCGGCAGAGACGGCGCAATAGGCCGGTTCACCACAACCCGGGCAGCGGTGGGTGCTTTTCGAGCCATTCAGCTCGGCCATCACCGCCAGCTGGGCCTTGCTATCCATCGCCGACCAGTGGCCGATCTCGCTCAGGGTGCGGCCACAACCAAGGCAAAGCCCGTCTTTCGCCTTGCAGAGGCCAACACAGGGACTCGGCATCTTATTCGCTATCCACGGCCGAGTCGGTCTCTGTGGCCACCAGAGTGATGGCGTTATCTTCGATGACGATCTTGCCCTGCTTGTAGAGGCCGCCGATCGCCTTCTTGAAGGTACCCTTGCTCATGCTGAACAGCTTGTAGATGAGCTCGGGTTCGCTCTTGTCACCCACCGCCAGACTGCCGCCCTGCTTTTTCATCCGGCTCAGAATGCGCTCACCGGCATCATCAACCCGCGCCAGACCCGGCTTTTGCAGGGTCAGATCGAGCTTGCCATCCTCGCGCACCTGCTTGACCCAGGCGGTTTGCGGCCGACCGGTCATCACTCGGCCAAACACTTCGTTCTTGAACAGCATGCCGGGATACTGACCGTTGACGATCACCTTGATGCCAAGGGGCGAGTGCTCCCCCGGTAGCGCGGTCACTTCGTCACCAACCTTGAAGTTGCTGCCGGCCGGGGTCAGGAAACGCTCGATGCGGCTGGTGCCGACCATGCGCCCTTCGTTATCCAGTTGCAGACGCACCAGATAAACGTGGCCCACCTGCATCGGCTTGTTCTGCTCGCGGCTGGGCACAAACAGATCCTTTTTCATGCCCCAGTCGAGGAAGGCACCAATCTTGTTGGCATTGACCACTTTCAGACCGGCAAATTCGTCCACCATGGCAAATGGCTTGTCGGTGGTGATCACCGGCTCGCAATCGGCATCCAGATAGAGGAAGACCTGCACGCTATCCCCCTCTTTCACCCCTTCCGGCAGTTGACGCTTGGGCAGCAGCAGTTCACCGTACTCATCGGCCGCAAGCCAGGCGCCACGGTCTTCGAGTTCAACAACGGTGAGGGTGTTCATCTTGCCAATCTGTATCATGGTGCTCTCTTTTTTCATTACCCGGATGGGCCAACTGAACATGGCCCCTATGGGCGCGCATGTTACCTCAAGAGCGGTGATCCGGCCTAGTCCCCAAGCCACCACGAGCCGCCCTTTCGCCCCTATCTTATCCGCCAATGGTGATTAAATCGCCAAACAGGCGGCCATTTGCTGCAAATAACCCCACTTTTAGGTAGACTTCGCGGCTGTTCAAATCCAGAGGAACTGTCGATGAACCCATCCACTCGTACCCGCCATCTTAATCAATGGATCCAGAGCCACAGCGATCAGGACATGACCTACCCGGCCCTGCACGGTTTTCTCTGTGCTCGTCTGGTGGGGCCGGAAAGCCCTGACTGGCAACGCCCGCTGGTTGGTCTGCTGGAACAGGATGCCGAGTTGGATGAAAAAAGCGCAGAAGCCCTCAACCACCTGATCGCCGAGCTGGAATCCCAAGCCGACGACGCCCAGCTGGCCCTGCCCAGCCAGTGCCGCCTGCCCAGCGATAACCCCGAGCAGGTGTTCGAACAGAGCCACCCCCTCGGTCAATGGTGTTATGGCTTCAGCATGGGTTTTGCCACCTGGCCCAAGCCGAAGGATTTGAACGACCCGACCACCCAGTACCGCTTCAGTCTGGCCGCAGAGCTGAGCCTGTTTCGCGACAAGCAGATGGCCCAGATGCTCTATAGCGCCGCCGCCAGCGAACTCCCCTTTGTCGAGTTCTGCAAACGACAGCGCCAGAACATGAAAACCGCCCTCAACCAGTTGCTCAACCTCGACCAGTATCAGGCCACCCCCAGTGCCGATGTGGCCCTCAATGGCGAGCAGGCCCAACAGTGGCAGACCTGGTTCGAGCTGGCCGACAGCTGCCGCGATCATCAGGCCCGCCTCGGCTGGTTCGAGAAGATCATTGCCGATGCCACTCCGCTGTTTGATGAAACCTTCTGGCAGCAAATCGCCGGCCACGGCTGGAGTGCCCCCGAGCTGCGTCCTCTGCTGGCCGCCAGAGCCGGCCGCGCCGACTGCCTGCTACGCCTTGGCAAGCTGGGCGAGGCCAAAGCGGAGTATCTGGCGCTGCTGACAATCTGCGTGGCCGATGAGCTGGGTTGCCGCTACAACCTCTCCACCCTCTATGCACTGCAAGGGGATTGGCAGGCGTTGGCCGCCCTGCTGGTGCGCTTCGATGAAGCCTCCAGCTGGTTGCTCTATAACAAGGCGCTGATGGTCTTTGCTACCGAGGGTGCCGAGGCAGCCAAGCCCCATCTGCTGGTCGCCATCGAGGCCAACCCGCACATTCCGGCCTGCCTGCTGGGTCAGCGCAAGCTGCCCAAACAGGAGCCACAAAGCTGGCAAGCGGGCAGCCGCGACGAGGCCGCGCTCTACGCTATCCACACTCGCGAGGCCTGGCTCAAGCAGAACGCCCTCATCTGGTTGCGTAAAGGCTGAACAGCGTTGGCTTAAAATCCAGTCGGTCAGACCCGGTTTTTCCTTGAGGGCGTGCGCCACCGCACATTTCATCGCAACCGGGTCAGACAAATCAGCTTGAGTTTCGTATCATCAATGTCAAAGTATCAAAAGAAACTGCATCTGATGCAGCCGTCACAGCAGGGTGTAATATGTCAAAAATCATAGCGTTACTCGCTCACTACCCGCCCTATCAGTTGGTACATGCCGCCGAGATGCTACGGGATACCTTCGAACAGTTTTATGAACAGCGTTACCAGCTGACCGTGCCGCAATGGCGCCTGATGATGGTGCTCGGCCCCAACTACCCCATCAGCCAGAAAGAGCTGGTCGAGGCGAGCGGCATGGACAAGGTGCGCATCTCTCGCGAGATCCGCCGTCTGGTCGAAAAAGGGATCATCTTTACCGAGAGCAGCGAGCAGGATAAACGCATCAGCCTGGTCTCCCTCACCAATGCCGGGCTCGCCCTCTTCCTGCAGCTCAAAAGTGAAGCGGGCAGCTGGCAACATACCCTGACCGACTATCTGCCTAGCGAATCCCGCGAGGCGATCCGCCAGCATCTGCACAGCGTCAGCGCCGCCATCGAGCAGCTGCAATCACTGGATCGGGAGAAATAATCATGGATTTGAAAAAATTCGCCACCATGGACATCAACATGCTGCTGAGCGTCGTCAATATGCAGCTGCGTGATCGCTATGACGATCTGGAGGATCTCTGCAAGGCGCAGGAGATCGATCAGACTGCACTGGAAGCTCGGCTCGCCAGCGGCGATTTTCACTACCAGCCAGCGCAGAAACAGTTCAGATAAAGAGAGCTAGCGGGATCGGGATCACAGCGCCAGTGATGGCGCTGGCTCTGCGGTAAAAACCTGATATGGTCTGAAGAGCCCCAACAGGGTGATGCACGGATACATCACCCTGTCACAAGAGGGCATTAAAATCGTTTCAGGTGAGCAAACCAAGGATGACCCCATGATATTGATGACCCGACAGAGCCTGTTGATCACGCTCTGTACCCTGTTGATGATCAGCCTCTTCACGCCCCACATGCCGCAAAGTACCGAACAGTGGCTGACCACTCTCTTGCTTGGCCTGCTGGTCGCGGTGGCATTGCTGCTGGTGCGCGGTTGTCGCCGCTTTATGATGGAGTAGTGACTCCGCCGGAACGTCTGTACCGACCGCTTACCGCGATACTCTCTGTAGCATTACGGTCTTGTCGCAATAACGTCTGTCGCAATCACACCAAGCCAAAAAACAAACGCAGCCTGATGGCTGCGTTCTTGTATCTGGCGGGGCAACCCCTTGAAGAGATAACCCCTGACGGGATAGAGAGCCCTTATAGAGAGAGCCCTTAGATAGCCAGAGCCTCAAGCTGCGCTTTGGCTGCTTCCATCCCCTTGCTCTGCGCATCCGGGCCCATACCCATCCCCTCGGCGTAGATGAAATCCACCTCTTTGATACCGATGAAACCGAGCACGGTACGCATGTAGGGAGTGACCAGATCGGTGGCGCTGCCAACGTGCATGCCGCCACGGGGGCTGATCACCAGCGCACGGGTATTTTCAACCATACCCACCGGACCGGTCTCGGTGTAGCGGAAGGTGACGCCAGCACGAGCTACCAGATCGATCCAGTTTTTCAGCTGGGTCGGGATGTTGAAGTTGTACATGGGGGCCGCAATCACCACCAAGTCGCTTGCTTTGAGTTCGGCGATCAGCTCGTCGGACTGGGCGATCACCGCCAGTTGACGTTCATTGAGGTTGTCACCACCGCGCAGGCCGGAGGCCAACTCGCCATCCAGCACCGGCAGGTTGAGGGCAGCCAGATCACGCACGGTGACGGCATCATCCTGATGATCAGCCAGGAAACCGTCGATCAGGGCGTTGGATTGGGAATATTGACCCAGGATGCTGGATTTGAGTACGAGGATATTGGCCATGGTGAAACTCCATTTGGTTGTCGGTTGAACAGCTTGGCTGTCGATGGAGGTCACTCTAAACATTGTGCTTATTTGCTGATAGCAAAAATAGATGCTCAACTTGTTCAAAATTTTTGATGCAAGGCCACTTCCTCGCCAGCCAGCCCCGCGACCGCGCTTCAACCCTTGGCAGAACAAACGATTGCCGTTATGATCCGCCGCACTTTTTCCAGCGACCCGGATCCCATGGTACCCTCGCGCAGGCACTCTCCTCTGGCCGGTGCAGTCTGGATGATGGTGGCAGGACTCTGCTTCGCCGCCGTCAACAGCCTGAGCCAGTATGTCAGCTTCAAACTCGGCCTTGCCTCTACCCAGGTCGCCTTCCATCAATACCTGATCGCCCTGATCTGCCTGTTGCCCTGGCTGGTTCGTCATGGCTTGCGCCAATCCCTGATGACCAATCAGTTCCGGTTGCACCTGTTGCGGGTGCTGCTGGCAGTGATCGGCATCCAGCTCTGGCTCTGGGCACTGGCGTACCCCGTCCCCATCTGGCAGGGGATCGCCCTGCTGATGACCTCACCGCTGTTTGCCACCCTAGGCTCCGCCCTGCTGCTCAAGGAGCAGGTGAGCCGCGCCCGCATTCTGGCCACCCTGGCGGGCTTTGCCGGCGCCATGCTGATCCTTGCCCCCTGGACTGACGAATTCAACTGGGCCTCCCTGCTGCCGGTGGCGGCGGCGCTATTCTGGGCAGGTTACTCCCTGATGGTGCGCTATCAGGCAGCCAACGAATCATCCCACACCATCGTGGTCTATCTGCTTATTTTCAGTACCCCGTTCAACGTCATGCTGGCCCTGCCGGAGTGGCAGTGGCCGAGCGAGAGCCAGTGGCTGCTGGTAGCCGCCTCCGGTGTGCTGACGGCACTGGCCCAGATGTCCATCGCGCGCGCTTACAGCGTGGCAGAGGCCTCCTTCGTGCAGCCTTTCGATTTTGCCAAGCTGCCGATGAACGTGCTGGCGGGCTGGCTGGTCTTTGGCTGGGCTCCTCCCGGCCGTCTGTGGCTTGGCGCCGCCATCATCATTGGCGCCATTACCTTGCTGACCCATCTGGAGCAGCGCGCTCACAAACCCGTTTCCTGAGGTACGCCATGCGTGCCTCTTTTTTTGTCCGCTATTTGTGTAATAGCGATCATCAACAATGACCATCGACATCAGGAGAGATCGTATGTTTGGAACCGCAACCCGCCCCGGCGCCACCCGTGCCCTGCTGCTGGGCTCCGGCGAACTTGGCAAGGAGGTCGCCATCGAGTTGCAACGCTTCGGGATCGAAGTGATCGCCGCCGACCGCTACCCCAATGCCCCCGCCATGCAGGTGGCCCACACTGCCCACGTGCTGGACATGCTCGATGGCAACGCCCTGTGTACCCTGGTTGCCAAGGTTAAACCCGACCTCATCATCCCCGAGATTGAAGCGATTGCCACCGATACCCTTGCTGCCCTTGAGCAAGAGGGGGTCAAGGTAGTGCCCAACGCCCGCGCTACCCAGCTCACCATGAACCGGGAAGGGATCCGCCGCCTCGCCGCCGAGACCCTGGGTCTGCCCACCTCACCCTACCGTTTTGCCCAGAGCAAGGAGGAGTTTGTTGCCGCAGTTGAAGCCATCGGCCTGCCCTGCGTGGTGAAACCTGTGATGAGCTCGTCCGGCAAGGGGCAGAGCGTACTGCGCGATCTCGCCAAGCTGGATGAGAGCTGGACCTACGCCCAGGAGGGTGGCCGCGCTGGCCGTGGCAAGGTGATCGTTGAGGGCTTCGTTCCCTTCGAGTACGAGATCACCCTGCTCACGGTACGCGCCGTCGATGGCATTCACTTCTGCGAGCCGATCGGCCACCGGCAGGAAGATGGCGACTACCGCGAATCCTGGCAGCCGCAGGTGATGAGCGAGCTGGCTCTGGCCCGATCCAAAGAGGTAGCGGCCAAGGTGGTCGAGGCCCTCGGTGGTTACGGCCTGTTCGGAGTCGAGCTCTTTATAAAAAGCGATGAAGTGTGGTTCAGCGAAGTCTCGCCGCGCCCCCACGATACCGGCATGGTGACCCTGATCTCTCAGGATCTCTCCGAGTTCGCCCTGCACGTGCGCGCCATTCTGGGGCTGCCGGTCGGCACCATCACCCAGTACGGGCCGAGCGCCTCTGCCGTGGTACTGCGCGAAGGGCACAGCCAGAATATCCGCTATCAGGGGATTGGTGAGGCATTGGCGCTGGTGCCGGGTGCCCAGCTGCGGCTGTTTGGCAAGCCGGAGATCGCCGGTCGCCGCCGTCTTGGCGTGGCGCTGGCCCGCGCAGCGGATTGCCAGGATGCGGTGGAAAAAGCCAAAGCCGTGGCCGCCAAGGTCGAAGTACTGTTCTAAGGGCTTGTTTGCCACAGCAAAACAAACGTTTACCGATGTGATCGGGCGCAAGGGGCATGGCAATGCCCCTTTTGCATTTGCCCGTCAGGCTTATAATCCCCTCTTCAAATTTGTCAGGAGTACAAGATGTTAGCTGCCGTGATCTTCGATATGGATGGTGTTCTGATCGACTCGGAACCCTTTTGGCAACGGGCCCAGATCGCCGTTTTCTCCGAACTGGGCCACCCCCACACGGTAGAGGATTGTGAATCGACCATCGGCGTGCGCATCGATCAGCTGGTTGCCCACTGGTATCGCCTGCGCCCATGGAGCGGCCCGACTCAGGAAGAGGTGGTACAGCGCATTCTGGATCAGGTCAACGCCCTGATCCTCTCCGAAGGTCAGGCCAAAGCCGGTGTGCTGGAGGCGCTCGACCTTATTGAAGCCCGCGGCCTGAAAGTGGGTCTGGCCACCTCCTCCCCCTTTGCGATGGTAGAAGCGGTGCTCGGCAAACTTGGCATTCGCGATCGCTTTATGGTGGTTCACTCCGCTGAAGTAGAGCGTTTCGGCAAACCGCACCCGGATGTCTACATCCACGCCGCCGAGAAGCTGGGAGTGGAACCGGTACACTGTCTGGCCATCGAAGATAGCTTTACCGGTCTGCTGGCGGCCAAGGCGGCCTCCATGACCGCGCTGATCGTGCCGGATCCAGCTTTAGTGGGTGACTCACGCTTGGCCATCGCCAACTACCAGCTCGGCTCGCTGGCCGAACTCAATGCCGACATGTTGGCCAGCTGGGTCAAATAGCGCCTATCGGTGCCTTGTTGCGCTCGCATTCTCATACTCGCGGGGGGCTCCAGCCCCCTGTGATTGCCAAACAACTATTGGCAATCCCCCTCTTTTCACTCGTCATTCACAACCAGATTGTTCTTCTCGCACACGACCACTCCAGCCGGTTTCACCTTGCCATCCCTCAGGCTTGATCTCTGTCATAAACGTGCGTTTGCTCGCGGTTAACCCCCTGCAGCCCGACTAGAATCAGGGTAGATAGGCGGCCTCATGGCCCGAGGAGGTTATCATGATCGAGTACACCAGCAAGCGCATCGTCTGCCCTCACTGTGGCCACCATACCCGGGTCGAGCTGGATGCCAGTCAGGGTGATCAGGAGTTTTACGAAGATTGCATGGCCTGTTGCAATCCGATCCACCTGCGGCTTCACCTCGACGAAGCCCGCGACTGCTTGCAGCTGTTTGTGGATGCGGATGACGAGCAACTGTTTTGATTGCGAGTCATAAAAAGTTGAGTGGATATTTTCACCATGTAAATAACAAGGGCCTGCGCACTGCAGGCCCTTGCTTATGAGGCGATTGAAACCGAGCCGTTTCCTTTCAGTGACCCCCGCGCGCCGCCAGTACCCGCTCCACCGTATCGACGATGGCCTGAGTCTGGGGATCGATCTCGATATTGGTCTGCCAGCCAGCCTTGACCCAACCCAGGTTGGTGCGGGCCAGGGTCTCGGGGATCAGGTGGACGCAGAACTCCCGCTCGCGCACCTCGCCGATGGTCAGACTGATACCGTCGATGCCGATGTACCCCTTGGTCAGCACATATTTCATCAGCTCGGAAGCGAGGCGATACCACACCTGACGGTTGTTGGGCGTATCGATCACCGAGGTAACCTCTGCCATGCCGATGATATGGCCAGACATGGCATGACCGCCGATCTCGTCACCAAAGCGGGCAGCCCGCTCCACATTGACCTTGTCCCCCACCTTTAACAGGCCGAGGTTGGTGAGACGCAGGGTCTCCTGCATCAAATCGAAGCTGACCAGCTCCCCCTCGACCCGGGTAACGGTCAGGCAGCAGCCGTTGTGAGCGACCGAGGCGCCGAGGGCCAGCCCTTCCCCCCACGCCAAGCTTGGCATGCGGATCACGTGGGTACGAAATGAAGCACTCTCTTCGATGGCGACCAGTTCGGCCACACCTTGCACAATTCCGGTAAACATCATCACCTCTTTGTTTCTGGTAACACGCTCTGTTTTTTATCGCGGCCTGTGGCCGCTTCTTTTACATAATCCGTTTTTTACACAATTCGTTTCGTACAAACTGTCACACCTGCTCCGCCGCCTCAGACCGCGCCTGCACACGAGCCCGGCGCTGGGAATGGATGACCACTATGCCAGCCAGCACGATGAGTAGACACCCCGCCATACTACTGACGGTCGGCATTTCACCAAACATCAGATAGCCGCAGAGGGTAGAAAAAAAGATCTGGAAATAGAAGAAGGGCGCCAGAGTAGAGGCCTGCGCATACTGCATCGCCTTGATAAGGCAATATTGGGAGAGCAGGGTCACCACCGGTAGCGCCAGCAGATAGGGCCAGTCGGCAAGCGCCGGAAAGCGCCACAGTGCAGGCTGCCAGCAGAGTGCGACCATTGCCACCATCCCCAGCATGAAGCAGGTGACGATCAGGATATCGAGGGTGGTCAGACGTGGATCCACCAGCTTGGTGATGAGGTTGTAGCCGGTGTTGGCCAGTACAATGACCAGTGGCAGCAGATAGTAGAGGTTCGCGTCGCCCCCGTCAGGATGGGTCACCACCAGCACGCCAAACAACCCCAACAGCACGGCCGCCACCTTGGCCCGGGTCAGACGCTCCCTGAAAAAGATCACGCCCGCCACCACGAAGGCCAGCGAACCAAGCTGGCAGATGATGGTGTAGACGTTGAGCGGTACATGGGCCAGCGCAATCACCGAGACCAGCGCACAGACCAGAAACAGCAGCGAGCGCAACAATAGCCAGCGATCCACCGCCAGCAGCGCCGACATGGTGCGCCTTGGCAACAACAGCAGCAGACCGAGGAAAGGAACAAAGAAGCGAAACCAGACCATCTCCATCACGGAGTAGCCATGGAGTACCAGATATTTGTCCGCGCCATCCTTAAGCGTCAGAGCGAGAAGTGCAAACAGCGTCAGGAAGATCGCCAGTGAGTTGCGCGAAGAGAGCAGCATCAAAGAGGCCGAAACAGGAAAAGGGGGTAATCAAACTAACGGGCTTGCCGTAAATTACAACCGTGAGACTGACAAAATGGGAGCAAAACCGCTATATTTGCTCGCCTTTTTACTTTCAAGGAAGCAAATCATGATGGTTTATGAGTGCTGTGAAGCGATCCGTATCGCCTATAACCAGATTGGCTCCGGCGAGCAGGGCTATGTGCCAAACGCCATCGCCGCCACCATCCGTGCCCTCAACGCGGTCGCCGCCGATGAGCGGGTGCCCGCCGAACTGCGCGAACAGGCTGCCTATGCCGCAGCCAACCTGCTGATCAGCGATCACGAAGACGCCTGATCCTGCCCCTTGGGGTGGCAACTATTTCGTCTTGGCTGAATTTCAGGCTAGAATGCCTCCCCCACCCTTTGCACTTTCATCCGAAAGTGCAAAGGCTCTTCCCGATTTCCGCTCTTTTTTACTCTTATCTGATCCACTCGGAGGTGTCAGTGCAACGTTATTGGTCCGAGGCGAAGCAGCTCGTCCGTCTAGCCAGCCCCATTCTGGTCGCCCAGGTGGCCCAGGTCGCCATGAACTTCGTCGATACCGTGATGGCGGGTCAGGTGAGTGCAGTCGATCTGGCCGCCGTGTCGGTGGCGTCCAGCTTCTGGCTACCGGTGATCCTGCTGGTGCAGGGGATCATCATGGCGCTCACCCCCATCGTCTCCCAGCTCAATGGCGCCCGTAAACGCGAAGCCATTCGCCCGGCCGTTCATCAGGGTTTCTGGCTGGCACTGATCGTCACCCCGCTGGCGATGATTGCGCTTTATTACAGCCCGCTGGCGTTGCAGTTCATGGATGTGGAGCCGGTGATGGCGGCCAAGACCACTGGTTATCTGCACGCAATCCTGTGGGGCCTGCCCGCCTTCGTGATGTTCCAGGTGCTGCGCAACTTCAGTGAGGGGCTCTCCCACACCATGCCTACCATGGTGATCGGCTTTGTCGGGCTGGCGGTCAATATTCCCGCCAACTACATCTTCATTCACGGCCACTTCGGCATGCCGAAACTGGGCGGGGTGGGTTGTGGCGTGGCCACGGCCATCGTGCTGTGGGCAATGCTGCTGGCGATGATCCTCTATGTGAAGCTCTCCCGTCACTTCACCGAGATCCGCCTCTTCTCCCAGCTGGCTCGCCCCAACGGCAGCCGGATCTGGCGCTTGTTCCGCTTGGGCTTCCCCATCGCCATGGCGATCTTCTGCGAGGTGACCCTGTTTACCGTGGTGGCCCTGATGCTGGCCCCCTTCGGTGCCGAGACGGTGGCGAGTCACCAGATTGCCCTCAACTTCTCCAGCCTGGTCTTTATGTTGCCCCTCTCCATCGGGGTGGGTGTCACCATCCGGGTCGGCCACAGCATAGGTGAAGGGCAGCCCCATCATGCTCGGGTAGCGGCTCGCACCGGCTTGATGCTGGGGATGGCCATCGCCGCTGCCACTGCCGCCATGACGGTGCTGCTGCGCGAGCAGATCGCCTCCATCTATACCGATGATCAGCAGGTGATCGTCCTGGCTGCCATTTTGCTGTTCTTCGCCGCCATCTATCAAATCTCCGACTCGGTGCAGGTGGTCGCGGCCGCCGCACTGCGCGGTTACAAGGATACCCAGGCGATCTTCTACGTCACCATCGTCGCCTACTGGGGACTGGGGCTGCCCACCGGCATGATCCTGGGTCTCACCGACTGGCTGGTGCCGCGGATGGGGCCGCAGGGTTTCTGGATCGGCTTTATCGTCGGCCTCACCAGTGCGGCCCTGATGCTGGGGGCGAGATTGCGCTACATCTATGGCCGTTTTGCCACTCCGGAGGCATGCACTACCCTGTCGCGATCTCAGTAACAGGGCTTGGCAAGCGACAACTCGCCTGCAAAATCAACAGGCTGCGCAAGAACTGGGCAAACAGTCTCCTTTGTGCATATGGCCTGTTGACAGCCTTGGGGGGCATGGGTAGTATGCCGACCACGTCAGCAGCGCTGGCGTAGTGAAGTAAGAGAAAGTGGGTTTATAGCTCAGTTGGTTAGAGCACTACCTTGACATGGTAGGGGTCGTTGGTTCGAATCCAATTAAACCCACCACTTTTTCTGTGATGCGTCCTTAGCTCAGCTGGTTAGAGCACCACCTTGACATGGTGGGGGTCGGTGGTTCGAATCCACTAGGACGCACCATTACAGAACACTGATTATGCGTCCTTAGCTCAGCTGGTTAGAGCATCACCTTGACATGGTGGGGGTCGGTGGTTCGAATCCACTAGGACGCACCATTCAGTTTCAAAACTTTGCAGTTATTCCAGATGTGGGTTTATAGCTCAGTTGGTTAGAGCACTACCTTGACATGGTAGGGGTCGTTGGTTCGAATCCAATTAAACCCACCACTTCTGCATAAAGAAATAAAAGTCGCATTGCGTACCCTGCGTCCTTAGCTCAGCTGGTTAGAGCATCACCTTGACATGGTGGGGGTCGGTGGTTCGAATCCACTAGGACGCACCAAATTAAAAAAGCCCGCTCATCGAGCGGGCTTTTTGCATTCTGTCCGCCCCCCCCTTCCCCGCCAATCTGTTCATCACCGACCGGGCAATGGCGCAGAACCTTGTTCCCATAAAAAACCCGTGTCGTCTGATAAACGACACGGGCCGGATAGATGTCGCCAGCGCCTCAGCTCTGCACGGCAATCTCGTACTTCTTTATCTTGCGATAGAGGGTAGCAATCCCAATCCCCAGCGCCTGTGCGGCCAGTTTCTTGTTGCCGAGCCGCTGCAGGGTCTCTTCTATCATCTGTTTCTCCATGCTCTCAAGGCCGCTCTCACCAGGGACGGGTTCAGGCAGTTTCTCCGGCGTGGCGGCGAGCGGCGCTGTGGCAGGCACATTGAACGCCGCATCCAGATTGGTCACCGGGATCGACTGGGCGGAGACGTGATGGGGCTCCTGATTGCGGATGATGTTGGGGGGCAGCAGGCTGGCGTCAATCACCTCGCCCGCCTGGCTGACGTTGACCAGATATTCGATGAGGTTGCTGAGCTCGCGCACGTTGCCCGGCCAGCGATACCCCTTGAGCAGCGCCATCACCTCGGGTGCCAGACCGGGATAGACGATGCCGATCCGGCTGGTGTGCAGGTTGAGGAAGTAGTGGGTCAGCAGCTCCACGTCCCCTTCCCGCTCCCGCAGTGGCGGCAGGTTGAGGGGGATGACGTTGATGCGGTAGTAGAGATCCTCGCGAAACTTCCCTTCGGCGATGTATTGATCGAGATGCTGGTGAGTGGCGGCGATGATGCGGATATCCACCGGCACCGGTCGGCTGGCCCCGATGGGGGTCACCTCCCGCAGCTCCAGCACTCGCAGCAGCTTGGCCTGCATGGTGAGCGGCATGTCGCCAATCTCGTCGAGGAACAGGGTGCCCTGATGGGCCGCCTGAATAAGGCCCTGCTTGCCGCCGCTGGAAGCGCCGGTAAAGGAGCCCTTCACATAGCCAAACAGCTCGCTCTCCAGCAGTTGTTCGGGAATGGCGGCACAGTTGATGGCAATAAAAGGCTTGTCCTGACGCGGACTGAGGCGATGGACGGCGCGGGCCACCACTTCTTTACCGGTGCCGCTCTCGCCACAAATCAGCACGCTGGAGGGACTCTGGGCGATGCGGTGCAGCAGTCGTTTGAGGGTGCGCATCGGCTTGCTCTCGCCGATCAGCTGATCGATCCGCACATCCGGATCCGGCTCCTGAACCTGACCGGAGTGGGACTGGTGAAACGCCATCAGAAAGAGCTGCTGGCCCTGCACATGATGTAGCTGGCCGATGATCAGCTCCTGACGACCTTCAAAAGTGATGATGTGCTGAAGATGACCACTCAGCCCCTGCTGGGAGAAGGTGAGCGGGCGGATCCCCACTTCGCGCCCCTGCAGCTGTTCCTGCTGGCAACCCAGATGATGGAGTGCCGCCTCGTTGGCGTAGAGCAATTGACTCTTGTCATCGAGCAGCAGGCAACCCTGATCCATATTGGTCATCAGATTGAGGAACACCTTGTTGACCCCGTCCGACAGCCCGCGTGAATCGAGCAACTTGGCCACAAAGATAGTGGAAATGTGGCGCACATAGTCGCACACATCCTGCAGATTGTTGTTGAGGCGCGCCTGCTGCTCGTCGCTGAAGGCCACCAGACTGATCACCCCTATGCAGCGCTCGTCCACCATGATGGGCACCCCGAGGAAGGCGCGCTCACGGCAGCTCTCCTTGCAGGTACAGCCGTCACACACGGGATCATCGCTGGTGTGGGTAACGATCTTCTCCCGCTGATTATCAATCACATAGCGCAGCAGGCGGGAATCCCCCTCCAGCTGACGTCCGAAGAACTTGCCATAGGGCCCGGTGCCAGCCACCCGAACCATATCGGCATCCACAATCTCGACCTCAAGCTGCAGCACACTCGCCAGCATCTTGGCAAAGCGCAAGATGGTCGGCTGGATCTGCATCAACAGACACTGGTTGCTCACGGATCTCATCCATCATTCCTTTTTGTTCTTGTTATCCTCCCCCTAAAGGGAGTCATGCTGGCCAGATACTAAGGGATATCAGGGGGAACTACTTCGGGGGGGATCACGAAAAGGGAAAAAGATCCGCATCCTCCGCGACTTCAGAGGCACAGATAAAATTCAATAAAAACATAAAGATGAAAACACATGCAGCAAGATAAACCACTCGGGACAGCCAAGCCTGCAGATCTGCGGAATCCATCGACAAATCATGCTGAAGGTGGGAAAAACAGCCACTGAAATGGCGTTTGGCTCACGCGCCACGTACCTGTTTCAAGACTTGACACTCATGGTCGAAATCCGCTTTATCTTGCGGCTGAATGTAACTTTGCCAGCGGGCAAACAGCTCGGCCGTCGGATAACGATGCAGACGAATACCGGTACGATAGAGTTTGGGAAAAAGTGGGTCTGGCTGGGATCTCACGACCAGACCGCGCAGCTTCTCGCCAGAGGGAATGGCAATCACCAGCTCATCACCCTCTTTCAACCGTATGGCCCCCAGAATGCCAATGCCGCCGATGGCTATGTCGCGCACCACCACATAGGGCACAGGGTTGAGCAACTCCAAAAACCAGTTGCGACGGCTGCATTCTGCCTTGTAACCACCGCCACTGAGGATAAAACGGCGGTGTCTGCGCCAGTCATAACCGGTAGGCAATGCCGGGTCATAGCGCGATTTTGCCTGCCCCACAGGATCAGATTGCTCACTTGTGCTCATCCGGTTTCCCTCACTGGCATTGGTTGAACAGTGTCAGTCAGCTCTTTTTCATACTATAGCTGTCACCCTTAGGCTCGGGGCTCAGGGGCCGGATACGGGGACGACAGATATATTACGGAGGCAATGATGGACAGAGATGGCATGGAAAAGCTTGCTGATCCTGATAGGCTAACTTTCCCCTGCAAGGATGAGATGCGAACGACTGTGACTCGGTTCGATCAAGCATTGCACAGTGAATTGCACCGCCGCACCGATGCAATCTGACTTAGCCAGGCAGATGAAGTGCCAACCAGACCGCCAGCGGGATCACCAGCACAGAGAGGGCATTACCGCCGAGCACGATACTGGCCACCTTGTCCGGCTGGCAGTGATACTGCTCGCAGAGCATGTAATTCAACACAGCAGGAGGCAAGGAAACCGACAACATCAACAGCGGGATCCACTCCGTCTTGAGGGGCAACAGCCAGATCGCCAGCAGCAGCGACAATCCCCCCGCCAGCAGATAGAGCAGGTTGCACTTGAGCGCGAGGCCAAGGTGATCAAGCTCCCCCTCCATCAGGCGAATACCCAGCGCAAAGAGCATCAGGGGCACCGAGATCTGGCCAAGCAGCGAGGCCGTGGTCACCACATATTCCGGCAACGTGATATGCAGGTTGGCCACCAGCAAACCGGCCAGCGCGGACCACAGCACCGGGCTGCGCAGCCACAGCCAGCGGGAGGTATTGGCAGAGAGGATAAACATACCGACCGAGAAGTGCAGCAGATTGGAGAGCACAAAAAGGATCACAATGGCCCCCAGTTGCTGCTCGCCGAATGCCAGCACCATCAAGGGGATACCGAGATTGCCGGTATTTCGGAACATGGCGGGCAAGATCAGGGCTGCCCGCTCAATCCCTTTGAGTTTGAACAACGCAAGCAGCAGACCGGGTAACAGAATAACCAGCGCCCCCGCCGCAATCAGCGGCATATGCTCCGCCAGCGCCAGCGGATACTTGACCAACGCTGAGAAGACCAGCGCCGGGGTAAACAGCTCGATATTGGCCCGATTGACGTAACCGAGCGCGGCCCCCGGTCGCAATCGCCCGTAGAGGGCGCCGAGCCCGACCACACCGAACACCGGAATGACGATATTGAGCAAGGCGCTGAACATGGGCGGCGTCCGTTACAGTTCGCGGGCCGGTTTGCCCATCAGCACCACCGGATCCAGCGTCACTTCCAGTGCGCCGTTACTTACCCAGAGCTGACCATCGGAGATAGTGCAGGTGAGCTGCATGGTGCGCTCGACCATGGCGGTGAGCGGCAGAGTCTGGCTGTCGGAGAGTTCGATGATGCTGAGGTTGTCATGCTGGCTCAGCTTGCCCTGGTTCTGCTTCCACCAGACGCTGGTGCCACGACCGCCGTAGAGGTAGAGCACCACCTGACGAGCACGGTTACAGGCCTTTTTCAGCCGTTTTTCATCGGGTTGGCCCAGCTCGATCCAGAGCTCTATTTCGTCCGAGTAGTTCTTGCACCAGAGCTCGGGTTCGTCATCGGCGCTCAATCCCTTGGTGAACTCCAGTCGCTCAGCGGCGTGCCAGGCAAAAGCCGCCAGCCGGATCATCATCCGCTCATCGGTTTCGGAGGGGTGGCGCGCCAGCGTGAGGGAGAAGTCCTGATACAGATTGCGATCCATATCAGACAAACTGATCTGGGCCTTGAATACGGTTGCCTTGAGAGCCATAGAAAACCTTGAACACCTGATAAGAGAAGGGTGAGTGGGAAATACGGGCGCCAGTGTAATCAAAATCGGCGGCAGGTTCGACCATCCTGACCAAAGATTTCCCCTTCCCTGCCGGGATAAGTGCTTTAAAAGACACAAAAAACAAATGCCAGTCCGAAGACTGGCATTTGGCGGCATGGAGAAGCGACTCACTTCTCGGCGGACTGTACCCCGAACGCGTTCAGCAGCATGCAACAGGTCACTGCCACCGCCACGAATCCGCTCAGAAAGATAAAGGGCATGGCCCCGTATCCCAGTACTGTCCAGATGGTGTGTTCAAGAAGACTCATTGTTGTGTCCTTCATCCGGTGAAAGGTGTGTTCCTTCTGGCGGATATTGGCTCCGCTCTTGATGCCTCCATTTGACCTCAATCAGCGGTTGGGTCCTATGCCACCAAAGTGATAAATGCAGGGTTCATTTGCGCTGGATCAAGCTTTTTGGCCAAATATCCATGCAGTTCAAGCAATTACCATCACCAATCTAGGATAGACACAAACACGGCAGAATAAAAAAACGCGCCGGATGGCGCGTTTCTTGGACAGCACAGGCAAGGGATCAGTTGTCGCACAGATCGCTTGGCATGTCCTGACGCAGGCGTGTCCACAGCTTGCCGGACTCGATACCGTACTGACGCACCGTCATGAACACGGCTTCGTGGTTCTTGGTCTCGGCCAGATTGAGCAGGGTCTTGTAGTAGGCATCTGCGGTCTCGCGGGCCTGCTTGTCGGAGAAGTAGTAGCTGCCAACCCGGCTGTACAACCCTTTGAAACCGTTCAGGATCAAAGCGTAGATCGGATTGCCGGAAGCAAACGCCAGCTGGTGGTGCAGGCGATAATCGAACTCGGCATAAGCCTGGGCGTTGTTCTCGACCCCATCGGCGCCACGCAGGATCTCGGCGGCCTGTTCCGGATTGTGACGGATCGCCCCGCGAATAAAGATGGTGCAGATGTGAGTACGGGCTGAGAGCAGCTGAGCTATCAGATCAGGTACCTTGTCCTGATCCAGACGGGCCAACGTCTCCAGAATATTGAGGCCGGAGGTTTCCCAGAAATTGTTCACCTTGGTCGGCTTGCCATGCTGTATGGTCAACCAGCCATCACGGGCCAGTCGCTGCAGCACTTCGCGCAAGGTCGTCCGCGTCACCCCGATCAACTCGGATAATTCACGCTCGGCGGGCAGAATAGATCCGGGAGGAAAGCGATTGTTCCAGATGGACTCGATGATGTATTCCTCGGCAAACCCAGCTGGGCTCTGCGCTTTTATAACCATGAATTGACTCTGTTGTAATGCGTAAAAAGGCTGACGAATGATATCAAAGCGATGATGGCTGGCAAGCATAAGGTCAGTCCTCTGCTCACATATGGCAAATATAGTGCTGGGAATATGTATCTAATCGCCGCAGGGGAGCCAGCCAACCCCGACAAGGTGGTTATAAAACAGACACATGGGCAGAGATCCATCGGCTATCATTTATAATCGTCACGCTTTTTGATTAAAATCACGAGGAATCAGACAGATAAAGGCCAACATCGGGAGGCACAGGTCGAATCATCCTTGACTGCATAGAAGCAGATCCTAACAACAAAGTTGAGACCCATTATCATGCCAATAAGCCTAGGGCAGGCATTCGCCAAGAACTTCTTGGGCAATGCACCACAGTGGTATAAAAGCGCCATCTTGCTATTTCTGGTGATCAATCCGATTGCCTTCCACCTTGATCCTTTCATTGCGGGCTGGTTACTGGTCGTTGAGTTTATCTTCACCCTGGCCATGGCCCTCAAGTGCTACCCCCTGCAACCGGGTGGTCTGCTCGCGATCGAAGCCGTGTTGATCGGCATGACCTCCGCCGATCAGGTCAAACACGAGCTGGTCGCCAATATCGAAGTGCTGTTGTTGCTGGTGTTCATGGTGGCAGGCATCTATTTCATGAAGCAACTGCTGCTTTATGTCTTCACCAAGCTGCTGATCGGCGTACGCTCCAAGATCCTGCTCTCCCTCTCCTTCTGTCTGGTGTCCGCCTTCCTGTCAGCTTTTCTCGATGCCCTGACCGTGATTGCCGTGGTGATCAGCGTCGCCACCGGCTTTTACGCCATCTACCACAAGGTCTCGTCCGGCAAGGAGTTTGGTCACAGCCATGACCATACCGATGATAAGGAAGTCGCCGAGCTCAATCGCCAGGATCTCGACGATTTTCGCGCCTTCCTGCGCAGCCTGATGATGCATGCAGCCATCGGTACCGCGCTGGGTGGTGTCTGCACCCTGGTGGGCGAGCCGCAAAACCTCATCATCGGCGAGCAGGCCAGCTGGAACTTCGCCGAATTTGCCATTCGTATGTCCCCTGTGACCGTCCCCGTCTTTATCTGCGGTCTGCTGACCTGCGTGCTGGTGGAGCAGTTCCGCTGGTTTGGCTATGGCGCCCGCCTGCCGGACACGGTGCGCGCCATCATGGAGGAGTACAACCGCTACGAAGAGGCAAAACGCAGCCCGCAAGACAAGGCCAAGCTGATCGTTCAGGCATTGATTGCGGTCTGGCTGATTGTCGGTCTGGCCATGCACCTGGCAGCCGTTGGTCTGATTGGCCTCTCGGTCATCGTGCTGGCCACCTCCCTGACCGGGATCACCGAGGAGCACTCGCTGGGTAAAGCCTTCCAGGAGGCACTCCCCTTCACCGCCCTGCTGGCGGTCTTCTTCAGCGTAGTCGCCGTCATCATCGATCAGCAGCTGTTCAAGCCGGTGATCCAGCTGGTACTGGCAGCCAAACCGGAGAACCAGCTGGCCCTCTTCTATCTGGCCAACGGGGTGCTCTCCATGGTCAGTGACAACGTCTTTGTCGGCACCGTCTACATCAATGAGGTGAAGACGGCCATGCTCAATGGTGCCATCGACCGCGCCCAGTTCGATCTGCTGGCGGTAGCCATCAACACAGGTACCAACCTGCCGTCGGTCGCCACTCCCAATGGTCAGGCCGCTTTCCTGTTTATGCTCACTTCGGCATTGGCGCCGCTGCTGCGTCTCTCCTATGGCCGCATGGTCTGGATGGCGCTGCCCTACACCCTGGTGCTGGGGCTGATCGGCTTTTTCTCTGTCGAATTGCTGCTTGGTCCTGCCACCGAGTGGTTCTATCAGCACGGATGGCTGGTGATGGAGAGTGCGCTGCCAGCGGTACAACCGGCGCTGCATTAATCAATTGAGATGGTTTCCGAGGGCCCTTTCAGGGCCCTTTTCTTTTCGGTTCCGCTCTGCTCTAATTCAGCCACTGTTTTTTCTGAGAGATCAATTAGATGATCGAGTTTCTCCGCCGTATTGCCGCCCATCGGCTGGCTTGGGGCCTGTTGGCAGCATCAGCCCTGTTCCTCGAGTTGTGCGCCCTCTTCTTCCAGCATGTGCTGGGCCTCTCCCCGTGCGTGATGTGTGTTTACGAACGGTTGGCGACCCTGGGTGTGCTGGCCGCTGGTCTGCTCGGCATGGTGGCGCCGGATAAGTGGTATGTTCGCTGGAGTGCCATGTTGCTGTGGGGCTACAGTGCCTTCCGCGGCTTCCAGCTGGCCCTCAAGCATGTGGACTATCAGGTTAACCCCTCCCCGTTCAACGTCTGCAGCCCGTTTGCCGACTTCCCGAGCTGGGCTCCGCTCGATCAGTGGCTCCCCTGGCTCTTTATGCCAGAAGGGGATTGTGCCCAGATCACCTGGCAGTTCTTCGGTTACTCCATGCCCCAGTGGCTGGTCGTCATCTTCGCCGCTTACCTGTTGGTCTTCACCGTAGTGGCCATCGGCAATCTGGTGAAAGGGCGCTGCTGCAACTGAGTGTCATGCCCGCGTGAAGATAAAAAGGGGGAGCCATTATGGCTCCCCCTTCTCGTTCTGGTTGACCGTATTTCTGATTATGCCCTGGCTGTACTCATCTTGGCCTTGACCGCGCCAATTACCATGGGCAACAGGGAGATACCGATGATGCCGAAGATCAGCAGGGTAAAGTTGTGACGCACCACCGGCAGATTGCCAAAGAAGTGACCGGCATAAACGAAGGAGAGTACCCACAGCAGGCCGCCAACCAGGTTGAACGCCAGGAAGCGCGGATAGGTCATGGCCCCCATCCCTGCCACGAACGGCGCAAAGGTACGCACGATGGGCAGGAAGCGGGTGATGATGATGGTCTTGCCGCCATGCTTGGCGTAGAAAGCATGGGTCTTCTCCAGATAATCGCGGCGGAAGATTTTGGAGTCCGGGTTGCGGAACAGCTGCTCGCCGAAGAAGTGACCAATGGTGTAGTTGACCACGTTGCCCAGCACGGCAGCGATGATCAGCACGGCCGCCAGAGTATGGACGTCCAGCACGCTGCCCACGGTAAGTGCACCGGCGGCAAACAGCAGGGAGTCACCCGGCAGGAACGGCGTCACTACCAACCCGGTTTCACAGAAGATGATCAGAAACAGGATGGCGTAAACCCAGACGCCATAGTTCTCGAACAGCTCTTTCAAATGCACGTCAACGTGCAGGATAAAGTCGATTGCAAAGAGGATCAGATCCATTTTTTCCATACCCATAAAGTGAACGGCGTGGAGTCTACGCCAATGCCATTCGGGCGACAATCACCGGCCAGCCTCTTTTTCATCCTGCAGAGCCCACCTTCAAATGAAACCGTTTTTCCGCTTCCTTCGAGGGTGGGAGCGCACAGAGTGATGTCGAGCGTGGTGTTGAAAAGGTGAACTAGGAGGCCTGTTCCAGATCGCTGCGCACTGCGGGGGGAAGACAACGCTCCCAGCCCCATAGCAACACCAGCAGCAGGGTCACATCATCGAACCAACCCAGCAAGGGCACCACGTCAGGGATAAGATCCACCGGACTGATGCCATAGAGCAGGATAAGGATCACCAGTCCCCTCGCCCACCAGGGGGTACCGGGATGGCGAAAGCCCTGATAGAGACGACGAAGTCGTTGCCAAATCAACAAGCGTTTGCGGCTCATGACTCGATCAGCTCGCTGCGCAGCCGCTGGATCTGATCCCGCAGTGCCGCCGCCTGTTCGAACTCCAGATCCCGGGCATGTTGGAACATCTGCTCCTCCATCCGCTTGATCTCTTTGGCAATCTCGCTGGCAGAGCGGACATGGTATTCCCCTTGCGGCTCGGCTGCCTTACGCATCCCCTTGCCAGGTTTACCTGTCGTGCGGCTACCCCCCATGTCCATCACATCGCCAATGGATTTGTTGAGCCCTTTGGGGGTGATCCCATGCTTGAGGTTATGGGCATGCTGCAAGGCGCGGCGCCGCTCGGTCTCCTCAATGGCTACCTTCATCGAGTTGGTGATGGTATCGCCGTAGAGAATGACCTTGCCGTTGAGGTTACGCGCCGCACGGCCGATGGTCTGGATCAGCGAACGAGTGGAGCGCAGGAAGCCCTCTTTATCCGCATCCAGAATCGCCACCAGCGACACCTCCGGCATGTCGAGACCTTCCCGCAGCAGGTTGATGCCCACCAGCACATCGAACTTGCCAAGGCGCAGATCGCGAATGATCTCCACCCGCTCCACAGTATCGATGTCGGAGTGGAGGTAGCGCACCTTGACGTCGTGCTCCGCCAGATACTCGGTCAAGTCTTCCGCCATCCGCTTGGTCAGGGTAGTAACCAGCACCCGCTCCTCGACGGCGACCCGCTTGCGGATCTCGGAGAGGAGATCGTCCACCTGAGTGGTCACCGGACGCACCTCGATCTCCGGATCGAGCAGGCCGGTTGGGCGCACCACCTGCTGCACCACATCGCCGCCGGACTTCTCCAGCTCGTAGGGGCCGGGAGTCGCCGAGACAAACACCGTCTGCGGCATCAGCGCTTCAAATTCGTCGAACTTGAGCGGCCGGTTGTCCAGCGCCGAGGGGAGCCGGAAACCGTACTCCACCAGGGTCTCCTTGCGGGAACGGTCCCCTTTGAACATGGCGCCAATCTGCGGCACCGTGACGTGGGACTCGTCGATGATGAGCAGGCCATCCCCCGGCAGGTAGTCAAACAGGGTGGGCGGCGGCTCCCCCGGCGCACGGCCGGAGAGGTAGCGGCTGTAGTTCTCTATGCCGGAGCAGTAACCCAGCTCCTGCATCATCTCCATGTCGAACTGGGTGCGCTGGCTGATGCGCTGCTCTTCCACCAGCTTGTTGAGGGACAACAGCTGCTCGCGGCGGCTGCGCAGCTCCTCCTTGATATGCTCGATAGCCCCCAGAATGGTTTCGCGCGGGGTGGCGTAGTGGGTCTTGGGATAGATGGTGTAGCGCACTACCGTCTGCTCGATAGCGCCGGTCAGGGGATCAAACTGGGAGAGGCGCTCCACCTCTTCATCAAATAGCTCCACCCGCAGCGCCAGCTTGTCAGATTCGGCAGGGTAAATATCGATGACTTCACCGCGCACCCGGAAGGTACCGCGTTGAAACGCCATGTCGTTGCGGGTGTACTGCAGCTCGGCAAGGCGACGCAGAATATCCCGCTGGTTAATCACATCCCCCACTTTGAGATGCAGCATCATGCTCAGATAAGCTTGGGGATCACCCAGACCATAGATGGCCGACACCGAAGCAACGATCACCACGTCGCGCCGCTCCAGCAGCGCCTTGGTGGCGGACAATCGCATCTGCTCGATGTGATCGTTGATCGAGGCATCCTTCTCTATAAAGGTGTCGGTGGTCGGCACATAGGCTTCGGGCTGGTAGTAGTCGTAGTAGGAGACGAAATACTCCACCGCATTGTCGGGGAAGAACTCCTTCATCTCGCCATAGAGCTGGGCGGCCAGGGTCTTGTTGGGAGCCAGGATCATGGTCGGGCGGTTCAGGGTGGCGATGACGTTGGCCATGGTGAAGGTCTTGCCCGAACCGGTCACCCCGAGCAGGGTCTGGTGGGCCAGCCCCGACTCGATGCCATCCAGCAGTTGGGCAATCGCCGTGGGCTGATCCCCGGCGGGTTGAAACTGGCTGGCTAACTTGAACAATTTGCTCATGAACACTCCCGACACAAAACAGCAGAGGAGCAGTGTAACCGAGGGTTTGGCAGCGGTACACCCGTGCCATCATCCCGCGAATGGCTTGACCACCCAGGACACCTTCTGTATGATGCTCCTCCTTGCCTGATGTTCCCCCGTAGTTCAGTCGGTAGAACGGCGGACTGTTAATCCGTATGTCACTGGTTCAAGTCCAGTCGGGGGAGCCAATTCCTCACCATCTCGGTGCAAGTTATCCACTTTAGTGCCCTCTCCTGCCAATTTTAATGCACAAGATCCTTCTTGCTGCTGACGCTCCCTTTTGTTACCCGTCCCGGCTCGACAGAGTTTTCTCCTGTCGCATCTAACTATTTGATTTTTATACAAACATTTTTCTTCCGGTATTTTTTGAACAGCCCTTGCATCCCAGTACTGGCGCGGCTTTCAGGGCGATGAACAAGTTTCATAAACAGGGTTATCCACAGATTCTGTGGGTAAGTGCAGCAAGCCCTGTCAGGACGCGGGATTGCCCTTGATGGCCCCCGGCAAAGAGTCATTTTGCTGGCCAACCTGATTTTATGCTGTTTTTTAGCCCCCTCAGGAACAGCGGGGTGACAGGCTCTATTGGCACTTTTCAGAGGCATCTTTTTGCCAACCCTTTTCCCGTGGGCAAACGGGCAAATATCAAGCTGACTTGCCCCTCAGCCAACCATGGCGGCCATCGGTTGAATCTGCTGAAACTGATCCCCACCAAGCGGCTGAACAGCAGAATCTAAAATATCGGCCTGCGCCAGAGCACTTCGGTCGCGGGCAGCAGATTTCACTAATTGACAACGACGGTTACAGCAAAAATTGCCAGATTTCATCCGCTTGTCTCCCTATCACGCCGCAGGTTCCACAAATAGCGTCCGATAACGTCCGATTAATCGCTCCCTTGCGCTTCTTTATTGGGGATAGATCCGGCACAATATCGACCCCACTTTTTTCCTCGGTTTTTCCGGGCATGACCATAGATTTCGTGACACTGCTACATCAAAGCGACTCCCTGCTGCTGTTCGTGGTATTGGCCTTCGGCCTGCTGCTGGGCAAGGTGCGAATTGGCAACTTTCAGATTGGCAACACCATAGGTGTGCTGTTTACCGCCCTGCTGTTCGGCCAGATGGGCTTCGAATTTGCAGCCACCACTGAAAACGTCGGCTTTATGCTGTTCATCTTCTGTGTGGGGATCGAGGCGGGCCCTCACTTCTTCAGCGTCTTCCTGCGCGACGGCATCCACTACATCACCCTGACCCTGGTGATCTTGCTGACCGCCCTGCTGCTGACGGTGGGGCTGGCCAAATTCTTCAATCTGGGGCCGGGCATGGCGGCGGGGATCCTGGCGGGTTCCCTCACCTCGACCCCGGCGCTGGTGGGTGCCCAGGATGCCTTGCGCAGTGGTCTGCTCAACCTGCCCCATCAAACTGATATGCAGGCGGTGCTGGACAATATGGGCATCGGCTACGCCCTGACCTATCTGGTGGGTCTGGTGGGTCTGATGCTGGTGGTGCGCTACCTCCCCTCGCTGGCTCGCCTCGACCTCAATACCGAGGCACAAAAAATCGCCCGCGAGCGGGGTCTCTCCGACAGCGAGAGTCGCAAGACCTACCTGCCCATCATCCGCGCCTATCGGGTCGGCCCCGAGCTGGCAGCCTGGATCGGTGGCCGTACCCTGCGGGAGACCGGTATCTATCCCCACACCGGCTGCTATGTAGAGCGGATCCGCCGCAACGGCATTCTGGCCAGTCCCGATGGCGATGCCGTCATTCAGGAAGGGGACGAGATCGCCCTGGTGGGCTATCCCGAGAGCCACGAGAAGCTGGACGTCAACTACCGCAACGGTAAAGAGGTGTTCGACCGCAACCTGCTTGACCTGCAGATCGTCACCGAAGAGATAGTGGTAAAGAATGACTCCGTGGTAGGCCGCCATCTGGTCGAGCTCAACCTCACCGAGAAAGGGTGCTTCCTCAACCGGGTAGTGCGCTCCCAGATCGAGATGCCGTTCGATCGCAACATCATGCTGCAAAAGGGCGACGTGTTGCAGATCAGCGGCGAGAAGCAGCGGGTCAAACTGCTGGCCAACAAGATCGGCTTTATCAGCATCCACAGCCAGACCACAGATCTGGTGGCTTTCACCACCTTCTTCGTGCTGGGCCTGCTGATCGGCTCCGTTTCGCTGGTGTTCGGTCAGATCGAGTTTGGTCTCGGCAACGCCGTCGGCCTACTGCTGGCGGGCATTCTGATGGGGTATCTGCGGGCCAACCACCCGACGGTCGGCTATGTGCCGCCCGGCGCGCTCAGATTGGCCAAGGATCTCGGTCTGGCGGTCTTTATGGTGAGTACGGGCCTGAAAGCCGGTGGCGGCATCCTCGACCACCTCAGCGAGGTGGGTACGGTAGTGCTCTTCTCCGGCATGCTGGTGACCACCTTGCCGGTGCTGGTTGGCTATCTGTTCGGGGTCTGGGTGCTCAAGATGAACCCGGCGCTGCTGCTCGGTGCCATCACAGGTGCCCGTACTTGTGCCCCGGCGATGGATGTGGTCAACGAGGCAGCCAACAGCTCCATTCCGGCGCTCGGCTATGCCGGCACCTATGCGGTGGCCAACGTGATGCTGACCCTGGCGGGCTCCTTTATCATAGGCTTCTGGTTCTAGCCAGTACCATCACATTACCGCTAACAAAGAAGGGAGCCTAAGGCTCCCTTCTTGCTATCTGCGCCGCTAGAGAGATGTAGATCCGGCTCATTGGTGTGGCGTCACCTCCCCCCCACCATCTGCACTGAAATCTGCCCCCACCCCTATTCCACAATGACCGATGCTTTGCTCTGCTCTGCTCTGCTCTGCTCTGCTCTGCTCTGCTCTGCTCTGCTCTGCTCTGCTCTGCTCTGCTCTGCTCTGCTCTGCAACGATTGATAGCTAATCCCGAAGACAAAAAAAGCGCCCTGAGGCGCTTTTTTCATATCAACCGGATATCAGGTTTTGAACTTGCTGAACACCAGGGAGGCGTTGGTACCGCCAAAGCCGAAGCTATTGGACATGACGGTGTTGAGTTCGGCCGCTTCGTACTCACGCACGATGGGCAGACCTTCGGCCTTCTCGTCCAGAGTCTCGATGTTGATGCTGGGGGCGATAAAGCCGTGTTCCATCATCAGCAGGGAGTAGACAGCCTCGTGCACGCCCGCAGCGCCCAGCGCATGACCGGTCATCGCCTTGGTGGCAGAGATCTTGGGACCATTGGCGCCAAACAGAGTCTGAATAGCTTCCAGCTCTTTGGTATCACCCACCGGAGTGGAGGTGCCGTGGGTGTTGATGTAATCAACCTTGCCCACACCCTGCATCGCCATCTTCATGCAACGCACCGCGCCTTCACCGCTCGGCGCGACCATGTCGTAACCATCGGAGGTAGCACCGTAACCGGTCAGCTCGGCATAGATGTGAGCACCACGGGCCAGCGCATGTTCCAGCTCTTCGATCACCAGAATGCCGCCGCCACCGGAGATAACGAAACCGTCGCGGTTCGCATCATAGGTACGGGACGCTTTTTCCGGCGTGTCGTTGTACTTGGTGGAGAGGGCGCCCATGGCATCAAACTGGATGGTAGAGGACCAGTCCAGCTCTTCACCGCCACCGGCGAAGACCACATCCTGTTTGCCAAGCTGGATCAGCTCAAGCGCGTGACCGATGCAATGAGCAGAGGTGGCGCAAGCTGAGCTGATGGAGTAGTTGACACCCTTGATCTGGAACGGGGTCGCGAGGCAAGCAGAGGTGGTGGAAGACATGGTGCGCGGCACCATGTAAGGGCCCACACGCTTGACCCCTTTCTCACGGGCGATGTCCACAGATTCCGAGGTGTTCTTGCCGGAGGCACCACCTGAACCGACCACCAGGCCGGTACGCTCGTTGGAGACCTGATCTTCCGCCAGACCGGCATCTTCAATGGCCTGCTGCATGGAGAGGTAGGCGTAGGCCGCAGCGTCGCCCATGAAACGCATGACTTTACGGTCGATCAGTTCAGACGGATCGAGTTTGATGTTACCCCAGACACGGCTGCGCAGGTTGTGCTGCTCGAACTGCTCGGAATAGGTGATGCCGGATTTACCTGCTTTCAGGGAGGCCAGCACTTCTTCCTTGTTGTTGCCGATACTGGAGATGACGCCGATACCGGTGATCACTGCTCTTCTCATTAATTCATCTCGTCTGGAAAAACTGGCGCCAAGTCTACCCGCTTTCGGCTGCCAAACTGGTCTGCTTTCACGTAGAATGCCCGCGATTTTGTGACGCGAGCCGAGGAAAACGTGAGTCAAACATCCTTACATCATGCCCGATTGGACTGGAATGAAGCGGGAACTCCTGTCTCCAGTGACTTCGGGGATGTGTACTTTTCCAATGATAACGGTCTAAGTGAAACCCGCTACGTCTTTTTGCAGCAAAACCGGCTACCTGCGCGATTTTCGCACCACGATAGTGACAGTTTCGTGATAGGGGAAACAGGTTTCGGCACAGGCCTTAACTTTCTGGCGACAATGCAAGCCTTCCTGGAACAGGCGCCTCAATCCGGCAACGGCTCCCGTCTGCACTTCATCAGTTTCGAGAAATACCCCCTGACCCAAGACGATCTGCGCAAGGCGCTGGCCGCCTGGCCTGAACTTGGCCACTTGAGTCAGGATCTTGTCGCCCAATGGCCGCTGCCGGTTTCCGGTTGCCACCGCCTGCACTTTGCGGGCGGCCGCATTTGTCTCGATCTCTGGTTTGGCGACATCAAGGATATGCTGCCGCTGGTACCGCACCAGGCAGAGGGGCTGGTGGATGCCTGGTATCTGGATGGTTTCTCCCCGGCCAAGAACCCGGAGATGTGGACACAGGATCTGTTTGATGGTCTCGCTCGCCTCGCCCGTCCCGATTGCTCCATCGCCACCTTTACCTGTGCCGGTTTTGTCCGTCGCGGCCTGATTGCCGCCGGTTTTGCCATGAAGAAGGTGAAGGGCCACGGTAGCAAGCGGGAGATGCTGGTGGGGGATCGCACCGACAAGCAGCCGCAGCAGACCATCGCCCCCTGGTATGCCCGTCCTGCCGGACGCACTGGCGAGGTAGTGATCATCGGCGGCGGCATCGCCTCGGCCATGACGGCGCTCTCTCTGGTGGAGCGGGGTCGCAAGGTGACGTTGCTGTGCGCAGATGGCGAACCGGCCACCGGCGCCTCGGGCAACCGCCAAGGAGCCCTCTATCCACTGCTTAACGGCGAGCACGATGTCCTGTCACGCTTCTATTCGCTCGCTTTTGGCTATGCCCGCCAACGGCTGCTGGCGTTGGCCGAACGCCATCCTATCGCTTTCGAATTATGCGGAGTGACCCAGCTCGGTTATGACGACAAATCGGCAGCCAAGTTGGCGAAAATGAACCAGGGCCCCTTCCCGTCCGAACTGATGCATCCCCTCTCTAGAGCAGAGGTAGAGCAGGTGGTTGGCCTGCCCTGTGGCCACAGCGGCGTCAGCTATCCGCTGGGAGGCTGGCTCTGTCCGGCCGATCTCACCCGAGCCGCCCTGAAAGAGGCGCAAGCCAGCGGCCTGCTTCAGGTGGAGTACCACACCCAAGTAAGCGCCATTGCCGAGCAGACAGATGCTTGGCACATAGAGAGCCAGGATAGCCGCCGCTGGCAGGCCCCTAATCTGGTGGTCGCCGCCGGTCACCAGCTGCCATCACTGCTCCCCTTTGCCGAGCTGCCGCTCTATCCGGTGCGCGGTCAGGTGAGCCATGTGCCGACCACGACCAGCTTGCGTCAGCTCAAGACCGTGCTCTGCTACGATGGCTACCTCACTCCGGCCCACAAGGATCACCACTGCATCGGTGCCAGCTATGGCCGCAACCAGACAGACCTTGCGTTTCGCGCTGAGGAGCAGCTCCAGAACCAGACACGGCTGCAAGCCTGCCTGCCGGAGCAAACCTGGCCCGCCGAGGTGGATGTGAGCGGCAACGAGGCGCGCGTTGGGGTGCGTTGCGCCAGTCGGGATCACCTGCCGGTGGTGGGGCCAGTGGCCAGATTGCAAGGTCTGGCGGATCACTATGCGCAGTTGCAGCATGATCAGCACAACGCCCAGCCGCTCCCCCTTCACCCCGGTCTCTATGTGCTGGGTGCGCTCGGCTCTCGGGGTCTCTGCTCGGCGCCGCTCTGTGGTGAGCTGCTCGCCAGCGAGATCTGCGGCGATCCCCTGCCGCTGGCCGCCGATCTGCTG
Organism: Aeromonas sp. R2-4; assembly: GCF_040908365.1. Lineage (NCBI taxonomy): Bacteria > Pseudomonadati > Pseudomonadota > Gammaproteobacteria > Aeromonadales > Aeromonadaceae > Aeromonas > Aeromonas sp. R2-4. Next base: position 276,779 of record NZ_JBFODO010000018.1, read on the forward strand.
GAAGCGCTCCACCCTGCCCGTTACTGGGTACGCAAGCTGCTCAAGGGCAAAGCGCTAGTCTGAACCGGACTCTGCAAACAAATAGAATGGCCGCCCATCGGGCGGCCATTCTATTTATCAAATCGTGCGATGCTGGATATTGCGTCTTGAGATAGCGCTCACTTGGGCCAGTGCACCCCAAGCTGTTCGCCGTAACCTGTCTGACGCTGGAATCCGTCGAGCCGTCCCTTAATCTTGTTCAGCTCGCCACTACCTGCTGCCCACGCGGCATAGCGCAGCGCCTGACAATCTGCATGACCGGGTAATCCCGCAATGGCGCCACCCACCTGATTTGCCCCCTGCAGCACCATCTCCTTGAAGCGGGATTCGTAGTCAAACATGCTGGAGAGCAGCCGCCCCCAGCGCTGGCGGGCAGGATCGTTACTGTTCGTGCTCTGACGCCAGCGGGGCAGCAACACAGTGGCGTTGGTGGTCACCGTCACCCGATTGAGCTGGCAGCGACCCGGCAACTGCTCGGTATCCAGCTGCCAGTCCACCTGATAACTCGCCTTGCCGAGCACGGGCTTGCCATTCACCTTGGGAGCACTCTGGGCAATCGCCCGGGCAAGCTGCTCCGGACTGGTTGCATTGACCTCATAAAAACGGACATTGATGCGGGACTCTGGCACCACTTGCGGCCGGCTCTGCTGAGCCTTACTCATCAGGGGCAACAGCAACAACCCGACCCCCACTACTCCATAAACCTTGCTGACCATGCCAGACTACCTTCCTTGATTGCACGGGCGGAGTACCAACCTTGGTGAACCCCACCGCCACACAGATGACGGGTATAGCCTATGTGTGACGACGAGGCGGCGCAATACAATGATGCGCCCAGAAATCAGAGCACGCTCACAGGTTGCGTGAGCAGAGTATGGCACAAGGGCAAAACTGTATTTTTATTGAGCATGACGGCTGATGCGCTGCCAGTCGAGGTGATAGTTTTTCACATTGATGTCATGACCATCTATCTGAATAAAATGATCATTTTTAAGGCGGTTAGCAAAAAAGTCCTGATCTGCCCCCTCATTGAGCCACAGCTCGCAAAGTCCCCGTTTTCCCTCTTTGGCATAGAATCTCGGAGTGACCAGCAGCGCGACCCCATCTACCCGGATGGCATGACGGGCCAAGCAGTTTGCTTCGGTGGTTTTGGATGCCAGCGCGGCAAAACGGGGTCTGTTCCCCTCGGCAACCACCAGTACGCCGTAAGAGTGAGGAGCCATGAGACGCCGCATGGCGACCGCCTGATGAGGACCGGTTTGATGAAAACCGTCATTGGTTACCGCAAACACGCAAGTAGGTGAAAATAGCATCGCAAGCAGAAAAAGAGAGCGTTTAATGCCTGAAAAATCACCAACCACCATATAAAAGCCTCAAAAGACAACCAAGGCTGGCAAGGGTAGGTAGCCAAACCCGCTGGGTAAAGTACCTTTACCTTTCTTTAATTCTGTTCATGGGGTTAAACGTTGATTTAGCTCACACAACATCCTGTTTCCAGTCGCCACTCTACCCCTATCGGAATAGACTCCCTCCACTCTCATCCAATCAGAAGGCAACATATGCTGGAACTCATCGTTGGCACCCTGGTCACCCTGGTGGTGGGCCGTGCCATTTTCAAAGGATACTCCGCGACCGGGGTGCTGCTGAGCGGCGGCTTGCTGCTGCTGGTCATCACCGCCATGATGGGCAAGCCGGTACTGCCGAGCAAGGTGGTCAGCACCGGTTACATTGCAACCGATATCTTCGAATACGTCCGCTTCCTGCTCAATGACCGTGGCGGTGGACTGGGGATGCTGATCATGGTGCTGTGCGGCTTCGCCGGCTACATGAGCCATATCGGCGCCAACACCATTCTGGTCAAGCTGGCCAGCAAACCGCTCGGCATCATCAAGTCCCCCTATATCCTGCTGGTGGCTGCCTATCTGGTGGCCTGCGCCATGTCGCTGGCGGTCAGCTCCGCTACCGGCCTCGGCGTGTTGTTGATGGCAACCCTGTTCCCGCTGATGGTCAACATGGGGATCTCCCGTGGCGCGGCGGCGGCCGTGTGCGCCTCGCCAGCCGCCATCATTCTGGCACCAACCTCCGGTGACGTGGTGATGGCCGCTCAGGCCGCCGACATGCCGCTGCTGGATTTTGCCTTCAAGCTGACCCTGCCCATCTCGCTGGTGGCGATCGCCTGTATGGCGGTGACCCACTTCTTCTGGCAGCGTTATCTTGACCAGAAATCCGGTGAACACAACGAACCGGTCGCCCCGGGTGACCTGGTGACTACCGCCCCCGCTTTCTACGCCATCCTGCCCTTTACCCCCATCATCGGGGTGCTGGTGTTTGACGGCAAATGGGGCCCACAGCTGGACATCGTCACCATCATCGTCATGTGCATGGTGCTGGCCAGCCTGCTGGAACTCGTGCGGATCCGCAATGGCAAGGAGCTGCTGGACGGTCTGCAGGTCTGCTGGCGCAACATGGCTGACGCCTTTGCCGGTGTGGTCATGCTGTTGGTCGGTGCCGGTGTCTTTGCCCAGGGCCTGATGACCATCGGCTTTATCGACACCCTGCTGGCTCACGCGCAGGATCTGGGCTCGGGCGGCCTGATCATGATGCTGTCACTGGTGGTGATCACCACCTTGGCCGCCTTCACCACCGGCTCGGGCAATGCCCCCTTCTACGCCTTCGTGGAGCTGATCCCCAATCTGGCCAGCAGCCTGGGCATCAACCCGGCCTATCTGGTGATCCCGATGTTGCAAGCCTCCAACCTGGGTCGGACCATTTCTCCAGTCTCCGGGGTGGTGGTCGCCTGTGCCGGGATGGGCAAGCTCTCGCCGTTCGAGGTGGTCAAGCGCACCAGTATGCCGGTCGCCGTCGGCCTGCTGGTGGTGATCGTCGCCACCCAGATCATGGTACCCGCCTGATCATTGACCAGCCCGGCACCCTGCCGGGCTGGTATCCTCCCCCCCCTTTGCAGTAGACTCGGTGCTCATTTTCCCCCTAAGGAGGACCGAGATGAGTATTACGGTTCAACTTGCCCATTTCAGTGATTGCCACTCCCACTTCGATGGCGCGCCCATGAGCTTCTCCCCTGTCGGTGAAGGCCAATGGCGCACCCAGTGCGGCGGTTATGCCCGGATCCTGACCCGACTGACCCAACTGCGTGCCAACGCCGCAGCAGCCAGTCAGCGTTTTCTGTTTCTGCACGGTGGCGACTCCTTTCAGGGCTCTCTCTATTTCAACCGCTTCAAAGGGCGCGCCAACGCCGACCTGCTCGCCATGCTGGCCCCCGATGCCATGGTACTTGGCAACCACGAATTCGATCTGGGCAACGGCCCACTGGTGGAGTTCTTGCGCCAGCTCGATTTTCCGGTGCTGGCCGCCAATCTGGACAACAGTCAGGAGCCTGCCGACACGCCGCTTGGGCTGTGGGATATTCCCCATCTCTACGACGCCCATCAGCCCTGGCATCGTCAGATGATCGACGGAGTTCCCTTTGCGCTGCTCGGCATCACCCTCGCCCAGATGGCCGCCATCGCCAACCCGGATCCCCACACCCGTTTCCACGCGGTCGCCGAGACCCTCACTAAAGTGTTGCGGGAGATCAAGCGCGAAGGGATCCAGCATATCGTGCTGCTGAGCCACCTCGGGCTGGATCAGGACAAGCTGCTGGCCGAGCGCTTCCCCGAGCTCAGCCTCATCATCGGTGGCCACACCCACAGCCTGCTCGGCGATCTCGCGCCGCTGGGTCTGCCAAGCGAAGGTACCTACCCCCTGATGAGCAACGGGGTGGCCATTTTGCACGCTGGCCACAGCGCCCTCTGCCTCGGTGTCTGCGAGCTCACCTTCGATGAGGCGGGCCGCGTCGTGCAAAGTGAGGGTCAGCTGGAGTGGCTCCCCTGGCAGCCCTGGCCATTTGCCTCCACCCCACCCGCCGGGCTCACCTTCTGCGAGCCGGATCAACAGCTTGAACAACATCTGGCCAAACGCTACCGGCCGGAGATTGAAACCATGAGCCAGCGCATCGTCACCCGACTGGCGGCCCCCCTACCCCATCAGCGACTGCCGGATGCCACCCTGCCCCACGGCAGCCAGCTCGCCCCGCTGGTGGCCCGCGCCATGCTGACCGCCGCCCGTGAACAGGTAGGCGAGGTGGACTTTGCCCTGCACAATGCTGGCGGCGTGCGCTGCTCGCTGGAGCCGGGCCCCCTGAGCGAAGCGGATATCGCCGGTCGCCTGCTGCCGTTTGCCATTCCCCTCACCCTCTATCGAGTGCACGGTCATGAGTTGGCGGAAGCGCTGGAAAATGCCATCGACAACGCCACCAACAACGGCGTGGTCGGCAATGGCAATGGCAGCTTCCCCTACACCGCGGGGGTGCGATTCACCTATCAGGCCGATCGGCCCAAGGGCCAGCGCATCACCCGACTGGAGTGGGAAGCCGCCCCCGGCCAGTGGCAAGCGGTCAATGCCGAACAGGTCTATCGCGGGGTGTCGAGCGCCTATACCGCCTCCGGCAAGGAGGGTTACACCGCACTGGCGCGCACCCTGACCCAGCACAATCAGGAGCTCGGTATCACCCTGGCCGACGCTTTTATCCGCTGGGCCCGTCACCTGCCGACACTGGAGGCGCAGCCCCCCCTGCTTGAGTACTTCTGTTGATATCGGGGGGATGCCTTTGCCACATCCCCTGACGGCCAAAATTGCCGCAGCCAGCGCCCGGTTCCCTGCAAGAACCGGGCTTTTTCGAGAATATTTGCCCCACACAAGCCTGCCCCATTGCATCGCACTCACTAGCTCGGCAAGATAGGCCCGCTTTCAAGACCAGCTGCAGGAACAGGCGACTTCATGAATCACTCCATCCGTTTCACTACCCCTCGCGTCAACCCGGGTATCAAGCCAGCCATCGTGCTGCTAACCGCCTTGCTGGCGCTGCTCTTCTGTCTGCGCAACCCGCTCTTCCACGCCATGGCGCCGGGGTTTGATGCCTCGCTGTTCGCGGTGATGGGCAAGATGTGGAGCGAAGGGGGCGTGCTCTATCGCGACATGATCGACATCAAGGGGCCGATGATCTTCGCCCTCGACGCGCTGGGCTATGGACTGGGTGGTTTTGTCGGGATCTGGGCGCTGGAGTGGGTGCTCTGCTGGCTCGGGCTGCTGGCCAGCTGGCAGGCCTTTGCCCAGCTCGGACTCTCGTTCAAGGCGCGCCTCGGCGCCATGCTGGCGGTGCTGGCTCTCTACGGTACCCGTTACTATTACGGCAACATGACCGAGGACTGGACCTTCCACCTCGCCCTCATCGCCCAGTGGGCCTTCATTACCCTGCTGCTGGACAAGGGATTTCGCTGGTGGCCGGCGCTGGTGGCGGCCCTCACCTTCGCCATCGTCGCCTGGATGCGCACCAACAACGGCGCCTTCTGGGGCGCCTGGTATCTGGTGCTGTTCTGCCACTGGTGTCTGCATGAGAAGTGGCGTGACGCCATTCTGCTGCTCATCTCCAGCCTGCTGGGACTGGCGCTGATTGGCGGCCCGCTTTACACCTACTTCCAGCAGCATGATCTGCTGGCGGCCTTCAAATACTACGCCTTCGACATCTTCTTCGAGGGGAGCTACGGCAACGGCTTCTCTCCCATGGTGGGCGCCGTCGGCCTGCTGCGCACCGGCCTTATCATGCTGCTGCCCGCCTTCATCATTCTGATGCTGAGCCGCCGTCAGGAGTGGTATCTGCCCGCCCTGCTGGCGACCCTGTTTGGGGTGCTGTTTACCCTGATCGCCAACTCGGTCTCCGGCCATGTGTTCGATCACTACGACGTACTCTATCTGCAACTGGCAGTGCTACCGCTGGCAGTATTACTGGATCGCAGCGAACAGCAGGCTGATGCGATCGGCCTGCTCTGCATCTCGCTGGTGGTACTCACCGCCAGCTGGCTGCTGGCCCAGCAGCTCGCCTTTGGCTGGAGCACCAAGGAGTGGTCCCTCGAGCGGGTCAACGAGGTGCTCGGCACCAGCCTGCTGTGGGCGCTGCCGGTGCTGATCCTCATCCCCCTCTGGCGCGCCTGGGATGTGCGCAGTGCCACCCCCTGGCTGGCGACGCTGGCCATGCTGCTGCTGATGATCAACAACGCCTGGGAAGGCACCCTCAAGGGTCGCCCTTTCAATCCGGCGGCGCAGGTACGGGTCGATCGCATCAAAGCCGAGACAGTCCCGAGCGACAAGATCTGGGTCGATGGCATCCAGCCGCAATATTATCTCTGGACCGATCGCCAGCCAGCGTCCGCCTATCTCTTCTTTGCCAACGTCAATCCGCCCTATGACGTACGCGAGCGGGTGCTGGCCGATATCCAGCGCCAAAATCCGAAGTTCATCATCGCCAAGCCGGATCGGGTGAGCGAGGAGCTGAAAAAGCCGAGCTCCCCTTCCCATCTCGCCTTCTATCAATACCTGACCAGCCACTACGAAGAGGTGGATCCGGGTCTCTATCGCCGACGCTGATCGTCAATACGCCCCGCAGGGCGGCCATTGTTGCAATGGCCGCCCTTTTTATTGCGCCAGATCGCCTTGCAGCGGCGGCCCGCAGTAGGCAAGCCCGCCCGAGATAACTACAATGACGCTCTTTTTGATGTAACGAGTGACACCATGGCGGAACTGACTTATCTGGGCGGCTATCCCGACCCTCTCAAGGCACAGGTACAGCAGCTGATTGCGGCAGGCAAGCTGGGGGAGATGCTGGCCAAACGCTACCCGGAAAGCCACCAGATCCAGAGCGACAAGGCGCTGCTCGCCTACACCATGGAGCTGAAGAACCGCTTCCTCAAGAGCTCGGCCCCCCTGTCAAAAGTGGTGTTCGATGGCAAGATCAACGTGATCAAGGATGCCCTCGGCCTGCACACCTATATCAGCCGGGTGCAGGGCAGCAAGCTCAAGGCCAAGAACGAGATCCGCATCGCCGCCCTGTTCAAGGAGGCGCCGCCCCCGTTCCTGAAAATGATCGTGGTGCACGAGCTGGCCCATATCAAAGAGAAGGATCACAACAAGAGCTTCTATCAGCTCTGCCAGCACATGGAGCCCGACTATCATCAACTGGAGTTTGATCTCAGGCTCTGGCTCACCTGGCGTGATATCGACAAGGCCAACCGCTAGGCTGACAACCGTTTCAGGGAGGAAACATGTCATTCGCCGCAACCCCCTTTGGTGCCACCCGCTTTATTGCCACTTTGGTAATGACCAGCTTGGGCCGCGCTGCCCGTCCCCGCCGCGCGTCACGCGAGCTGCTGGCGCTGCTGATTCTGCTCGCGGGCCACGGCGCCCGTGCCGATGAGCGCTGGCAGAGCGACAGCTATCTGGTCGAGAGCTTTATGGCCATCGCCATGGAGCGGGAGTATGGCGAAGCCAGGCAGACCCGTTTTGCCCGCTGGCAGCAGCCGATCCGGCTGCAACTTATCAACGAGTCGGGTGACAAGCCGCTGCAGGCCGACGTGGTGAAGGTACAGGCGGCCCATCTGGCCCGCATCACCGGCCACTCCATCAGCATGGTGGCCGCAAAGCCCAACCTCACCCTGATCATGACCGACTACAGCAAGATGAAGAGCTGGGCCAACCGCACCATGGGGGGGGATCCATCGGTCAAGATGGCGCTCAAGGAGGGGCTCTGCCTTGCCAATTTCGCAACCAATGCGAAACACGAGATCAGCCGTGCCACCATCATCATTCCGGTAGACTACAGCCGGGCCAAGGGGCGCTTTCTCGACTGCGTGGTGGAGGAGTTCACCCAGGTGATGGGGCTGCCCAACGATTCGGACAAGGTGTTTCCCTCCATCTTCAATGACAACAGCATCGACAGCTTTTTGACCGGGCTGGACTATGTGCTGCTCAAGATGGCCTATCACCCGGCCCTCAAAGCCGGAATGAGCAGTGACGAGATCCGCACCGCACTGCCCATTGCGCTGGCCGACCTGCGCGCCAAAGGGGAGATCCGCGAAGCCAACCGCCGGGTGCAGCAGCAGAGCCTGAAAAGCTGGGCGGGGTTGTAACGGGCCAGGCTCAACCCAAAGCTAGAAAAACCACCGCGAGCCTCTCACCACCCACAAAAAAACGCAGCCACCTGGCTGCGTTTTTCGTTGTATGGGTATCAGCAGTGCATTAGCGGGCATGCCTGTTTATCCGCCGCCCATTTATCCAACGCCCGAGTTATCCACTGACAGTGCGGGATCAGGAGGCGACGTTCTCTTCCGGCATCCAGCTCTCGGCGTTCTCCCACACCTCCTGCACCATGGCTTCAGCCAGCTCTTTCTCTTCCTTGCTGGCACGGCTGACGGTCAGGGCCATGGCACTGCCCGGCGCGACCCGCACATGGATGTCGGGGAATTTTTCGCCAAGCTGCTTGAGCAGCTCCTGACGCAGCGCCTCCATGGTCGAGGTCGGGATCTGATGTTTTCTGTCGATGATGATTTCAAGACGCATAGGAAACTTCTCCATGATTTATAACTGTATTTTTATCCAGTATTCATGGGAAGTAAAGTGCCAACTTGCACCAATCAGAAAAGATCCAGCTGCTGACCACAGATCCGGTCGAATGACTCGCCGATAAAGGGCAGGATGGCATCGGCAATGGGTCGCAACTGCTTGTCGATATAGTGTTCGTAATCGATGGCACTGCGCCGGTACTCCAGCGGCTCGGGGCCATTGAGGGTCATCAGATAGGCGATGGCGCCCCGATGCTGATAGCGCTGGGGCAGCCCGCGGCGCAGGTTCTCCTCATCGGCCAGCCGCGCCGCCCGCACATGGGGCGGCACATTCTTCTGATACTCTTCGAGCTTCTGGCGCAGCCGTTTGCGGTAGATAAGCAGATCGTCGTGACGACCGGCGCGGGTCTCATCCACCATGGTGCGCACATAGCCGCTGGGATCTTCATCGTGAAACACCAGCTCATAGAGGCGGGTCTGAAACTGCTTGGCCAGCATGGTCCAGTCGGTGCGCACCGATTCGAGCCCCTTGAACACCAGCTGTTCACTCCCCTCACTGGCCTTGCCAACCAGACCGGCATAGCGTTTCTTGCTGCCCTTCTCCAGCCCGCGGATGGTGGGCATCAGAAAGCGGCGATAGTGGGTCTCGTACTGGATCTCGAGATAACTCGGCAGGTCGAACTCGCGCCTGATCAGTGCAGCCCAGTTATCGTTGATCATTTGAGCCAGTCGCTGGCCGATCTCGTCCGCCTCATCGGGGCTGGTCTCGCGCCCCAGATGAACAAAGGTGGAGTCGGTGTCGCCATAGATCACCTCGAACCCCTTCTCTTCAATCCACTCGCGGGTCTGCTGCATGATGCTGTGGCCACGCAGGGTAATGGACGAGGCTAGGCGCGGATCATAGAAACGGCAGCCCCCCGACCCCAGCACGCCGTAGAAGGAGTTCATGATGATCTTGATGGCCTGGGAGAGCGCCTTGTTGCTGGCGGCCTTGGCTCTGTCCCTCGCCGCCCACAGGGTGGCGATGAGTTCCGGCAAGAAGTGCCGCTCGCGGGAGAACATGGCGCCGCGAAAGCCCGGAATGGCGTGCTCGGGATGCTGCAACCCTTCGATGAGCCCCATGGGGTCGATGCAAAAGGTGCGGATGATGCTGGGATAGAGGCTCTTGAAATCGAGCACCAGCACATGGCGATAGAGACCGGGTTTGGAGTCCATCACATAGCCACCGGGGCTCGCCAGCCCCCCGTCGGCCGGCAGATTGGGCGCCACGTAGCCGCCACGATGCAGCCGCGGCAGATAGAGGTTGGTAAAGGCCGCCACCGAGCCCCCCACCCTGTCCAGCTCAAGACCGGTGAGGGAGGCGCGCTCGATGGCAAAGGGGATAAGGTGGCAGTAATCGAAGATCTCCCACACCAGCTTGCAATCTTCCAGGTTGTAGCGGGCCAGCGCCTCCTTGTCGGAGTGGAACAGCTCGGTGATCTTCTCCCCCCGATTGGCCACATCCTCGATATCTTTACCACGGCCAAGCAGTTCGCTCGCCACCGCATCCAGGCTGTAGCTGGCAAACTGCCAGGTGGCGCTTTTCAGGGTATCGATGCCATCGAGCACCATGCGCCCGGGGATAATGACGTTGCCGGTTTGGGGATCGCCCCGTGACGAGCGCCAGAAGCAGAGCTCACGACCCCGCCCGAGCCGCAGCCGCCGCTTGTTAAGCTCGGCGCGGCGTAGCAGCAGGCGAAAGTCAAAGTTGACCACGTTCCAGCCAATCACCAAGTCGGGGTCATGCAGGCTGAACCAGCTCTCCAGCGCACCAAGCAGGGCGCTCTCGTCCTCTACCCACTGGACTTGGGTGCCCCAACTCTCGGCATCCGCTTCCGGGGTGCCGATCATGATGACCCGCGCATCCTGCTCGCTGTAAAGACCGACCGAGAAGAGGGCCCCGTCCATGGCGCACTCCACATCCAGCGACACCCAGGAGAGGGTTGGCGTCACCGCCTGCGGCGCGCAGCGCGCCTCGTTCACCTCCCAGTAGCCCTGCTTGCCCCCCATTTTTACCACCCGGCCATCGAAGCGCACGCCTGCGGTGATGAAACGCTCCATCAGGAAGCGCTCCGGCAGCCGGATATCCGCCTCGAAGTGCTCCAGCCCGCGAATAAGCAGCAGCTCGATGGCGCGGTGAAAGGCACTCAGGGTAGCAAAATAACAGCCCACCACAGGGCGACCGTCGAAGGTGTGCATCGGCAGGCGGCGAAACCGCCCGCTCACCCCGGCCCCCTTGAACAGCTCGGCGGCTTCTGCCATATGGCTCTGTGGCAAAAAGAACACCGGCTCCTGCCCCGGCACCACCACCCGCACCGGCCCCTGCGCGCTCCAGAGCCACATCACGATTTCGGTGGTTGCAGGCAGCCCGTTGCGACCGCGCACGTCCCGACCGTGGCGGGTCAGGATAAAACCGTCGAGGGGCGGAGTGGCGGGTACGGTGGGCTGGGTTGCAGTCATGAAGCGTAAAGGGGCTGTCCGAGAATGGGACTATTGTACGTTCATACAGTGCCTACTCGCAATCGTCACGCTGGCTGCAAGGCGGGAGTCAAACTGGTAAGCTCGATCTGGTCGTTATTCCCGCTCATCCCGTTCAGACCACTCTTCGCCGACAAAAGGAGTCTTTGTGGCAATCTATTCCCTGCTGGATCAGCTGGCTATCCCCTACCAGCGTGTCGATCATCCCCCCGTATTTACCTGTGAGGAGGCGAGCAAGCTGCTGCCCGACCTGCCCGCCGCCAAGACCAAGAACCTCTTTTTACGCGACCCGAAAAGCGAGCGGCTGTTTCTGGTGGTAAGTCCGGAGGAGCACCGGGTCGATCTCAAGGCGCTGGCGGTCATGCTCGGGGTCAAACGGCTGAGCTTTGGCTCCCCGGAGCGGCTCGATGCGGTGCTCGGCCTCACCCCGGGATCGGTGACCCTGCTCGCCATGGTGCGCGACAGGGAAAAAGCGGTAGAGCTGGTGGTGGACGAGGCCATCTGGCAGGCCGAACAGGTGCAGTGCCATCCGCTGGTCAACACCGCTACTCTGATCATCCGCCTCGACGACGTGCGCCGTCTGCTGACCCATCTGGGCCGGGAGGCCATCGTCATGCGCTTGCCTGCTGCAACCTGCGATTAGCACAACGTCTGGCGGTTGGGTTCAACCTGCCACCAACACAACCACCGTTCACGCAGCACAATTGACTGACAAGACAATAAAATGGCTCCTTGTGCGCTGATAAATCGAGTCAGCAGTTGCCATCGTGCAAGAAGTCGGAGGTGAGCACATTCGGCTATTTAACCAATTGATAATAGGCTGGATTCATGTTGTGATCGGCCACTGCCAGCGGGCGATACCCCATCGCCTGTTCGTTCACAGGTGACTTCCCAGAGAGCCCCTTGATGCCAAGTCTGTTTTCCTCGGCCCAGTTGTTGAGTCTGGTGCTGTTCGTCACGCTGTCACATGTGGGGGTCGCCACCATTTTCGCCGCCATGTGGCACACCCATCGCCAGATCAGGGCATTGATCTACTGGTCAGCGGGGGAACTGGTTATCGCAGGGGCTTTTTGCTGCCTGCTGCTGCGCCCTCTTGAGGGAAATGCATCCCTTGCCAATATTCTCTGCACCAACCTGCTGTTGATGTCGACCACCCTGCTCTATGAACGGGGTATGCGCCACTTCTTTCGCCGTGAAGCCGACCAACTGGGCTGGCTGCTGCCCGCCGTTACCCTCGGCGGTTTCGTTTTGTTTGCCCTGACTGCCCTGCAGCAGCCCCTCTTTGATGTGCATAGCCGGATCATCGTGCTCTCCGGCGTGCTCTCGCTGCAGATTGCGCTGCTTATCTGGCAGCTCTGGCGCTACCAGCGGCTGGCCCCCGTCTATCGGGTGCTGCGCTTTGCCATTCTGCTGCTCGGCCTGCAACTGCTGTTGCAACTGCTGCGGATCGCCAAACACCTCTGGCAGCCGGAGCTGGCGGCCAACTCCTTCACCGACCCGCTGCTCGGGCCTGTGATCCTGCTCAGCCTGCTCTTTACCATCGCCCGCAGTTATCTGCTGCTGAGCCTGGTCCACACCCGCCAACAGCAAGCCCTGCTGGCCACCCAGCGCAAGCTGGAGCGGCGCGCCAATCAGGACGAGCTGACCGGCCTGTTCAGCCGCCACTATTTCGAACGCCAGGTTGCCCTGCGTGCCCGCGAGATGGCTAGCCCTAGCCAGCTGCTGCTGATCGATCTGGACAACTTCAAGCAGATCAATGACCGCCACGGCCACCCGGCCGGTGATGCCATGCTGCGGGCCGTGGGTCGGGTACTCACAAATACCCTGCCTGCCGAGGGCATGGCCGGTCGGCTTGGCGGCGATGAGCTGGCCCTGCTGTTGATGGCGGACCCGCAGACCCTGCCCGACTACTGTCACAACCTGCAACAGCAGATCGCTGAGGCGACCCGGGCGCTGGCCGGTGGCCCCATCAGCCTCAGCATCGGCCTCACCTCGCTACACCCTGACGAGGGGTTTGAAGCGGCCTACCTGCGCGCGGATCGGGCCCTTTACGCCGCCAAACAGGCTGGAAGGCAACGGGCCTGCGTACAGGAGCTGCACCACAACGAGCCGCAACCGCTGCCGCCCTGCGCGCTCCTGTCATGAGCGCAGTGCTCGCTCTGCAATGCCGACCGGCCAGACTGGCAGATGCTCCGGCTTACCATCGCTATGTCACCGAATGCGCCAAAGACGGACAGCCGCTCTATCAGGTGGCACAATTTGACCCGGACGGCTGGCTACAGAGCCTGCTGGATCACGCAGAAGGGCGCAACTTGCCCAGTGGATACCTGCCGACTACCACCTATTTTGCCCTCGATGGCGAGGAGATCATCGCCACCCTGCGTCTGCGTCACGGTGACAATAAGGCAACCCACCAGTGGCTGGGTCATATCGGTTACGAAACTCGCCCCTCTCGCCGTGGCGAAGGGGCCGCGACCGTGCTGCTGCGCTGGGTACAACAACAGGTGCTGGCAGCGCCGGTGCTGATCAGCTGCGGCGAAGACAATCTGGCTTCCCGCAAGGTGATTACAGCCGCCGGTGGCGTGTTGCTGGGACGGCGCTTCCATCCGGGGGATCGCAACTGGCTGGAGATGTATCAGCTAGCCCCCAGCCCCAGCCCCAGCCCCAGCCGACCATAGCCGCAGCAGTAATAAAAAGAGCGCCCCGAAGGCGCTCTTTTTGCGAACGTGGCAAGACCGTTAGTAGCTGTCTTCCTGCTCCGCCTTCATCCGGGCCTGACGGGCATAGGCCTCCTCCTCGGCGCTCTCTATCTCCTGCAGCACCGAATCGAGATCGATGGCGGCGCGGCTCTCTTCAAAGTGACCGGTCAGCTCGCTATCGGGGGTGAGTTTGCCATCTTCAAACAGCGCCCACATCTCCAGGGCATAACGGGTCTTGAGCAGCTCGGGGGCATACATACCGTAGTAGTTGCGCATGTTGTTGACGTCCCGCTCCAGCATCGCCTTGGCCTGGTTGTTGGCGGCGGCATCCACCACCTGCGGCAGATCGATGATGACAGGGCCCTGGCTATCCACCAGCACATTGAACTCGGAGAGATCGCCGTGGATAAGACCGGCGCAGAGCATCCGCACCACATAGCGGATCACTTTGTGGTGGTCGATGACCGCCTGCTCGGGGGTGAGTGCCACATCGTTGAGGCGCGGCGCGACATTGCCATCCTCATCGGTGATAAGTTCCATCAATAGGACGCCATCGAGACAGACATAGGGCTGCGGCACCCGCACACCGACCGCCGCCAGCTTGAACAGGGCGTCGACCTCGGTGTTCTGCCACACCTCTTCATGCTGTTTGCGGCCGAACTTGGAGCCCTTCTCCATGGCGCGGGCGCTGCGGCTGTTACGCACCTTGCGCCCCTCCTGATAGACCACGGCCTGCTTGAAGCTGCGCTTGGACGCCTCTTTATAGACTTTGGCGCAGCGGATCTCGTCGCCGCAGCGCACCACATAGACGTCGGCCTCTTTGCCGCTCATCAACCGGCTGACGACCTCATCGACCAGGCCGTCATCAACCAGAGGTTGGATTCGATTTGGAATTTTCATGGCCGCCCTTTTACCCTATTTCCGCTCTCGAAGATAGCTCCGCGCACGCTCACCTGCCTCTCCCTTTCATAAGACACCCTGTTATCCCCTGTTTGCGCTGTTTTTGTCCACCCGTTCGCCTTAAAAACCACCAGCAGCAGACCAAATACGAAAGGCGCCTGTGCCAACAAAAATGGCCCGCAAGCGGGCCAATTTTCAAGGTTCGGGCGGCAAGCCCTGACGAATGCGCTGGATCCCCGCTTCATAGAGGCCGTCATCCCCCTCCTGATGTTCCAGGGTTTCGAAGATCTTGAGAAACCACATGTACTGCTCGGGATGGCGCGCCACCTGCATCTCTACCACACGGTTCATGGCATTGACGTCTGCCAGCAGATCGGCGGTGGGATAAGGGTCAAACGGCGGCTCGATCTCCAGCAGATAGCGCCCCTCATCCTCGTCATAGCTGGCGAAGATGGGCACCGCTCTGGCACCGGTCAGCTTCACCAGCTTGGGCAAGGCTGGCAGGGTTGCCTTGGGGCGGCCAAAGAAGGGTACAAACACGCTCGCCTCGCGGCCGTGATCCTGATCCGGCAGGTAAAAAAAACTGGCACCGGCGCGGATCGACTTGATCGCCGGTTTGATGCCGGCGCTGCGCTCGTACACCTTGCCTCCTTTGGCCCGCTCGCGGTTGATGTACCAGTCAAACACCTGATCTTTCGGGCTCTTCATCATGGTGCACATCTCAATGCCCATCATGGAGAAGTAGCGGCCAATCATGTCGACCGCCCAGGTATGAGGCACCACCAGGATCACCGGGCGGCCCGCAGCCTGCTCCGCTTGCACATGCTCCCAGCCGGTGACCTTGATGCGGCGGGTCAGCCGCGCCTTGCTGCGCCAGCTGAGCTCGCCAAAGCCCATAAAGGTCTTGAGCCCGACCCGGATCGATTTGAGCAGCAGCGCCTGCCGTGCAGCGGCATCCAGCTCGGGAAAGCAGATCTTGAGGTTGGTATCGGCGATATAGGCCTGCTTTTTCGAAAAACGCAGCAGGGTCGGCGAAACCAGATCGGCAAAGCGATCCCTCAATCTCGCGGGGGTAAATGCCAGCAGGGAGAGCAGGCCCAGCGCGCACCAGCTGCCCCACCATTTGGGATGCAGTAGGCGGCTATGAAATGAGGTATCAAATACCGGATCTAACGCAGACATGGCGACCATCAAGTCATCAAAAACAAACGGTTATTGTAGTTATCCTGACATTTTTTTCTACCCTGGGGAGGCTGGCCATCAGCCTGCAAGGCACTGATCAGACTAGTTATCATAAAAAATGGCCCACATGGGGCCATTTCAATCAATCCAAATTCTGGGTCAGCCGTGGGGCGACAATCCCTTGCGGATCCGGCGTATCCCCTCTTCGTAGAGGCCATCCAGCCCCTCCTGATCTTCACGGGTATCGAAGATCTTGAGGAACCACATGTATTGACCCGGATGGCGCATCAGCTGCTGTTGCACCATGTCGTTCATGCGACAGGTATCGGCCATCACATCCTCGGTGGGATAGTTGTCGAACGGTGCCTCAATCTCCAGCCGGTAGCAGTGGTTCTCTTCGTCATAGCAGGCGAGCAGCGGCACCGCCTTGGCGCCACTGACCTGCACCAGACGGGGCAAGGCAGGCAGGGTCGCTTTGGGATAGCCAAAGAAGGGGGCGAAGATGCTCTTCTCGCGGCCATGATCCTGATCCGGCAGATAGAAGAAGCTGCGACCGCTCTTGATGGTCCTGATCACCGCCTTGATCCCGGCGCTGCGCTCATAGACGCGGCAACCGTTCTTGGCTCGTGCACGGTTGAGGTGCCAGTCAAACACCGGATTGCGCGCCCGCTTCATCATGGTGCACATGG
This sequence comes from Aeromonas sp. R2-4, assembly GCF_040908365.1. Lineage (NCBI taxonomy): Bacteria > Pseudomonadati > Pseudomonadota > Gammaproteobacteria > Aeromonadales > Aeromonadaceae > Aeromonas > Aeromonas sp. R2-4. The sequence continues at coordinate 293,255 of NZ_JBFODO010000018.1, forward strand.
GCACCCCGCGCTGGGTGAAGCAGTAACCGGCGGCATCCACCGGCCAGGTATGGGGTACTACCAGGATCACCGGACGGCCGGCCGCCCGCTCCGCCTCAATATGCTCCCAACCGATCACCTGCATCCGGCTCATCAGATAACGCTGACTGCGCATGGTGAACTCGCCAAATCCCAACAGACTCTTGAGGCCGACCCGGATCGAGGTCAGTGCAATGGCATCCCGCTCTTCCGGGCTCTTGTCCGGGAAACATATCTCCAGATTGGTTCTGGCGATATATATCTGTTTTTTCGAGATACGAAACACCAGCGGTGCCAAGGCTTCGGCCAAACGGTCGCGCAATCGCACCGGCACAAAGGCGAGCAACATCAGCACGCCGAGCGCCAGCCAGCTGAACCAGTAGCGGGGATGCAGAAAACGGGCTTCAAAAGAGGAGTCAAATACGGGATCTTGGGACGACATGTATCGGGGTCGAGCAAAAAAAGTGGTGCTGCATTGTAGTCGTCCTGACAGGTAATACCAGTTAAATCCATGGCAAATAGCCCGCCACGGGCGCCACATCAAAAAACCATAAAAAAATGCCCCGCACTGCGGGGCATTTTGCTCGTTACACAACCAGGGTGGAGGCTCTTTGTCCATCCATCGTATGACTGGTCGTTTATCCCGTCGCTCTCGGAGCGCACTGCTTATCCATTTCCCGATGTCACATCATCAAGATTTATCGGTGAGCACCCTGGCGGGCCATGCCGTTATTCATTTCGGTATTACGCTGCGGCAGAAAAAACATCAGGTAACGCAGTGCCACATACCCGACGATCACGGTAGCCACCCCCAGCTCGAAGTGGGCCAGCAGTCTGATCTGCTCGACGTAGTGACTCCCTTGCACAAACCCTTCAACCAGATGAGCCACTTTGAACAGAGCGGTGGCACCGATCACCAGCGGGAAGGTGAAGGCGGCATAACCCGGCGAGAAGGGCAGACGCAGCAGTTTGATGAAGGCCAGATAGATGATACCGGTCATCAGGATGGCAATCCCCAACAGCACGGCCACCAGCAGCAGTGACGGCTCCTGGCTGACGGTCAGGTAACCGGCCAGAGAGAGGCTGGCAGGAGCCGCCAGAATGGCGATGGTCGGTTTGGCGGCATCCGGCACTTCATGGCTGAAGATCAGGCGATAGAGCATCAGCGGCAGCATCAGGCCGTAGCAGATGATCCCGAACCAGAGCAGACCGTTGGCCAGCGGGGCAAACTGACCACCCGGGAAGGCGACGTCAGCCACAATGATCCCCACCGGTGGCACGAACCAGCTCGGCACCATGTGGTGAATTTCAAACTCTTTGGCGCGATGCCAGATAAAAGTGGCCAGGAACAGCAGGTGAACAGCCACGGCAAACAGCCAGAGGGCCTCGCCCGCTTGCGGCGCAATCATACCGAGCGCTTTGGAGACCACCATGGTACCCATGGCATAGGTCGGTACCACACTGCCGACTACGGGGTGAGCGAGATCCTGCAACAGCAGGCGGGGGTGAAGCAGAAACTTGAAGGTCAGGATCACCAGCAGCACGGCCGCAATGGCAGCGCCCAGCAGTTGCATCCGGCCATCGAAGTGACCGGCATTTTCCCAACACCAACCAAGGCTGGCGATGCCCAGCGCCAGACCCGCCATGGGGGTTGGGGCGGCAGCCAGTGATTTACGGGTTCTTGCGATCATGATGACACCTTTCTATTGATGACTATGGCGATAGGATAATGGCCCCTTATCGTTTACGATATCTAAATGAATTAAATCAATCATTCAGGAAAACCAAACACGATGAAACTGACCCTGCAGCAGCTGAAAGTGTTCGCCACCATTGCCCGTTATGGAAACCTTGGCCTTGCCGCCAACGAGCTCTGCCTGAGCAAGGGGGCTGTCTCCCAGTCGCTGCAGGAGCTGGAGCGCCAGCTCTCCACCCCGTTGTTTGACCGCATTCACCCCAGATTGCAGCTCAACAACGAGGGGCGCCTGCTGCAACCGGCCGCCGAAGAACTGCTGACCCGGATGCAGGATATCGAGAACCTGTTCAGCCCCGATGCCGAGCCGAGCGGCCAGCTGCGCCTTGGTGCCAGCCAGACCATCGGCAACTACCTGCTCCCCACCCTGCTCGCCAGCAGCAAACAGGAGCTGGGGCTCCCTCCCAAGGTGACCATCAACAACACTCACCTGCTCTGTCATGCGCTGGCCAACTTCGAGCTGGATATGGCACTGATCGAGGGGGAGAACCACCACCCCGACCTGCTCGCCGAACCCTGGCTGCAGGACGAGATGCTGGTGGTAGCCCCACCCGGTCACCCGCTTGCCAGCAAGAAGGAGCTCTCCCTCTCCCGACTGGGGGGCGAAACCTGGGTATTGCGTGAAGCGCAATCGGGCAGCCGCGAGCAATTTATCCAGCAGATCCAGCCAGAGCTGCCCCGCTGGCAACCAGGGCTTGAACTCAACACCCTGGAGGCGGTGATGCTGGCGGTGGAGAAGGGGCTTGGCATCTCCTTTATCTCCCGGCTGGCAGCCTCGGATCGCCTGGCTGATGGGCGGCTGATCGCCCTGCCCCTCTCCCGCCGCTTCCCGCGCCAGCTCTCCCTTATCTGGCACAAGCAGAAGTACCACTCCACCTCCCTGCGCCACTTTATCCACTTCTGCCGGGCTCAGGTGAATGATGCCGAGGTGATCAGCCCGGACTAGCCCCCGGTCATATCATCGCTAGCAAACCAGAGCGCCTATGGCGGAAAAGCAAAATGCAGGGATGGAACCGTTGCTCCATCCCTTTGATCACTACACTGTGCAACCTACTACCTACCGCAGACGAGTCACCCTTTCTCCCCGTATCACGACCCCGCATTCAGCCGTGTCGACGCCGTTGTTCGGGGGTGACGAACCCTCCCGATGGCTTCGTCACAAGTGATGAACGTCACAGTTCGACTGCCATATCAGCGCGTTCACTCAACCACACCAAGATTTTTATTCATTTAAAAACAGCCAGTTAAAGCCAATTCCTCTGCAAAAATCATTCTGGCCCGTATCTTGCTAACCTGCCCCTACTTTCTCCGTTCGCGACACGACAAGGTAGGCTATGAACCGCTTCGTTATCGCTGACCCCAAGCTTTGTATCGGCTGTGGCACCTGTATGGCGGCCTGCAGCGAGGTACACAAGGCGCAAGGTTTGCAGCAAGCCCCCCGTTTAACCGTTATGCGACACGAGCAGGCGACCATGCCGGTTCAGTGCCGTCACTGTGACGATGCCCCCTGCATCAAGGTGTGCCCGGTCGAGGCAATTCGCCAGACCGGTGATTGCGTGCAACTCAACGAGTCGCTCTGCATCGGCTGCAATCTCTGCGCCGTGGCCTGCCCCTTTGGCGCCATCCAGAGCGGCGGCAGCCGTCCGGTGGCCGTGGCCACCAGTTACGACACCTATATCCCCTGCTCCATCCGCTCCAGCAACCCCTCCACCTCCGCCGGCCTGCGCTGCTTTGGCGAGGATCTGCTGAGCTGGGAGCCGGGAGTGCGCAGCATCGCCGTCAAGTGCGACCTGTGCGAGTTTCGCACCGATGGCCCGGCCTGTGTCGGAGCCTGCCCCTCCCAGGCACTGAAGCTGGTTAATGACGGCGACACCGAACGCGCCGCCCGTATCCGTCGCCAGCAAGCGGCCGACACCAACCCGCAAGGGGCCTCTGCCTTCTCGGCGCCTGCCACGGCGATCCCTGCATCCGATTTATCTACCACAGAGGGAGTTCGCTGATGTTGTCCCCCCTTGTAATGGCTACGCTCCTGCTCTTTTTGCTGGGCGCTGCCGCCGGTTTGCTGCTGCAAAAGCTGCCCGCACTGGCCAACCGTCTCAATAGCGGTTTTGCCCTGCTGGGGTCACTCGCGGGTCTGGTCGCCGCCATCCAGATCTTTGCCAAAGGCGCACCCGTCGACGGCCAGCTCTGGCTGCTGGGCTCGGTGCACCTCGACATGCTGGCCGCGCTGATGCTGCTGGTGATTAGCACCGTCGGTGTCGCCGTCGCCCTCTACTCCTTTGCCTATATCCGCGAATATCAGGGCAAGGGGGATGTGGCCATCGGCGCGCTGATGAACCTCTTCCTCTTTGCCATGGTGGGCATGGTACTGGCCGACAATGCGCTCGGTTTCTTGCTCTGCTACGAGCTGGTGACCCTCACCACCTACTGGCTGGTCAAGACCAACCCCGAGGCCGCCAAACAGAGCCGGCTTTACTTGGTGATGAACCATATCGGCATGGCGCTGGTGCTGATCGCCTTCTGGCTGCTCTGCCGCGAATCTGGCTCGCTGGAGTTCGCCGCGCTGCGCGAGCACCATCTGGCGGGCGCATTGGCCTCTCTGGTGTTCCTGCTCAGCTTCTGCGGTTTTGGCCTGCGCGCCGGTTTCGTGCCGCTGCACGGCTGGCTGCCGGTGGCCGAGCCCGTTGCGCCGTCCCATATCTCGGCGCTGATGTCCGGTGTGATGGTGAAGCTGGGTCTCTTTGGCATCTTGCGGGTCAGCATCGATTTTCTCGGCGCCAGCCAGCTCTGGTGGGGCTATGTGGTACTGATCTTCGGCGCCTGCTCGGCAGTGCTCGGGGTGCTGTTTGCGCTGGCCGAGCATGACCTCAAACGGCTGCTCGCCTACCACACGGTGGAGAACATCGGCATCATCCTGATGGGAATGGGCATCGGCATGATCGGCATCGCCAACCAGCAACCGGCGCTGGTGGTGCTGGGGCTGCTCGGCGCGCTTTATCACCTGCTCAACCACGCCATCTTCAAGAGCCTGCTCTTTATGGGCACCGGCTCTGTGATGTTCCGTCTGCACACCCGTGATATGGACAAGATGGGGGGCCTGGCCAAGCTGATGCCCTGGACTGCGCTAGCGTTCCTCATCGGTGCCATGGCCATCTCGGCGCTGCCGCCGCTCAACGGCTTTGTCAGCGAGTGGTTTATCTACCAATCCCTGCTCTCCATGACCAAACTCGGCACCTCTGTCGTTGCGCCGCTCGCGGTAGTGATGCTGGCGGTGACCGGCGCCATGGCGGTGATGTGTTTCGTCAAGGTGTATGGCATCTGCTTCTGCGGCGCACCGCGCAGCGAGAAAGCGAGCCACGCCCGCGAAGTGCCGGGCGCCATGGTGGCAGGCACCCTGCTGCTGGCCGCCGTCTGTCTGGTGCTGGGTCTGGGCGCCCCCTGGATTGCCCCCCATATCGCCAGCTATGGTCAGGCACTCGTTGCCAGCCAGATAAGTGTCGCCACCGGCGCCACCCTGCTGCCACTCGATAGCAGCCAGGCGATCCTCTCCCCGCCCGTTATCGCCATCACCTTGCTGGGGCTGTTCCTCATTCCGCTGCTGGTACTGGCCATCTTCAAGGGGCCCAAGCTGGGTCGTCGTCACGCCGGCACCCCGTGGGCTTGTGGTTACGCCTACGAGGAACGCATGAGCCTCACTTCGGGCGGTGTCACCCATACCTTGCGCCAACTCTGTGCGCCGCTCTATCGCAAGCAGCCGCAGCTCGATCTGGCCAGCGCCCTGCACGGGGTGAGCGATACCAGCGGAACGACCGGCTGGCTACTGCACGGCCTTGTGCTGGCGCTCTTTATCCTGATGGCTGTAGGAGTCTGATATGCCTGTTCTTGAAATGCCGAGCTGGGGCATGGTTGCCCTCGCCCTGACCCAGGCCATCGCCATGCTGGCGCTGGCGCCGCTCGCCACCGGTTTCAACCGGGTGCTGCGAGCCAAGATGCACTCCCGTCAGGGGCCGGGCCTGCTGCAGGATTACCGGGATATCGCCAAGCTACTGCGCCGTCAGGAGGTAACCCCCGAGCCTGCCGGCATCATCTTCAACCTGATGCCTGCGCTGCTCATTGCCGCCCTCTTGCTGGTAGGGATGGCGCTGCCGACCCTGACTCATGAGTCCCCCTTCCCCATCGCCGGGGATCTCATCACCGACATCTATCTGTTCGCCATCTTCCGCTTCTTCTTCTCCCTCTCGGGGCTCGACAGCGGCAGCATGTTTGCAGGGATCGGCGCCCGCCGCGAACTGACCCTCGGCATTCTGGTGGAGCCCATTCTGGTGCTCGCCTGCTTCATCATGGCGATGATGGTGGGCAGCTCGGATCTGGGCAACATCAGCAGCTATGTGGCGACCCAGCCACTGGCCGCGCCCATCGCCACCCTGCTGGCCGGCGCCGCCTGCGCCTTCGCGGTGTTTGTCGAGATGGGCAAGCTGCCCTTTGATTGCGCCGAAGCCGAGCAGGAGCTGCAGGAGGGGCCGCTTACCGAGTACTCCGGTGCGGGCCTGGCCCTGCTCAAGCTCTCCATCGGCCTCAAGCAACTGGTGGTGGTGCAGCTCTTTCTGGTCATTTTCCTCCCCTTCGGCAAGGCGGCCAACTGGAGTCTGCCTGCGCTCATCGGCGCGGCGCTGATCCTCACCTGCAAGCTGCTGGTGGCCTTTTTGCTGGCCGGCATCATCGAAAACGCCATGGCCCGTACCCAGTTCGTGCGCACCCACAAGCTCACCCGCTACGGGTTGGGGCTGGCCCTGCTGGCGCTGCTCGCCTATCTGGTCGGGATATAAGCCATGCCCACCATCACAGCCATTTTTTTCGATTTCATCATTTGTGAATGCTCATTCCCGAACATTAAAGTGAGAACTGCATGACCATCGCCATTTCGGATCGCATCGGCTGCGACTACATCCAGCAGGTGCGAGCACAACTGCCCCACGCCATCGTCGACGAGGAGTGGCAAACCGCCGATCAGGCAACCATTACCGTCAAACCCACCAGTCTGGTCGAGACGGCCAGCCTGATCTTCCATCAGCTGGGGGGCTGGCTTCCGCTCTCCTTTGCCAATGACGAGCGCAGCCTCAACAGCCACTTCGCCGTCTACCACGTCTTCTCCATGGAAGGTGACACCAAGTGCTGGATCACCGTCAAGGTACTGGTGGATGCCGATACCCAGGAGTACCCCTCCATCACCCCGACCATTCCGGCGGCGGTGTGGGGCGAGCGGGAGATCCGCGACATGTACGGCCTGCGCGCCATCGGCCTGCCGGACGAACGCCGTCTGGTACTGCCGGACGACTGGCCGGAGGATATCCATCCCCTGCGCAAGGACGCCATGGATTATCGCCAGCGCCCGATGCCCACCACTGACACCGAGACCTACCCCTTCGTCAACGAGCTGGGCAGTGATGCCAACCGTATCGTGCCGGTCGGCCCGCTGCACATCACCTCGGATGAACCGGGCCACTTTCGTCTGTTCGTCGATGGCGAAGACATCATCGATGCCGACTACCGCCTCTTCTATGTCCATCGCGGCATGGAGAAGCTGGCGGAAACCCGCATGGGCTACAACGAAGTGGCGTTTCTGACCGACCGGGTCTGCGGCATCTGCGGCTTTACCCACAGCGTCGCCTATACCACCTCGGTAGAGAACGCCATGGGTATTCCGGTGCCGGAGCGGGCCAAGATGATCCGCGCCGTGCTGCTGGAGGTGGAGCGTCTGCACAGCCATATCCTCAACATCGGCCTGTCGAGCCACTTCACCGGTTTCGACACCGGCTTTATGCAGTTCTTCCGGGTGCGGGAGAAATCCATGACCCTGGCCGAGCTGCTGACCGGCGCCCGCAAGACCTACGGCCTCAACCTGATTGGCGGGGTACGCCGCGATATCTTCAAGGAAGATCGCATCAAGGGTGCCCAGCTGGTGCGCGAGCTCCGTGATGAGCTCAAACCCCTGGTGGCCATGCTGCTGGATACCGCCAACATCTCCTCCCGCCTCATCGGTATCGGCAAGCTCGACCCGCAAATTGCCCGTGATTTCAGCTGCGTCGGCCCCATGGTGCGGGCGAGCGGCTTCAAGCGTGACGTGCGCCGGGTTCACGACTTTGCCGGTTACCGCGAGCTGCCGATGGAGATCCAGACCAAGGCGGGTTGCGATGTGCAATCCCGGGTACTGGTGCGGATCCACGAGCTCTACGACTCCCTCGACATGATTGAGTTTGGTCTTGAGCACCTGCCGGAGGGGCCACTGCTCACCGAAGGGTTCACCTACCAGCCGGGCAAGTTTGCGCTGGGCTTTACCGAAGCGCCCCGCGGCGAGAACGTCCACTGGAGCATGACCGGGGATAACCAGAAGCTTTTCCGCTGGCGCTGCCGCGCCGCCACCTACGCCAACTGGCCTGCTCTGCGCTACATGCTGCGCGGCAATACCGTGGCGGATGCGCCGCTCATCATCGGCAGTCTGGATCCCTGCTACTCCTGTACCGACCGGGTCACCCTGGTCGACCCCAAGAAGGGCAAATCCACCGTGGTCTCCTACAAGGAGATCGAGCGCTACGGCATCGATCGCAAAAACTCTCCGCTGAAATAAGGGGTCATCATGATCAAGCTGTTCAAGACCATCCTCAAGGCTGGCACCCCGACCGCCAAGTACCCCTTCGCCCCTTACGAGGTGAACCGGGATTTTCGCGGCAAACCGAAATATCAGGCGGATCAGTGTATCGCCTGCGCCGCCTGCACCAAGGCCTGCCCGGCCAACGCGCTGGTGATGGAAGTGGACATGGAGACCGGCGAACGGCGCTGGGAGATCTCCATGGCGCGCTGCATCTTCTGCGGCCGTTGCGAGGAGGTCTGCCCGACCCGCGCCATCGCCCTCTCCCCCGAGTTCGAACTGGCGGTGACCAACAAGGCGGATCTCTATGAGGAGGCCCGCTTCGCGCTGGCCCCCTGCACCCTGTGCGGCACCTACTTTGCCCCGAGCAAGCTGGTGGCGCTGGTGGAGGACACCCTCAAGCAGGCGGGCACGCCGCTGGCGGCCCCGGAGCGACTGCACCACTGCCCCGACTGCAAACGAAAACAGAGCATGCTGAGCCAGCCTGACTCGGCCCTGATCACACCGATAGCCACACCGATGGCCGCACAAAAGGAGTGGATGTGATGAGCAAGATCAAAGGCATAGAACCGGTTGTCGGCCATGCCCATACCCGTGCCGTGCCGCTGGCACAGGATCCCGAGATCACCAAACTCAAGAAGACCCTGCTCAAGGACATTCGCCGCTCGGCCTATGTCTACCGGGTCGATTGCGGCGGCTGCAACGCCTGCGAGATCGAGATCTTCGCCACCATCACCCCGCTGTTCGATGCCGAGCGTTTCGGTATCAAGGTGGTCGCCTCCCCCCGCCACGCCGACATCCTGCTCTTTACCGGCGCGGTGACCCGGGCGATGCGGGTACCGGCCCTGCGCGCCTACGAGGCGGCGCCCGATCCCAAGATCTGCATCGCCTACGGCGCCTGCGGCTGTGACGGCGGCATCTTCCACGACCTCTACTGCGTCTGGGGCGGCACCGACAAGATCGTGCCGGTAGATGTCTATATCCCGGGCTGCCCTCCGACACCGGCGGCTACCATTTATGGCTTTGCCGTGGCGCTCGGTCTGCTTGAGCAGAAACTCAAAGCCACCAGCCACGAGGTGCAACCGGGTGAGCGGGTCGAACTGCGCCACACCGGCATCCCCAATGAAATCCGGGTGATGATCGAACGCGAGGCGCGCCGCATGGCCGGTTATCGTCAGGGGCGGATCATCGCCGACGAGTTTATGGCCCTGCTCGAAGGGGCGACCCAGCAGGATGTGGAGCTGCGCATCCAGAGCTACCTCGATCAGCACGACGATCCGCGCCTCTCGGAGATCGTCAACAACCTCGCAAACGCCTGCCTCAACCGGGCGGCCGGCAAGGGAGAGGCGGTACATGGCTGACGAGGTTTTCTTCTATCGCCTCTCGCGCAAGTTCGTCGACGAGCAGTTCGACGTCCCCGAGGAAGCCAAAGAGGTGATGTACTACAGCCTCGCCATCGGCCATCACCTCGGCATCGTCGATTGCCTGCGAGCAGACCTGGTCTGCTCGCTGACCGGTTATCGCGACTGGGTGGCCAAGCTGCCAGAGGGGAGCGAAGCGCGCCGCAAGATGGAGGGGTTTCTCACCTTTGGCGAGATCACCATCTATCGCGAGCACTGCCATATGCTGGCCTGCGCCTTCGACCGACTGCGCAAAGCCGACAATGTGCTCGATGAGCAGGAGCTGGGCTGGACCAATACCTTTATGGATCAGCTCACCGCCCTCTTTAACGACCCCCATATGTACCTGATGGTAAGGAGCCGCTGATGGGCTGCAATCTCGTGTTGACCGTGGGCAATGCCATGATGGGGGACGACGGTGCCGGCCCCTATCTTGCCGACAAACTGCAAGCCGCCCCCCTGTCCGGCTGGATCCATATCGACGGCGGCATCGCGCCGGAAAATGTGGTCTACAAGGTGCGGGAGCTGCAACCGGAGCGGGTGGTGCTGGTGGATGCCGCCGAGATCGGCGAGAAGGCGGGAACCCTGCAGGTGATCCCCCCCGAGACCATCGCCGAGATGTTTATCTTCTCGACCCACAATATGCCGCTCAATTTCCTGATCGACGAGCTCAAGACCTTTGTCCCCAAGGTGATCTTTGTCGGGGTACAACCGGCCATCGTGGCGTTCTCCTTCCCGATGACCGAGATGGTGAGCGAGGCGATGGATTATCTTTATCAGCATCTTGATGCCGCCAGTGACACCAGTCTGTTAATAGATAAACTGGATCAGTGGAATATTGCCAACGCCAGCCGGTGATTATTTATCGAGTTGTTAACGACCGTTATTGACCGACGGTTACGGCAATGTGATCAAGGCCCGATGTTAAATTAAAAACATCGGGCTAATTGTGCTGAACTTGATATAAAACAAGGTTCTTTGATTTTTTCAAAAAATCGCTAACTCTCGATTTTTTATGACAAAAAAAGCGTTGCCAGTCACAGAAATTTGCCACAAAATGGCGACCGTTACGGAAGTTGATGGGGTCTGGTGGCCTCCTCGGTCTTCAAAACCGATGTGAGCCGAGAAGGCTTTGGCAGGTTCGATTCCTGCCTCTTCCGCCAAATTTATCTATTGAACAAATACTCTCTCGCTGAATTCTTCGGCCTGAATGTTATTTCCATTGTTTGTTCAATATGTTTGAAGTAATACCTTAAAAAAGGTGCTTGCCGCTTGCCAATATAATCCGAACTCAGGTTATCTCGCTGGCCAAAAATTAATTTATCAGCATCGATGCAGCATTAATTTATACCCGCTCATTTATGCACCCAGTTTGCACTCATCCGCAAATCGCCAGCAGTGCCATAACCCGTCAGCTCGGCCTCTCTATCGGCAAACCGGTGCGCCTCCCGAACCCACGCACTGCACTGGTAATCCCATGCCGAACTCGTCTCACGCGCCAGCTATCCCCCACCGCCAGCCCGCATCAGGTACGGCTGCCGACGATTCACTGCCAGATTCACAGCAACAGCCCAGCCAGCAACAAACGCGCCGTTTGCCGCAAGTGGAGCAGCTGCTGCAGCAACCCTTTCTCACCGGGTTTATCGAGACGCTGAGCCGCCCGTTGGTGACCCAGGCGGTGCGCGACACCCTGAGCGAACTGCGCCAGAGCAAAGATTTTCGCCATCATGGCGTTGCCCCCGAGCAGATCGAGGCGCTGATTGCCAAGCGCTGCCGACAGCAGTTGCGCCAGCGTCAAACCCGGGTGATCAACGCCACCGGCACCCTGGTGCATACCAATCTGGGGCGTTCGCCGTTAAGTGCCGATCTGTGGGACGAGGTACGTGACCTAAACACCGGCTACAACAATCTGGAGCTGGATCTCGCCACCGGCAAACGCGGCGGGCGCAAGGGGCTGATCGCCCCCCTGCTCCATTGCCTCACCCAGGCCGAGGATTCGCTGGTGGTCAACAACAACGCCGCCTCGCTCTTTTTGCTGCTGCAGGAGGTAGCCAAGGGGCGCGAGGTGATCGTCTCGCGCGGCGAGCAGATCCAGATTGGTGGAGGCTTTCGCATTCCCGATATTCTGGCGCTCTCCGGTGCCAAACTGGTGGAGGTGGGCACTACCAATATCACTACCGCCAAAGATTACCTCGATGCCATCACCGATCAGACCGCGCTGGTACTGATGGTGCACAGATCCAATTTCGCCATTCGCGGCTTTACTGAATCCCCCGATATCGGCGAGGTGGCCCGCGCCCTGCCCGAACATGTAGTGCTGGCGGTGGATCAGGGGTCGGGCTTGACCAGCGAAGAGTTTGCACCGGATGAAACCTCGGTGCGCCAGTACATCAAGGCGGGGGCGGATCTGGTCTGCTACTCCGGTGACAAGCTCTTGGGGGGCCCGCAATCGGGCATCATCAGCGGCCGCAGCGACCTTATCAAGCGGCTGGAAAAACACCCCATGATGCGCACCTTCCGCCCGAGCCGCATCGTCTACTCCCTGCTCGAACGCCTGCTCATCCACAAGCTCAACAAATCTCCTGTCGGCGAGGGTATCGCCCAGCGCACCCTGAGCAACCCGGCAGCCATGCAGGCGAGAGCCTCCCAGCTGATGGCCGCCCTGCCCGGTTGCTTTGTGCCGGTCCCCGCCCAGCTGGTGGTAGGTGGCGGCACATTGCCGGACGAGTTCTACCCGGCCCCTGCGCTGGAGTGCACCGACCCGCGACCGGCCCAGCAGTTGCTCGACGCCCTGCGCGAACTGCCGGTGCCTGTCATCGCCACCGTGCGCCAGCAGAAGGTGCTGCTCAATATGGCGACCCTGCTGCCAGCGGAAATAGATCTGCTGATCGCCCAACTCAAGGAGTTGCTGCTGCCCGCCCCGTTCAATGCAACAAATGCGACCGAGGAGCCCTGATCCCATGACCCCCTATCGCGCCGTTATCGGTCTTGCCGGCCACGTGGATCACGGTAAAACCCTGTTGATCAAGGCCCTCACCGGCATCACCACCGCCCGCGCCCACGAGCAGGCCATCGGCATGACCCAGGATCTCGGCTTTGCCCACTTCGACGACAGTCAGGGCAACACCTTAGGCGTCATCGACGTGCCCGGCCACGAGCGCTATATCCGCAATATGGTGGCGGGGCTCTGGAGTCTGGATCTGGTGCTGCTGGTGATTGCCGCCGACGAGGGGTGGATGCCAATGACCGGCGATCACCTGCGCCTGCTCAAGGCGATGGGGGTGCCGCGCCTCTTGGTCTGCATCAACAAGTGCGATCTGGTCTCCCCTGACGAGCTTTTGCTGTTGGAAGAGAGCCTGCTGGAGCGGGTGATGGACGAGAGCGGCATGGTGCCCGATATCGTCAGCGTCAGCGCCAAAACCGGCGCCAATATGGCTGCCCTGCACACCGCCATCGTGCGCCAGCTAGCCGATCTGCCAGCCTCACACGCTGCCCGCGAGCAGGGCGCCCCGCGACTGTATGTAGATCGGGTCTTTACCGCCAATGGCACCGGCACCGTGCTTACCGGCACCTTGCAACAAGGCTGCCTCAAGGTGGGGGACAAGCTGCGCCTCTACCCCGCCGATCGGGAAGTGCAGGTGCGCTCCCTGCAGGCCTATCACCAGAGCGTCGACGAGATCGGCGCCGTCTGCCGGGTGGCGGTGGGCCTGAAAAAACTGCCCCACAAGGAGGTGGCCCGCGGCCACTGCCTTACCAACGCCGCTGGCCAGTGCGAGGCGGCAACCCACCTTATCGTGCGACTCAACGCCGAGAGCCTGAGCGGCAAGGCGCGGCGCACGCAGGAGATCGAGGTGGCCCTTGGCAGCTGGCATGGCCGGGCCCGTTTCGTGCCCATAAAGGATACCCGGCTGGCGCGGCTAATCTTTACCAGCCCCATCCCCTGCTTCTTCGGCCAGCCGCTCGCCATCATTCGCCACGGCAGTAGCGAACTGCTGCACGGCGCCCGCATCGTCTGGTGCGGCGACATCCAACCCGCCAGACGCAAGGCGCTGCACGCCCTGCTGGGCGAGCTGCCAGATGCGCTCGAACACTACAACCCGGCCACCCTGCAACTGGGGCTCAATGGCTATGTGCTGGCCAGCCGCTTTGACCAGCGGCCAGAGCAGGTCACCCCCCTCGGTGAGTGGCTGCTGGATAACTGCTGGCTGGCCCAAAGCCGCGACCAGCTGCTGGCTACGCTGGCCAGCGAACCGCTGAGTGCCGCCGAGCTGGCAACCCGCTTTGGCATCGCCCTGCCGGTCATTCAGGCCCTGCTCCAGAAGCTCAAGAGCGAGCAGCTTGTTCGCCTGCACCATGACAAGTGGCAGCAGGGCAGCGGCGAGTCGGAAGATGATCTGGGGGAAGAGGCACAGCTGGTGCTCAAGGTGGTGCGAGATCAAGGCAAGGAGGGTTACGAGCCCGGTAAACTGGGCCCCGGCGGCGTAGAGCTGGATCCCTTTATCACCCGCAAGCTGCCCGCCGCCCTGCAGCAGGGCTTGCTACAAAAAGGCGCGTTGCAAAAGCAGCTGCGCAATCTGGCACGACTCAAGTATCTGGTGCAGCTCGATGGCCCCATCTACTACGACGCCGAGCTTTACAACCAGATGGTCGCCGCCGTGCTGGCGGGCCAGCAGGTGGGAGATCTGATCGACATGGCATCCCTCAAGGAGATCACCGGCTTGTCGCGTAAATACGCCATTCCGTTCTGCCTGCGCATGGAGATGGATGGCTGGGTGCGGCGCGAGGAGAACGAGCGCCGGGTGCTGCGTTTGCCGCAGACTCAAGATGAGATGGAGCCGGCATGAGAGCTGCCACAGCCCCCTCTGGCTCTGCCAATCCTGTGGCCAACCGGCTGCGCCGCGAATTTCATATCGACGGCATCGTGCAGGGGGTCGGCTTTCGCCCCTTCGTCTATGGGCTGGCGTTGCGCCACGGCCTTGCCGGCTATGTACTGAACGATGCCAATGGCGTCACCATCGGCGCCGAAGGATCGCCCGAGCAGCTCGCCAGCTTTGCCCGCGAACTGCGGGAACTGGCGCCGCCCTTAAGCCGTATCGACCATTTCAGCGAGCGGGAACTGCCCCTCGCTCATGATCCCGGCTTCGATGGCCAATTTCATGGCCAGTTTCGAATTAAAGCCAGCCAGCAGCAGAGCGCGGCCACGGTCGCCATCTCGCCGGATCAGGGGATGTGCGAGGCATGCGCCAACGATGTGGCCAATCCCAACGATCGCCACCACCACTACCCCTTTACCAACTGCACCCACTGCGGCCCGCGCTACACCATCATCCACCGCCTCCCCTACGACCGCCCCCACACCGCCATGGCAGGCTTTGCCATGTGCCGGCGCTGTGCGGCGGCCTATGAAAACCCGCTGGATAGACGCTACCACGCCCAGCCGGTGAGCTGCCCCGAGTGTGGGCCCCACCTCAGTTGGCGAAATGGCCGTGGCGATGCCTTGGCCGAGCGCGAGGATGCCCTGCAGGCCGCGGCAAGAGCCCTGCAAGCGGGGGCGATGATTGCGGTCAAGGGGATGGGGGGTTATCACCTGATATGCGATGCCCACAATGAACAGAGTGTGGCTAGATTGCGAACACTAAAGCGGCGCGCGCGCAAGCCGCTGGCGGTGATGATGGGCTCCCTTGCCGAGGCCAAATTGCATGTCACCGGCTGCGAGGCAGAGTGGACGCTGCTCGCCTCTCAGGCCAGACCCATCACCTTGCTGCGCAAGCGAAAAAACGATGATCGACCGTCAGAATCCCAACTGACAACCGCGCCGCTGGCCGAGGGGATCGCCCCCGGCATCCCCTACCTTGGCGCCATGCTCCCCTATACCCCGCTCCATCAGCTGCTGCTGGACGCCTGCGCCATGCCGCTGGTGGCCACCAGCGCCAATGGTCGCGGCAGCCCGATCCTGATCGACTGTGAGGCAGTAGTCAGGGAACTCGGCAGCGAGATTGACGGCATCCTGGATCACAACCGCCCCATCCTGCACCCGTGCGACGACAGTCTGGTGCAGTGGGCAGGCGGGCGACGCCAGACGTTGCGCCTCGCCCGGGGCTATGCCCCCTGCACTCCCAGCCTGCAAGAGGCTGTCAAGGCGCCGCTCTTGGCTGTCGGGGCTCAACAGAAGAACCAGCTGGCGCTCGCCTTCGGTCGCCAGCGCATCTACAGCCCCTATATCGGCGATCTGCACAGCCTGCCGATGCAGGAGCACTTCGAGCAGACCCTGGCCACCTTTCGCGATCTCTACGATCTCAACCCCGAAGTTCTGGTCTCGGATCGCCACCCGGGCTATCTCAGCCATAAGTGGGCCAAAAGCTATTGCCAGAATCAAGGTGCAACCCATCTCGAGGTGCAGCACCATCACGCCCACCTGCTGGGGGTGATGGCCGAGCACAACATCACGGGCCCGGTGCTGGGTGTTGCCTTCGATGGCACCGGCCTTGGCGATGACGGCACCCTCTG
This sequence comes from Aeromonas sp. R2-4, assembly GCF_040908365.1. Classification (NCBI taxonomy): domain Bacteria; kingdom Pseudomonadati; phylum Pseudomonadota; class Gammaproteobacteria; order Aeromonadales; family Aeromonadaceae; genus Aeromonas; species Aeromonas sp. R2-4. The sequence goes on from NZ_JBFODO010000018.1 coordinate 309,579, forward strand.
GGGCGGCGAGCTGCTGATCGCAGACGTTCAGGGATTTGAGCGGGTTGCCCACCTTGCCCCCTTCAAGCTGATCGGCGGCGAGGCGGCCATCCGCGAGCCGGTACGTCAGCTGCTGGGGCTGCTGTTTGAATCGCACACTCCTGAGCAGATCAGTGCCCTCGATATTCCGTTGGTAAGCAAGCTACCTATCGAGCGGATCAGCAACCTGCACCAGCTCTGGCAGCTCGGTCGCAACGCCCCCTACACCAGCTCCATTGGTCGGCTATTCGATGCCGTGGCGGCGCTCTTGGGAGTGATCGACACCCCCGATTACGAGGGCGAAGCGGGACTCCTGCTGGAGGCGGCCGCCTTGCAGCTCACCCCCGACGAACAACCCTTCCCCCTCGCCTTTGATCTCAGCCAATCAACAGAGGGGCCACTGCAGATCGAGTGGGCAGAGCTCATCAATACCCTTGTCAGCGAGCAGAGAAAAGGCACCTCCACCGCTAGCCTGGCCGCCGGCTTTATCCGCGCCATCAGCAATCTGGTTGTTGCCCTTGCCGAGTGCTTCCCCGGCTATCCGGTGGCGCTCGGGGGCGGCGTTTTTCAAAACCGGGTGCTGATGGACCAGCTGGTGCCCGCTCTCGAAGCAGCCGGTCGGCAGGTATTGACCAGCGAAACCCTGCCACTCAATGACGGTGGCATCGCCGCCGGTCAGCTCTGGTTTGCCATCCACCATCTTGCCACGCATCAGCCTGTCACAACCGGTTGTGCCACCTTGTCGGAGTCCTGAAATTCATGTGTCTATCCATCCCCTCTCAGGTGGTGCAGCTGCACCCCGAAGATAACTGCGTCACCGTCGACACCCTGGGGGTGCAGCGGCGCGTCAGCTGCATGCTGCTCGAAGAGCCTCTCAACATTGGCGACTATGTGCTGCTCCATATCGGCTTTGTGATGAGCAAGATTGACGAAGAGGAGGCGCAGGCCAGCCTCGAGAGCTTCCGCCAGATGGTGGCCCTGATGCCCAAACAGGATATCTTGCCATGCTGACCCTCAATGACCTGTTCCAGGGCTTTCGCCAGCCCGAGGTGATCCGCGCCCTCGCCGCCCAAATCACCGAACTGGCCAAAGATCTGCCCGAACCGCTGCGGGTGATGGAGGTGTGTGGCGGCCATACCCACACCATCATGAAGTACGGCCTGCACCAGCTGCTGCCAGCCAGCATCGAGTTTGTCCATGGCCCCGGCTGTCCGGTCTGCATCATGCCCAAAGAGCGCATCGATCAGGCCATCGAGCTGGCGAGCCAGCCCAACGTCATTCTGGTCACCCTGGGGGACATGATCCGGGTACCGGGCTCCAAAGGCACGCTGGCCCAGCAACGGGCCAAGGGGAGCGATATCCGCCCGGTCTATGACCCCCTCGATGCCCTGCGTATCGCCCGTGAGAACCCTGAGAAAACCGTGGTCTTCTTCGCCATCGGTTTCGAGACCTCTACCCCGATGACCGCCGCCTTGCTGGCTGCAGCTGAAGCTGAGGGGATTGAGAACCTCCTGTTTCATATCAACCATGTGCTGGTGCCGCCCGCCATTCATGCGGTGATGGCCGACGGGGTCGCCAAGGTGAACGCCTTTATCGGCCCCTCCCACGTCAGCGTCATCACAGGCGCCGATATCTACCTGCCCATCGTCGATCGCTATCAGGTGCCGGTGGTGGTGAGCGGCTTCGAGCCAGTGGATGTGATGGAGGCGCTGCTGATGATGGTGCGCCAGAAGGTGGAGGGTCGCTACGCGCTGGAGGTGCAGTACACCCGCGCCGTGACTGCCAGCGGTAATAAAGCCGCCCAGCGGCTGGTCGAGCGCTTTTTCGAGACCCGCGATCACTTTCGCTGGCGAGGTCTGGGGGATATCAACGCCTCCGCCCTGCGCCTGCGCGATGCCTTTGCCAAGCGCGATGCGGAGCGCCACTTCCAACTGGACCAGACCCCCATCGATGACCACAAGGCGTGCCAGTGCGCCGATATCCTGCGCGGCTTGGCCAAGCCCAACCAGTGCAAAGTCTTTGGCCGGGGCTGCACCCCGACCCAGCCCATGGGCAGCTGCATGGTCAGCTCCGAAGGGGCCTGCAATGCCTACTACCGATATATGGGGATCCAATGAGAGAAATTCAGTTAAGCCACGGCGGCGGCGGCGTCGAGATGAATCAGCTGATCAACCAGCTCTTCTTTCGCCACTTTGGCAACGAGATCCTGCTGCGCGGTGAAGATGCCGCCCATCTGCCGGTGAGCGGCCCCGTTGCCTTCACCACCGACAGCTTTACCGTCTCGCCGCTCTTCTTCGAGGGGGGCGATATCGGCAAGCTGGCCATCGCCGGTACGGTCAACGATCTCGCCATGATGGGGGCCAAGCCCGAGTATCTGAGCTGCAGCTTTATCATCGAGGAAGGCTTCCCCTACGCCGATCTGGCCCGCATCGTCGAGTCGATGGCGGCCGAGCTTGCCAAGAGCGGTGCCCGCATCGTCTGCGGCGACACCAAGGTGGTGCCCAAGGGAGCGGCCGACAAGATCTTTATCAACACCAGCGGGGTCGGCACCTTTCCGCGGCCTGAGCAGAGCCGGGGCATCTCGGTACGCAACCTCAAAGCCGGTGACGCCATTCTTGTGTCGCGGGATATCGGCAGCCACGGCGCCTGTATCCTGATGGCCCGTGACGCCCTGCAACTGGGGTCGGAGCTCAAGAGCGACTGCACCACCCTCTGGCCGCAGGTCGAAGCGCTGCTAAAAGCGGGGATTACCCCTCACGCCCTGCGCGATGCCACCCGTGGTGGCCTCGCCGCCGTGCTCAACGAGTGGAGCAGCGCCTCCGGCGTTGCCATCGAGCTGGAGGAGTCCGCCATTCCGGTGTGCGATCCGGTGCGTGGCCTGTGCGAGCTCTACGGTTTCGAGCCCCATGATCTCGCCAACGAGGGAACCATGGTACTGGCCCTGCCTGCTGAACAGGCGCAGGACGCGCTGGGCATCTTGCGACAATTCAACCCCGCAGCCAGCCAGATCGGCGTGGTGCAGGCAAGCGATCGCCACAAGGTGATCCTCAACAACCCCTGGGGTAGCCGCCGTTATCTGGAGCTACCGCAAGGGGAACTACTGCCGCGGATCTGTTGAGCGGCCATGCCGTTCCGTCAATTACAGGGAGGAGTCACTGTTCCTCCCCATATGGGTTAAGGAGCCACCATGCACGAAATGTCTCTGGCCATGGCTGCCATCGATCTGGCGGCCGAACAGGCCACCCAGCGGGGCTTTAACAAGGTGACCGCCCTCTGGCTCGAGGTCGGCAGCTTCTCCTGCGTCGACCCGGACACCATTGCCTTCTGTTTCGAGGCGGCCGCCAAGGGCACCGCTGTCGAAGGGGCCCAGCTTCACTTTCAGCACCAGGCGGCAGAGGCCTGGTGTTACGACTGCAACCAGACGGTCACCCTCACCGAGCGCGGGCAGGCCTGCCCTGGGTGTAGCGGATACAAATTACGAGTCGCGCAGGGTGATAGCCTGCGCATCACCGACATCGAGGTAAGTTGATATGTGTAGCGTATGCGGATGCGGCCAGGCGCGGATCGCCGGCCATGAGCACGATCATGAGCATCATCACGAACATGAACATCACCATAAACATGGTCATGAGCCCCATCACCACCATGACCACGAGCAGAGCGCACCGCGCACCCTGATCATTCACCACCACTATCACCATCAGGGGGATGTCCATCACCACTACCACGGGGTGCGGGCTCCCATAAGCCATGAGGGGCATGATCAGCTGCATGAGCACCACCATGATCACCCCCACGACCATCATCATGGTCATATCAACTCTCATGACCACGGCCATTCCCACGCGCATCCCCATGACCATGACCATGACCATGACCATGACCATGACCATGACCATGACCATGACCATCAGCAGGGTGATCTGCACTACGGCAAAGGGGAAGCGGGATTGTCGGTGCCCGGCATGGGGCAGCGTCAGCTGATCGCCATCGAGATGGATGTGCTGGCCAAGAACAACAAACTGGCCGCCCACAACCGCGAGCACTTCGACGAAGCAGCCCAGCTGGTGCTTAACCTGGTGTCGAGCCCGGGTTCAGGCAAGACCACTTTGCTGTGCGAAACCTTGCGCCAGCTGGCCGACAAGCGCCCCTGTGCGGTGATCGAAGGGGATCAGCAGACAAGCAGAGATGCGGATCGCATCCGTGCCACCGGTGTCCCTGCCGTGCAGATCAACACCGGCAAGGGTTGCCATCTGGATGCCAAAATGGTCCACGACGCCTGCCACCAGCTGCCCGCCAATGAAGGGGGCATCCTCTTTATCGAGAACGTCGGCAATCTGGTCTGCCCCGCCAGCTTCGATCTTGGCGAGAAGTACAAGGTGGCGATCCTCTCCGTCACCGAGGGGGAAGAGAAGCCCCTCAAGTACCCGGACATGTTTGCCGCCGCCCAGCTGATGGTGATCAACAAGATCGATCTGCTGCCCTACGTCAGCTTTGACGTGGCCCGCTGCATCGAGAACGCCAAACGGGTCAACCCCTATATTCAGGTGCTCCAGGTCAGCGCCACTACAGGCGAAGGGATGGATGCCTGGCTTAACTGGCTGGCCAGTGCCTGAACCGGTTAAACGCCGCTGATAACGGTAGAAAACAAGAGAGGGAGGCTGATGCCTCCCTCTCTTTTATCTGCGAATCTTGCCCGCCGTGCTATCTGTCCAGAGTGGCCAGCGTTTCATACTCGCCCCCCTCACCCTGGCCCTCTCCCCAGGGAGAGGGAATCGGTTTGTGGATGCCGCATTCCGCTCCCTGTCTCAACAGGGAAAGGGGAACCTATTCATGGATGCTGGCTATATGCTCGAAATATTCGCCCCAGAGAGCCTGCGATCATACAACCAGAACCGGTTTCCCAAACCCCGAATCTGGCGAGATGGCACGTTCTGCTCCCTTCTCCCCTTGCGGGAGAAGGGCTGGGGATGAGGGGGAAGCCAATCCTCAGGCCGCGCTACGGGCCATCGCCTCCTGCTCCGCAGGCGCCTCACCAAAGCGCAGCACCCGATGGCAGATCTGGCGCAGCAGCGCCTGTTGGTGACTAAAAATCAGGATGCCAAGCCCGCGCTGCTCGCACTCACGCATTAACTCCTGCCAAATATGGCGCTGGATTTGCGGATCCAGCTGGGCGGTCACCTCGTCGGCAATCAGCAACCGGGTGCGAGGATCGAGGGCGCGCAGCAGCGCGATGCGGGCCAGCTCGCCACCGGAGAGCTGGCCGGGTTTACGACCGAGCCATTCAGGCTTGACCATAAAGCGGGCCAGCATGGCCTCATCGGGGCACCATACGTCCCACAACGCCTGCCCGGTGGTGCGATAGGGATTGAAAGTGAGTTCCGGGTGCTGGGGCACCAGCTGGATGGGGTTATAGCCTTTTACCTGTTCAGGCACCGGCAGCCCATCCAGCAGGAGCTGCCCGCCTGCCCGAACAGGCTGCCAACTCGCCAATACCCGCCCCAGCGTGGTCTTGCCATAACCGCTCGGGGCGGAGATGCCGAGCCGTTCGCCCGCTTTCACCGTCAGCGATAACCCCTGCCAGAGGGGTCGCTCCCCCTGGGCGATGGTGAGATTTCGTACTTCAAACATCAGGAAACCTCCGGCACAGAGAAGAGCGCATTGAACTCGGGCAGCGCCTGCCAGTGGGCGCGGAGCATCTCGCTCCCCTGCCCCTGGCGCAGATGATGGCAACTCAAGGTATCGCTCACCTGCCCCTGATGCAGCGCCACAATGCGATCGGCAAAGCGGGCCGCCAGCGCCAGATCGTGGGTCACCCAGAGGATACCGCTGCCATGATTGGCCAATTCACGCAACTGGCCGAGCAGCAGACAGGCCAGCCCCTCGTCGAGCCAGGCGGTGATCTCGTCTGCCAGAATGTAGCGGGCACCGCCGAGCGCCGCAGTGCAGGCCAGAATGCGCTTGGCCATGCCGCCGGAGAGCTGGCGCGGATAGCGGTCCAGAGTGGCAGCTGGCAGCTGGTAGCGCAGCAGTTGCTCGCCGAGCCGCTCGCGAGAACCGCTCTGGCCGCAGAGGCGTGCCGCACGCCCCAGTTGACGCTCCACCGTCAGCAATGGATTGAGGGCGCTTACCCCCTGTGGCACATAGCAGAGGGTGTGGCCGCGCAGACGGGCGCGGCTGGCATCGCACAGGGGCGTGCCATCGAGGGAGATGGCGCCGCGCATCCGCAGGTTGTCCGGCAGCAGGGTCAGGGCGCTTTGCAGCAGCAGGCTCTTGCCCTCGCCACTCCCCCCCACCAGCGCCACTATCTCCCCCGGCGCCAATTGCAGGCTGATATCGGTCAGCAATGGCTGCCAGCTGCGCCGCCCCAGCCAGGAGTAGTGGGCCGCCTCTATGGTCACCTGATCAAAACTCAGCATGGTTCACTCCTGTGCCACAGCAGCTGTTGCAGGGCGCGGGTAGCCTGATCAAACAGCAGAACCAGCAGCAGCAACATCAGACCGGGGAAAAGGGCCAGCCACCAGCCGCCACCGGCCAGATAACGCAGGGCATCGGCCAGCAGCAGACCCAGCGAAGCCTCGTGGGCCGCCAGACCAAAGCCGAGAAAGCTCAAGGCCGCGCTGTGCAGCACCGCATGGGGAAACATCAGCAGGGTGCCGATAAACCACTGGGGCAACAGCCCCGGCAGCAGGTGGGTGCGCCAGCGACGCAGCGCCCCCATCCCCTGACAGCGGGCCAGCACCACGTAGTCGCTGCAGGCGATCCGCCGCGCTTCTGCGCAGAGAATGAGCGCCAGCTTGGGCCAGTGGGTCAGCGCCACCGCCAGGATCACCCCGCGCATACCGCCCCCCACGGTAAAGCAGATCAGGATCAGCAGCAGCATATGGGGCAGCGCCAGCATGGCGTCGATGAGCAGCCGCACCGCCACATCGCATCTGGAATGAATGAGCGACACGCTTGCCGCTACCATGGCCAGCAGCCCGCTACAGAGCGCCGTGCTGATGCCAAGCTCCAGACTGGTGAGGGTGCCCTGAAAGGCCCGCAACCAGAGATCACGCCCCATCTGATCGGTACCGAACCAGTGGGTCAGCGAGGGAGGCTGCTGGCGCGCCAGCAGATCCATTGGCACATCCTGATGAGAGAGGCTCCAGCCGTAAGCAGCCAGCAGCGCCAATCCGAGCAGGGCAAAAACCAGCCGCAGTATGGAGGGAAGCGGATTAAACAGCATGCTCACCCTCCCAGCCCCGATTGATGCGGGCCAGCAGCAAACTGGCCACCGTATTGCCAATAAAGACCAGCAGGGTGCAGAAGAGCACGATTCCCATCAGCAAGGGGATATCGCCCCGCAGCCCCGCATCCACGGTGGCCTGGCCGAGCCCCGGGTAGGAGAAGACCTTTTCGGCCAACAGCGATCCGCCAATCAGCTCGCCAAGGGAGGCAAACTGCAGACAGAGCGCCGGGGTCAGGGCGTGGCGCAGCACGTGAAAACGCAGCATCGGCCAGCCGCCATCCCCCTGAGCGCGGGCATAGCGGATAAAGTCGCTCTCCAGCACCTCGGCCACCCGCTCCCGGGTGTGCAGGGCAATATTGCCCACCCCGAGCAGGGCGAGCGTGGTTACCGGCAGCAGCAGATGGCGCGCTCGCATAACCCAATCAACCTCATCGGCGGAGAGGCCCGGCGTCCAGGCGCAGCAGACTGGCAGTAGCGGCCAGTGCACCGCAAACAGGGCGAGCAGCAACAGGCCGACCCAGAAGGTGGGCAAGGAGGCAAGCAGGTAGGCAAAACGGCAAATCAGGCGATCGGGCCAGCGGTTGAGATAGCGACCGGCGCAGAGGCCCAGCACAATGCCGAAAAAACCGGAGAGCAGCCAGGCGCCCGCCAGCAGTAGGAAGGAGGCAGCAAAGCGCTGGCCAATGACCTCACCCACCGGTGCGTTGTAGAGCATGGAGTAGCCGAGATCCCCCCGCAGCACCTGGGTAAACCAGTGCCAGTAGCGCAGCCAGAGCGGCTGATCCAGCCCCCAGCGAGCGGCAATGCGGGCGTACTGCTCCGGCGGCACATGGAGCAGGTCGTTGCCGATATAGGCCTTGATGGGGTCGATGGGGGAGTAACTCAGCAGCACAAAGGTGGCGACCGAGACCAGACATAACAGCCCTGCCAGACGCAGCAGGGCTTTTAGCAACAGATAACCGGAGTGACTCAAGGGCGAACTTAACGGCACGTCCACCGCCAATCCTGCAGGTTGTTGAGCAGGGACCAGCTACCGTGGATTTCCGGCGCCCCCTTGCCAAGATCGATGCAACGGTTGGCGAGATAGGTGTGCTGCACGTTTAGCAGCCAGGCCCAGGCCGCATCTCCCTGCACTCCGGCGCCGGTCTTGCCATCCCACTCCACCTGCTGCCAGAACGGCACGGCCGCCTGCCAGTTCGGGGCATCCAGCGCCTGCTTGAGGTGGCTATCCACCACAGGGTTGCTGTAGTAGCCCGGATTGTAGAACTCCACGCCACCGGAGCCGCTCTGGTAGTGGTGATAGAGCTCCATGGGATCCAGACTCCCCCACCCCATCAGCACCGGATTGGCGTGCATCTCCCGCTCCACCTGCTCCCAGCTGCCGGACTTGAGGCTCACCTCAAGACCGATGGGTTTGAGCATGGCCCGCACCGCTTCCGCCAAATCCCGGCGGGTGCTGTCACCGCTGGTGTACCAGAGGGTAAAGGCGGCGCGCAGGTCGCCCTTGTGGCGAATGCCGTCACTGCCCATTTTCCAGCCCGCCTCGTCGAGCAGGGCATTGGCGTGGGCAGCATCGCCATCCTTGAAGGCGGTGGCTTTATTCAGCCAGGGCAAGCCTTCTACCGCGCTGTAGGCGGGGATGGCGTGCCCTTCCAGCAGCTGGTCGGCCAGCAACTTGCGGTCGATGGCGTAGTTGATGGCACGGCGCACCGCCACGTGCGAGGTCACGTCGTTGCCGATGGGATAACCCTTGGCATCCTTGCCACCCGCAGGCGGAATAGGGAAGACGATGCCACGGTTCTCCACGCTCGGTCGCACCCACAGCTTGAGGGAAGCTGGCACGGTGGGCGCCAGCGACGGGGCGATGCGCACCACATCGAGCTGGCTGCTCTGGGCGGCGGCATAGGCGCTCTCTTCATCGATAAAGACAAACACCAGCCGTTTGAAGTCATTGTTGCCACCGGCGTAATAGGGGTTCGCCTCCACCACCAGTTGCTGGCCGGGCAGGAAGCTTACCAGCCGGTAAGGGCCGGCACCGACCGGCTTTTGGGCATACGCTTTTGCGTCGTAATCCCGCTTCGACACTATCCCCAAGGATCCCAGCACGTTGACAAAGGTGCTCTGGGGGGCACTCAGGGTGATGGCCACCTCGGTGGGTGAGAGTACCTTGGCCGAGACAAAGTTGCCCATGTCGATCTTGCCGCCGCCCTTGGCCGCGCTGTTGTAGGTAAAGGCCACATCTTCGGCGGTGAGCGGCGCGCCGTTGGAGAATTTCAGGTCAGGCTTGAGAGTAATGAGCCACCCCTTGCCATCCTTGTTCGGGGTCACCGATTGGGTGAGCACATTCTGCCAACTGAGATCGGCACTATCGCCAGCAATCTGTTTGAGCAGCGGGCTGTGCAGCAGCAGGTAGCTGCCGTGGCTCCAGCCAAGCAGAGGGTCAAACCCTTCGGTGGGTTCGGCACCGATGGCGAGCTTGAGCTCGGCAGGCACAGGTTGGGCAGCGGCCAGCGCCGCGTGAGAGGCAGTGCCCAGCAGCAGGGTCAACAGGGCGGTAGCGCTGGATCTGGCGTAATGGCGAAGGGAATTGCGTGGAACAGTCATGGGGATCCTTCTTGTTTTGTACCACTCACGGATCATCACTCAAAAAAGAGGCGCAATGCGTGTCTGAACATGGGAGTGAGGGGCCAAAATGGCCCCCTATTCTAAACTTGATTTCGCGTGAAACCTAGCGACTATGCCGGTTGACCGCGCCGGGCACCGAATAGCCGTCTGCGACCCAGATCCACGCCGCCAGCCCCTTGCTGCACCGGCAAGGAGAGCAGCATCTTGAGGGTGCTGCTCACCAGTGAGCGCCCCTCCCCGGCACCGAGATGGGGATCGAGCGGCGACATCAGGGAGCAGGCCAGCAGCTGACCACTTTCGGGCAATTCACCCACCATAAAGGTCATGTTGCCGCAAGGGAGCTGCAGGGCGAGCCGATCGCTGCTGCTGCGCACCGGCCAGAGTTGATCTGGCCCCGGCAGCACCACCACGCTCAACATCCAGGGGGTGAGCACGCAGCCGAGCCACTGGTCTTCAAACAACGTGCACTCCGCCACTATGGGCATGGTGGCGTGATAGAAGGGCAACGCCTGCATCTCTTCGCGAGCGATCCGCTCATACTGGGCTACCAGCAGAGGAGCGGGATTGATGGCAAAACCGGCAAACTCCTGTGCCGTCTCCGGTACTCTCTCCAGCACTCTCTCAGCCTCGCTTAAATGGGACTGCGCCATAGGCCCTCCCGCGCTTGTTCAGCTTTCTCCTGCTCAGAGAGCGGGATGGCGGGGGCACCGACACTGGCCAACAGGGTCAAAATCCGATCCGTCGCCTCCCCCATGGCCGCCGCCACCACAGGGGTAAGGCCGATACGCGGTTCGAGGGATTCGGGCTCGACCCCGATCAGGGTGAGCCGCTTGGGCGACTCCCCCGTCATATGCAGCGCCGAGAGCACATCCGCCAGCCCCAGCTGATGGGGGGAGATCTTGCGGCCAAACAGGGTCGGGATCTCCTCATCTTTCAGAGTCACTACGGTGCCCGGCGGATTACCGCTGCTCACCGCATCCGCCAAAATGATGTGATCGCGACTGGCCATCGCTTCGAGCAATTCCATGCCGGCTGTACCGCCATCGAGCAGCTCGATACCGGGGGCAAAACGGTAGTTGCGCCCCAGCGCCTCGACAATGCGCACCCCCACCGCCTCGTCACTCAACAGCAGGTTGCCGACGCCCAAGATCAAGGTGTTCATCACAGCACCTTCACCTGGGTCGTTTCGCCATTCTGGGTATCCACCACGTGGACCGCACAGGACATACAGGGGTCGAACGAGTGGATGGTGCGCACCACCTCCAGCGGTTTGGCGGGATCCGCCACCGGGGTGCCCACCAGCGATTGCTCGTAGGGGCCGGGCTCATCGTTGAAGTTGCGCGGGCCCGAGTTCCAGGTCGATGGCACCACCGCCTGATAGTTCTCGATCTTGCCGCCCTTGATGACGATCCAGTGGGAGAGCATGCCGCGCGGTGCCTCTTCAAAGCCCACCCCGCGAAACTCCTTGTTCGCCGGGATCTCGGCCTTGATATAGGCGGTGGTGTCCCCCTTGCCGATGTTGTCCACCAGCGCCTTCCACTGGTGCGCCAGAGTATCTTTGAGCACACAGCAGCGCACCGCGCGACCGATGATGCGACCCATGGTGGAGTGCAGCTGTTCGGTCTTGATGGCAGAGCCGGTGAGCGCCTTGTAGATGCCATTCAGATGATCGAAGTGCGCCACCGTCTCCGGGTGCTTGGCGGCCAGTTTAACCAGCAAGTCTGCAAGCGGCCCCACCTCCACCACCTTGCCGTAGAAGGTGGGGGATTTGACCCAGGAGTATTTACCGTCATCCTGCCAGCCGGTGTAATCGGGCTCGGTCTTGCCCTCCCAAGGTTTGAGGGGGGCGTCATCCTTGTACCAGGCGTGCTTGTTGCTCTCGGCGATGCCGTCCATCAGCCAGCCATCCTGATGGCTCTCGATGGGGCGATAACCCGCCAGATTGCCATTCTCGATATAGCCGCCCGGCATCAGGAAGCTGCCGCCGTTGGCGTCGGTGGGGAGCTCCGGCACGCTCAGGTAGTGCTTGGCCCCCTGCCCCAGACTCAGCCACTCGGAGTAGTGGGCGGCTATGATGGCGGCATCTACCTTGTAAACCTGCTCGATAAACTCGCCGAGCCGGTCGATAAAGCTCTTCACATAGAGCAGCCGCTCCAGGTTGAGCACACTCGGTGCATCCAGATTGATGGGGTTGGCCACGCCGCCCACCGCCAGATTCTGGATGTGCGGGCTCTTGCCACCGAGGATGGCGACGATGCGGTTGGCATCGCGCTGGCACTCAAGTGCCTGCAGGTAGTGGGCCACGGCGATGAGGTTTACCTCCGGGCTCAGCTTCATCTCCTTGTGACCCCAGTAGCCGTTGGCAAAGATGCCGAGCTGGCCGCTCGCCACCAGTGCGCGGATCTTGTCCTGCACCTTGGTCAGTTCATCGGCACTGTTGAGGGACCAGGTTGATACCCCCTTGAGCATGTCCGCCGCTTTTTGCGGATTGGCCTCAAGGGCCGCGGTGATGTCCACCCAGTCCAGCGCGGAGAGCTGATAGAAGTGAACGATGTGATCGTGGATGTTGTGGGCCGCAATGATGAGGTTGCGGATGTACTGGGCGTTGACCGGCACCTTGGCGCCGATGGCGTTCTCCACGGCCCGCACCGAGGCGATGGCGTGGATGGAGGTACATACCCCGCAGATGCGCTGCACTATCATCCAGGCATCGCGCGGGTCGTTGCCCTTGACGATCTCCTCCATGCCGCGCCACATGGTGCCGGACGACCAGGCTTTGGTGACAACGCCGCCTTCGATTTCACAGTCGATACGCAGGTGACCCTCGATACGGGTGATGGGGTCTATGGTGATACGTTGGCTCATACGTTGGCTTTCCCTCGGGCCTGATAATCTTGGTGAACACGTTCAAGTGATGGCAGTACCGGCAACAGCCGGATCAGCAGCAAATAGGCACACACTTCGATGGCAACAAAGCCAAGGGAGATCAGCACCTCCGTCGCGGAGGGGAAATAGTGGTAGCCATTGCCGGGGTTGAAGGCGATCAGGGAGTAATCCAGTCGCCAGAGGGCTGCGCCCAGCAGCATGCTGAGAGCCCCCAGAAAGAGCATGCGCGAGTCCCGGCGGCTCTTGTCCCAATGGAACACCAGCAGCGGGAAGATCATCAGCGCGATCTCGCTCCAGAACAGAATGGAGTAGCGGTTGAACTCGGAGAGGTACTCCGACTTGTCGTGGATGACGATCTCGGCAAAGCGCAGCGCCACAAACAGGATCAGGAAGATGTCGATCACCTGGGTCAGTTTGTAGAAGAGCGGCTTCTCGTTGGGGCCACGCCCCGCCAATCCCGCCTGCACCAGAGACCCCTCAAACACCACGATGGAGAAGCCCATGATGAAGGCGGTCAGCAGCGAAAAGACCGGCAGCAGCTCATAGCTTTGCCAGAGCGGATGGATCTTCTCCCCCGCCACTATCATCAAAGAGCCCATCGAGGATTGGTGCATGGTGGGCAGCAGTGCCCCCAGCGCCAAGATGAAGAACATGATCTTGTTGAGTCGCGCCATGGAGGTTTTCCAGCCGAACTTCTCCAAGAGCACGGGCGCAAACTCCAGCGCCATCACCCCGATATAGATGGTCATGCAAACCGCCGTCTCGAACAGCACCGAGGAGGTGTTGAAGTGACCGGGCAGATAGAAGTACGGCAGGTTCCAGTAACGGCCGACGTCGATGGTGATGGAGAGACCGCCCAGCGAGTAGCCGAACAGGCTCGCCAACAGGGCCGGTCGCACCAGCGGGTGATACTCGCCCCGGTTGAATACGTAAACCGCCCAGGCCAGCGCCCAACCACCGCAGGCGAAACCGGTACCGATCAAGAGGTCAAAGGAGATCCAGAGACCCCAAGGATAACCCCCGTTCAGATCGGTCACCGAGCCCAACCCGAAGATCAGGCGCTTGAGGATAAGCATGCCGCACAGCACCGCAAAGGGTGCCAGCACCAGCACAGGCCAGCTGACCAGCTTGCCGCCAAGGGGATGTGCCTTGTGGTTACTCATGATCCTTACCCCCCTGTTGTTTCCCTTGATCGACCGACGTTCCCTTGCCCTGAGCGTGACCATCGTGATGATCGTGACCGTTCTTGGTGTTGCGACGGATAAGGACGGAGAGACCGGTCAGCACCACCATTGGCAGCACCATTCCCTTGTAAAGGGTGTGCTGGATATGCTCCGAGCGCGCCCCGGAGGAGAGCTCCGGAAGATCGGGCATGTCGAGCTTGGTGTAGGGCACCCCGGCCAGCACCAGCACCTGGGTGCCGCCCCCCTCCTTCTCGCCATAGACATAAGGCTGGTAGTTGGGCACTTCGTGCAGGTAGGGGTCGTTGGCCTTGAGGGTCTGGCGCGGGTAGGCATATTCGCTGCCCGGGGTCGCCAGCAGGCGACGCCTGGCCTCAGCCATCAGCTCCTCCCGGGTGCCGAAGATGACGGCGCCTGTCGGGCACACCTCGACACAGCCGGGCAATTTGCCGTGATCAATCCGTTCAAGCCCCTTCTGGTTGCAGAGCTCGCACTTGTGGATCGCCCCAAACGGGTTGTCGTAGTCATATTTGGGCACGTCGAACGGGCAGCCCACCATGCAGTAACGGCAACCGGTACAGACGCTCGGGTCGTAGTGAACGATGCCGGTCTTGGGATCTTTTTTAAGGGCCTGCACCGGGCAGACGGAAACACAGTTGGGATCGACGCAGTGCATGCACTGCTTCTTGATGTAGGCGTAGCCATCCACCAGCTGATCCTTGTGCTCGCCCGCGCCGCTCTTCCACACCTGAATGATGTTGTTGGTGTAGGGGCTCAGCTTGTCGTTGTTGGACCAGGTCTGCTCGCCCGCCGGATTGGCCGGGTTGCCGTTAAGGCGCTGGCACTCCGCCACGCAAGCCTGACAACCGACACAGAGGGTGGAGTCGTAGAGCATGCCAAGCGCACCGGGAATGGGTGGCTTGTTTTTGGCAGCCGCCAGGGCTGTGCCGGGCACAGTGGCCCCGGCTGCCAGCGCGCCGACGGAGGCAAATTTGAGGAAGTTGCGTCTGTTCACGGTTACTCCTCCCGTGACGGATGCTGCCCGGCTTCATGGCGCTTCTGCTGGCGACCGAGTTCACGTACCGTCATCAGACTCACCCCGACCAGCACCCCGAGGGCACCGCCGATCAGCGCGGTGGAAGTGGGAGAGATATGACCCCCTTCCTGAATGGCTACATCGGGCTTGTTGACCCGCGGGGTCGGGTTCTCGACCTTGGCAAGCTGGAAGATCCCCTTGCTAAAACCGACCCCCTGCTCGTTACAGCCATAACAGGGGTGACCGATGCCGACCGGCCAGATGCCACCGCCCACATCGCAGAACTCCAGGGTCGAGCAGTTGCCGTAGGTCTCCGGCCCTTTGCAACCCAGATGGTAGAGACACCAACCCTGACGGTGACCCTCATCTCCAAACTCCTTGGCAAAACGCCCTGCGTCGAAGTGCGGACGACGCTCGCAGTTCTCGTGGATCAGACGCTCATAGGCAAACAGCGGACGCTTCTTGCTATCCAGCGCCGGCAGCTTGCCGTAGGTGATGTAGTAGGCAACCGTGGTGAGGAAGTTGTGGGGATTGGGCGGACAGCCCGGGATATTGATGATGGGAGTGCCGATATTGCCGAGCGCCTCTTCCAAGCTGACCGCACCGGTCGGGTTGCCGCCGCTCGCAGGCACACCGCCCCAGGCAGCACAGGAGCCTATGGCGATCACCGCAGCCGCGTCGGCGGCAGCACGGCGAATATGGTCGACGATAGGCTCACCGGCCACCATGCAGTAGACGCCACCATCTTTGAGCGGAATGGAGCCATCCACTACCAGCACATACTTGCCTTTATAGCGCTTGATGGCGTTGTGCTTGTTCTCTTCCGCCTGATGACCAAAGGCCGCCGAGAGTACCTCGTGGTACTCCAGCGAAATGGTGTTGAGGATCAGGTTCTCGATGGTGGGGTGGGTGGCGCGCAGCAGCGATTCGGTACAACCGGTGCACTCCTGCGCCCCAATCCAGATCACCGGCGGCCGTTCGGGGCTGGTGAGCGCAGTGGCCATCTTGGCGACGGCATGCTGACTTAATCCCAGGGTTGCGGCCATCCCGGCACACAATTTCATAAAATCACGGCGATTAATCCCATGAGCCGATAAAAAATTATCCTCGACCATTCTACTTATTCCCGTAGTGAGCACTTGTTTGATAAATGCTTAATAGCGGAAATGCTAAGGACTCACCCACCCTGCAGTATTGATCTCTATCAATTTCGACCGGCTTACCCCTATTTTCATAGCGAGCCACATCACAAATGAAATTAATTACCCCCTAAGAGATATTTAGCGATACCGTAAATTTTATGAACTTAATTGGATATTAAATAATTAATCACCGCATATCCTCTCTTTCACTGTGAGCCAAATTAACATGATTGAAATCTTGGCTATACCGCTCATTTCACAATACTGATGCCCACCCATAAATGATCCATTGAATATATCTTTACTCATCTCATTGCATATTTCATGCAGTCATCCACGGGACAACCTCCTGACTTGCCTCCCCACACCAGAACTGTCTCACGGCCAGCTGCCACCGGTAGCAAGCACGGCCTGCACGGCACAGTTTACCTGCTGTCGCTTGGTTTCAGTTTGCATTTAGCCTGCACTGGACGGCGATGATTGCTTCTGCTAACCCACACAGTACAACCCCGCTTGGCCTCCCTGCCGTTTAACACAGCTTAGTGAAAAGATGCCGCCGAGGTATGCATATCAATACGCTCCCCCCCACTCTTTATTGTCTTGGATGCTGGTGAGTAAAATATCGCGATCACGGATATGTTTACGCATCATCGTGAATCTGCATTCAAATTAATGGTGAGAGAAAAGGCAAGGTGGAAGGCTGCCTACAACATAGTGATCATATTTAACTCGCGATGCATTCGCTCATCCGGTTACAGATGTTACCGCCCACCTTCACACTATTTACCTTCACGTCACCCTGCGTAATTAACCAGAACGTAAATATCCATCCCCATCGATAAGGATGATAATTGTTCTTGTTCAATGGCAACCCCAAAAAATGAGTTGGGATGACGATAAACATGACAAGCGATAAGGGTGTTAACCATCACCCAAGCAGTGGTGCCAGCAACTGCAGCGCCTTATCGAACTCGAACTCGTTGACCGCCCGGCTCACCTCTTGAAATGCAGCACGCAGCGGCAATGCACTGCCAGCCAGATCAGCCTCAATCTGCTGACAAAGCGCCAACGCCTGGGCATCGCTCTGTGCCAGCAAGGCCCCCAACTGCTGGAGTTGCGCCGCCAGCATCCCGGCATCGATGCCTCGGGAAGCGCCCATCGTCACAGGGGACACTGCCAGCGCGGCTTCCAGCCCAGACAGCAGGGGCTTCAGCTCGGCCATCAGGGATGGCAAGCGGGTTGCGACCCCTGCATCATCCCCCTCTTCACAGGCTTGCTCGAGCAGCGCCGCCTGATCCGCCACACCGGTCGCCCCTATGGTGCTGGCACTGCCCTTGAGGGTGTGAGCCAGACGCCGGGCCGTGACTTTGTCATCCGATACCCACACCGAGTGGAAACTGGCTTCAAACCCCTGCTGCCCGTTACAGAAGCGCTGCAACATATTGTGGTAGAGCGCACTGTCGCCCCCCATCACGGCCATGCCCCGCGGCACGTCAAGGCCGGGCACTTCTTGCCAAGGGGCCACATCGTCAGTCACCTGCAACTTACTGGCGGCAGTCAGTGGTCTGGCAGGCTTGATCCAGTGCGAGAGGGTCGCCAGTAACAGCGGCATATTCAAGGGTTTGGCGATGTGGTCATTCATGCCTGCCGCCAGCGCCTTCTCTTTATCCCCGGCCATGGTGCTGGCGGTCATGGCGATAATGGGGATCCGGGCCAGCGCTGGATCGGCGCGGATCAACCGGGTCGCGGTGTACCCGTCCATCACCGGCATCTGGCAATCCATCAGGATGCCGTCAAACCCGAGATCTTGCGCCAACAGGGCGAGCGCCTGTGCCCCATCGCAAGCACAGACCAGGGAAATCTGCTCCTTGCCCAGCAGGGCCAGCGCCACCTCCCGGTTCATGTCGTTATCATCCACCAACAGCAGACGAGCCCCCGCCAACCCATGAGCGGGCAGCGCAACCTGATGATGGGGGCTTGCATCCGATAACGCCTCTCGTCCCACGGCATCGCCCCCCTGCGCCTTACACAATGCCTGACACAGTGCCTGCGGGGTAAACGGATGGGCCAGCACATCACACGGCGCCAACCCCAGCGCAGCAACATCGCTGGCAAGCGGTGCGGGATCGCCCGAGGTGATCAGCAAGATCGCGGGCGGCGCTGCCAGCGTGCCAACCTCCTGCAGCACCTCTGACAACCAGCTCTCCCCCTCCTGCAAGCCCAGCACAACTCGATCACAGGGTTTGCCCGCCGCGATGCCTTGATGCAGCAGTGCCAGCAGCGCGGCGGGCTCGTCCGCGCAGACAAGCTCAACAGGCAGCGCCGCCAGCTGGTGGAGAATGGCCGCTCGCGAAGCAGGACACGACTCCAGCAACAGCAGACGCTGCGGCGCCAGCGGCATGGCGACACGTTGCTCTTTCTCCTTACCCTGATCCGCCAGGGTGGCGAGACAGATACGGAAGTGGAACTCGCTGCCCTCCCCCGGGGCGCTCTCCACCCGGATCTCCCCGTCCATCAGTTGCACCAGATTGTGCGTGATGGCCAAACCAAGACCGGTGCCACCATATTTGCGGGTGGTCGAGCTGTCAGCCTGTTCAAAGGAGTGGAAGAGACGCTGGCACTGCTCGGCTGTCATGCCGATACCGCTATCCTGCACACTGCCCTGCAGCCAGATCTTGCCATCTCGCTCGTTACTGCGTGCCAGCCGGACAATCACCTCTCCCTGCTCGGTGAATTTGATGGCATTGCTGGTCAGGTTGAGCAGGATCTGGCCAAGTCGCAGGGGATCACCGCGTAAACGGTCAGGCAGATCACCGGCCAGATCGAACAGCAGCGCCAACCCCTTTTCCCGCGCCCGAAACGCCGTAAGATCCGCCAGCCACTCGAACACCTCGTTGAGCTGGAAATCCACCTTCTCCAGTTGCAGCTTGCCTGCCTCCATCTTGGAGAAGTCAAGGATGTCGTTGAGGATCCCAAGCAGGTTGTTCGCCGCTCTGTCTATCTTGCTCACATAGTTGTGCTGCTCGGGGGAGAGGTTGGTTTGCAGCACCAGATGGGCCATGCCGATGATGGCATTCATTGGCGTGCGGATCTCATGGCTCATGTTGGCCAAAAATTCGCTCTTGGTTCGGGTGGCATCTTCGGCGATCTGCCGGGCTTCGAGCATGGCGGCCTCCGCCTGCTTGCGGTCGCTGAAATCGAAGATGATCCCGTCCAGATAGATGGCCTTACCCTCGGCATCATAGGTGGCGAGTCCGATAGAGTAGACCCAGCGGAGCTGACCCCAGCGATCGAAGATGCGGTACTCGTTGATATATTGCCGATGTTCGGCAATAGCCTCGATGGTGTTGCGGTTGCTCAGTTCGAGGTCATCGGGATGGATCAAGTCACCAAAATCGCGGCTGTTGCCTACGCCGACAAAATCGCTGGCGGGATAGCCGGTCAATTTTTCCGCCTCGTCGCTGACGAACAACATGGTCCAGGGATGATGAGGCAAGCAGCGATAGACCATACCCGGTACGTTGCGCACCATGGACTGGATCCGCTGCTCGCTCTCGTGCAGCCGCTGGCGATCTGCCGCTATCCGGTCATGAGCCTCCCGCATGGCCTGCTCGGCGGCACGGATCGGGGTGATGTCGACCAGGCTGCCGACCGCACCGCTTCGCTCGCTCTCGGCAAGCTCGATCCCCGAGAGAAAATAGAGCATGTCCAGAGGACGGCCATCCGGCGAAAACAGGCGCACCTCATGCTGCGTTCTGGCCTGGCTGCCAGCCACCCTCAACAAGGTGTTGTCCTCATCCGCCGAGTCCAACCCGGCAAGTTGGGGCAACTCCGCCAACCGCTTGCCCTCGAGCGGGCGGGCACCACCAAATGAACTGGTAAAGGCGCGATTTACCCCCAGCAGGCGACCCTGATTATCGGTATAGAAGAGAGGATGTGGCAGGGTATCGATCAATGCCTGCTGGAAGGCAAACTGTTCGTTGCGCTCGCGGATACTGCGGCGACGCAACATTCGCCCCTGCCAGAGCAGGGCCGAGCTCAGACATATCAACAGGGCGGTGCCGAACAAGGCCACTCGCCGCCATCCTGACACGGCCTGTTCCACATTGCCCAACAGCAGCAGCGTCCACAGCCCTTTGGCATCGTGCCACTCGATAGGCATGCGGCTCACCAGATAGCTATCTTTCCCTATCCGAACTTCACTGCCATCGAGTGCAGGCAGGATCACTGGTTTGCGATCCGGGGCAAAGTAGTGTCCATATAGGCGAGAGGCAAAGATCTGCTGTTGCCTGACGGCAGAGTTCGGCCCCACCACCGCCATTTGCCAGTCGCTCTTGTTGCTAGCCATCACCACTCCATCTGGCGAGACCAGCAAACCGATGGTATCGCCCCACCCGGCCAGAAAGGTATCGAGCAGCGCCATCTCGTAACGCGCCACCACCACCCCAGTAATGTCGCTTCCTTGCGCCCGATCGTGAGAGACTGGCGCCGCCACATAGATCATCCGCTTGCCGGTATTGAGGCTAACCCCGGCATCTACCGTTTCCAGCCCTAGGATCCCTTGTCTGAAGTAAGAGCGAAACGACACATCCTGCCCGACGACATGGCGACCAAGCGCATCCCAATCACGGACAATCACCCCTGCTTTATTGGTAACAAAGGCATGATTGGCCTTCACCCCCTGAGCCAACACCTGCAGAGCTTCGCTCGGGCTCAGCTCCCCCCGTTCGAGCAGTGACGATTGCTGGATCTCGCGGTTGAGGCGGCCAGCCAGTTGCACCGCCCCCATCCCCTTGCTTGAGAGGGTCAGTTGCTGCAGATTGTCGCCCTCGCGCTGAATGCGGGTATCCAGCGACTGGCGATACTCCTGCCGCTCCAGCTCCAGATAGAAGGCATCGACCAGCGTGGCCAACATCAGGGAGAGCAACAGCACGGCAGCAATGTGCCAGAGACGCGATTTCATGGTTGACAGCATGCTCCATCGTTCTGCCTGGCCATCATCAGCACCGCCTCACAGGAGAAGACGTGCAATAAAAGGCACTCACCGAGCAGCGCATTCATCAACTTGTGGCAGCCACTCTTATCATCAACCAGCAGCACCATAGGATGAGCCGCGCTCGGGGCAAGATGTTCCATATCTAGTGATTCTCCCTGCCAAGATGGAGGATGGCGACCCCTGCCAACCTTTCTCACACCATAACGGATCCCCCGACAGGCAGCCATGACAACCCGGTTGAAATGTGCGCACAACCCGACAGGAGCCAGCAACTCACAAGGGATAAACCGGATACAAGAAAAAGTGGATATGGGGTAATGGCGGTTGTACACCATCAGAAGATGGGTCAGCACCAACGGTATGATGATATCGGATTGCTCTCTTTATCACGTTGGGTCATGAGCCAGCTTGCAGATTTATATTTCCAGCGCAAGGTAGCAGAGGTATCGGTTGACCAGGGTCATGCACCCTATATTATCATGCTCAAAATGAGCTGGCAGGATACAGCGAAAGATGGGCACATCAGATAGCCATATGGACATAGCAAAAATAATTTCCGGGCCCACGCTGGTACTGGAAAAAGATAATGTGCACAGCGATGCGCTATGCAATCAGTTACGAGCCATTGGCATAAGCCAGATTACGGTGGTGGAGAGTGTCGAGGCGCTGGAACGTTGCGTGGCTGATGGCCCTGCCGCCATGATCATCTGCAATATCGATCTCGATTCGGCAAACTTGCTCACGCTGCTGAAAAATATTCGCAGTAGGGCACCTCATCACACACTGCCATTTTTGACCCTGACCTCAGGGACAGATCGCCCATTGATCGAACAATTTGTCCAGGCGAAAGTCTCTGACATTATCTTGACCCCGCTCAAGCCCGATACCCTTAAAACCAGGATCACTCGGCTGCTGTTGGCAACCAGCCAGTCGCAGCCCCCACTTTCACAATTTGAATTCGGTCGTTTGCACCGTTTTTCCAACAGCGATCTGGTCGCCAGCAATCAGGATAGTCCAACCATTCTGGTGGTTGACGATGTTCCAGATAATTTGATGCTGATCACCTCGGTATTTCGCAAAGAGTTTCATCTCAAGTTGGTCAAGGATGGCGAAAAAGCGATCAGGATCTGCCAATCGGATAATCCACCCGATCTGGTGCTGCTCGATATCATGATGCCCAACCTGAACGGATTCGATGTCGCCAGAATTTTGCGTGAACATCCCAACTCAGAGCACATCCCCATCGTCTTTATGACGGCACTGGATGATATCTATTCCCGTAAACGGGCGATGAAACTGGGGGCCGTCGATTTTATCACCAAGCCGATCGACATCGAGATGCTGCGTTTTCGCATTGCCAATCTGATGCGGCTGGTGCATGCCAGAAGAGATCTGCAAAAAGAGTTCGATCAGATGCTTGAGCTCAATACGCTCAAAGAGAGCCTCGAGTTCAATATCCGCTATGAAATTCGGGAGCCCCTGCTCAACGCGCTACACCTGCTGGAAGAGCTGGCGGCCGACTCATCGCTCAACATGCTCCAAAAAACCCAGCTATCCATCACCAGAAAATCTGTAGGCGATGCACTGGCATTGACCCGGCTGGCCAGCGAGATTTACCAGATTGAAACCGGCACCTTTGTTTTGAAAGCGGGTAAAGTCCAGCTCTTTAATATTTTCAACCGGCTTTCGGTGCAATTCAAAAATCTCTATGCCGGGAAAAAGCTCGATATCAAGCTGACCAAACCCAAAAATTACCTCTATGACGAGCTATTCATCGCAGGTGACGAATTTCTCTGTTATTCCGCGTTTCAAATATTGACACGGCTCGCTTGTGAGCATGCGGAGCCCTCCTCCTGCGTGGAAATTGTCTGTCTGAAATACCCCGACAGCATTATTTTAAATATTGATAGCTCGACCTTGCTGGATATCAACAATGTCCTCTCTCTGTTCGACAGATTCCCATCCTCTAATAACAACAAAGAAGCACACAGTCACAATGGCTATCATGGCAAAATCATGCTGGAAGCCCATGGCGCCACCGTTACTGTGTCGCTGGATGAAGAAACCAGGCTGCTGAATATCTCGGCGCACTTCCCGCAAAAAGAGGGTTTCAATCCATATCCAGAGTGAAAAGAATCACGATCACAGAACTCTGCGGTAACATCGCCGTGGATCATTTTTGGCTACTGCGATGGGTGAATAAAAAAAAGGATTTATCACCCCTTTCCATTTATTGTCATCTGGTGGTTTACGCAACGGGGGCTCTTTAATGCAAGCAGCAAGGGCGAACACCATGAAGCTACCCATTATCCTGTTGGGTTATCTCATTTATACCCCACTCAACAAACCCATCCATTTAAGGAGATAACATGAGTCTCATTCGCCGCGTTATCCCCTTGTATGTTCATATTGCCCATCTGTTTCTGGGTTTATTGCTGGTGTTTGCCTTGATCACTCTTGGTCACCAATATCGGCAAACCAAAACCATGCTGATGAAAGAGGCAGAAGAGAGATTCAGCCTGATTGGCCAAATCACCACTCAGGCTTTAGAAGGACTGTTCAGCACCTCAGCTTTAAGCGTCAATCTGCTCGCCCAACAGCGCCTGACCGAAGCCAAGACCCTGTCAGAGCGAATGGCCAGCCTTCCCTACATGACAACCCTGCTCAAAGGACAACCTTCTGCCAACGCGGTGTATGCCGGTTACAACAACGGCGATCTATTCTGGCTCATGCGCTGGCCTGCCGACACCGAGGTACAACACCTAACGCCGCCCACCAATACCCGCTGGATCGTGAAGAGCATCCGGCATCAAGAGGCAACCACTCTTACGGAGACCTTCGCGCTGGCCGACAATCTCACCATCATTGAACGGCAAGAGGAATCAGGACAATTTTTTGATCCAATAGAGCATCCATGGTTTATTCAGGCCAAGCAGAGTGGACAGCTGGTGCAATCCCCTCTCTATATCTCGCACGATACTCAGGAGATGTACCTGAGTTTTGCCGAACCAATGCAAAATGGGGCTGGCGTCATAGGGATGAGCCTGAACCTCCGAGCTATCGAGCGCCTGCTCAAATCCGCCAAGATAACCCCCAATATGCGTCTAGCCATCGTCAATGAGCAGGGCGAGCTAATGACAAGTCATAAAGGTGGGATGCTGATTCATGAACATGGCGCTTATCGACTTGCAAGAGTGACCGAAGCCGACCTGCCTATGATCCAACACTTGATGAATGCCAGTCAGAATCAGAAGGCAGATAGTCTTTCCTTTAAGTCAGAGGGCAATGATTGGCAAGGAATGCGTATCACTTTACCGGAAGCCGATGGGTCAAAATTAACCCTCTGGATTGCAGCACCTGTCGATGAGTTGCTGGCCACCGCCTTCACCATTCGCAATCAGACCTTCCTTCTGTCGGGCATCTTCCTGATCTTTGCCCTGTTCGCGGCCATCAAGCTGGCCAGAACCGCCGCCAGGCCCCTTGATGACCTGACTCAAGAAGCAGGAAAAATCGCCCACTTCGACTTCAACGATCCGATCCGAGTCAACTCCTATATTGCTGAAATCATCGATCTCTCCCAGGCCATGGGCGACATGAAATCGACCATCCAGCGCTTTTTGCAGCTTTCCACCTCCCTCTCCAGCGAGACCAGTTTCCCCCGCTTGCTGGTGCGGCTGCTCACCGAAATGCAGCAACTGACCGGTGCAACAGGCTGCATGCTCTACCTCTCCGATAGCGGCAACAAGACACTGGATCTGGCAGGGTTGTGCTGGAATGGCGAGGTGCAGGAGCAAACGCCGATCCACAGTATCGGAACCCTCAATCAGCCAAAACATCCACTGTTCCAGAGCTTGCAAGGGGTAGAACTGGAACCCGTTGCATTGGTCACCAGCGAATTGCAGATCCTGTTTCCCTACATCGAGGAGAGCGACACACCACTGACCTTCTGGCCGATTGCCCTGAAAAACCGTGATGGCCAACTGCTCGGCACCCTGGTGTTTCTGATCGATGAACGGAAGAAGTCACTGACCCCGCAGCGGATGGCATTTGTCAACGCGCTCTCTTCCACCGCCGCTGTGGCACTCACCACCCAGCGACTGCTGGAGGAGCAGCGCAATCTGCTGGAAGCCTTTATCCAGCTCATCGCAGGGGCCATCGATGCCAAGAGCCCCTATACCGGTGGCCACTGTCAACGAGTCCCCGAACTGACCAAGATGCTGGCAGAAGCGGCATGTGAGGCCAAGGAGGGCCCCTTCCAACACTTCTCGCTCGATGAAAAACAGTGGGAAGCAATACATATCGCGGCCTGGCTGCACGACTGCGGCAAAGTCACCACTCCGGAGTTTGTGGTCGACAAGGCCACCAAGCTGGAAACCCTGTGCGATCGCATTCACGAGGTCAGGATGCGCTTTGAAGTGCTGAAACGGGATGCCGAGATTGCCTACTGGCAGGCACGTCTCCATGGGGGTGATGAGGCCACGTTACAGGCCACGCTGCAACAGCAGTGGCAACAGCTGGATGAGGAGTTTGCCTTTATCGCCCGTTGCAACGAAGGGGGCGAATTTATGGCCACAGAGGATATTGCAAGGCTGCAGCAGATCGCGGGCCGCACCTGGCAGCGCACGCTCTCCGATCGGATTGGGATCTCTCAGGATGAACTGGCGCGCAAACAGCGGGCCGCGGAGCCACCGCTGCCGGTCACCGAACCCTTGTTGGCCGATCGCCCGGATCACCTCTTCACCCGCAGCAACCGCGACCGCCTTGCCCCTGACAACCCTTGGGGATTTCAGGTCAACACCCCTGAATACCTCTATAACCGCGGCGAGCTCTACAACCTCGCCATCCGCCGGGGCACCCTCACAGATGAGGAGCGCTACAAGATCAACGAGCACATGATCCAGACCATCATCATGCTCGAAAAACTCCCCTTCCCCGCCAACCTGAAACAGGTGCCGGAAATCGCAGGGGGACACCATGAGAAGATGGATGGCACTGGTTATCCCAAGCGGCTGAAACGGGACGAGATGAGCATCCCTGCCCGGATGATGGCCATCGCCGATATCTTCGAGGCGCTGACCGCCGGCGATCGCCCCTACAAGAAAGCCAAATCTCTTTCGGAGGCCATCCGCATCATGGGATTCATGCAACAGGATCACCATATCGACCCCGAGCTGTTTGCGCTCTTTCTCCGCTCTGGCGTCTACCTGCGCTATGCCAAGCGTTACATGAGCCCGGAGCTCATTGACGAGGTGGATATCAGCCCCTATCTCGCCAGCCATTGATCGCCGCGAGGCACTCTGGGTTACCTGATGCCTGCAGTCTGGGGATCTGCATGCAGACCCGCCGTCTTGTCACCGGTGGTCACCCCGATGCGTAATAGAGATGGGGAGGATATGCACCGGACAGCCATGCTAATCCTCTCCATGGCACCTTGTTCTGACTGACCTTACGGACACTTGCCAATTACGGTAATCGAACAAAAAAACGAGAAAAATCAAGATAGATAGCCAATTAAAATGACATAATTGACTATAGTTCAATCGAACGTTTGAAAAACGTGACCACTTCACATGGGCCCAGCGCAATGACCACTGAACGGGAACAGTTGATCCGCTCACTGTTTGATGAGTACATCGAGCTGTATTCATCACGGGATGATCGGCTCACCACGCGGTTTAGCGACAATTTCAGCGGTTTTGCCGGCAGCAGTGATGTTCTGGTTACCGATAGGGATGAGTGGATCCGGATAACCCGCCGCGATTTTGCCCAGATCACGGACAGAATCCACCTGGAAATACTCGATGTGACCCTGCAAGATCTGGCCGCTGACGTGGTGGCGGTCACCGCCTTCTTTCATATCCATCTACCGAAATCAGAACCTATCCTTTCCCGCAGAACCGCCAGGTTGGTGCTGATTTTTCGACACGAAGCCATGGCGTGGAAAATTGCGCACAGCAGTATTTCCATCCCTTACGGGGTGGCTCGGGAAAGCGAAATTTACCCGATGACCAGTCTGGAGGAGCGCCAACATGAGCTGGAGCTCATTATCGAGCTCAGAACCAAGGAGCTGGCGGAAGCGAACCGGAAACTGGAAGCGCTCAGCAATACCGACGGGCTCACCAACATCGGCAACCGTCGTCTGTTCGACAACTCATTGAACCAGGCCTGGGAGCGCTGTATTCAGACAGAGATGCCGATTGCGCTCATCATGCTCGACATCGATCATTTCAAGCAGTTCAACGACCTCTATGGCCACGTTGCCGGTGACGAGTGCCTTCGATTGCTGGCCCATACCCTGGCGCAATCCGGGCGCCGCTCGGGGGAGTTGGTGGCCCGCTACGGCGGAGAGGAATTTGTCATCCTGTTGCCACATGTCGAGCGTCAATCCGCCTATGAAATTGCCCAACATATCCAGCGACTGATTTTTGCACTCGCGCAGCCACACGCACAAAATGCCACCGGTCTGGTGACCGTTAGCATGGGTGTTGCCTGCCTCAGACCATCGAGTCACTGGCAGCCATCTGAACTGGTCAAACTGGCTGATGCTGCGCTCTACACCGCCAAATCATCCGGCCGTAACTGCATCAGAGTGGCGGAGTCACCCAGCCTCCCGTAACCCCTCTGCCCATAAGTCCCTCATGCGTAACCATCCTCCCCACGGGCAACCACTGCGCGCTAACCATGCACGGCAAGGCTCAACGCATCCCATCGCAACATGCCTTCCCACTGATCCAGTGTGCTTTGGTAGGTATCCGCCGCGTTGTAATGGACCATGGCATGCAGGCGGGCATGATGGCCAAGTCGCTTGACCACGTCGGGCATGGTGTTGAGGCTGGCCAGCACCCGCGCCAGATCGCCGGGATCGTTTGGCTGATATTTACGACAATTCACGTCATCGGTGAGGTGTCGATCCCACCAGGCGCCATCGGCCGGGATCACTACGCATAATCCCGCCGCCATGGCCTCCAGAATGGAGAGACCAAAGGGTTCCTGATGACTGGTGGAGACAAAAATGCCGCATTGAGATCGGATCTCGTCAAGATTGGCGGGGTTGGCATACCAGTGCGTGTCTGGCAGCTGTGGCTGAGGCTGGCTGCAGGGCTGCAGCGTGCCCTTGGGCTGCAGATAGCACACCATCAGCTCGGGGCGAGCATCAGGGATCATCTGATGGGCGGCAAGCATCGTCTCCAGCCCTTTCCAGCGCAGCAACGAGGCCGCCCACAAAATGCGGTGCCCCCCCAGGGTCGCTTTGGGCCAATCAATCTCGCTCAAACCGTTGGTAAATGGCTGCCAGTGTGACGGGAACTCGGTCTCGCCAAGCCGGGCCAGCAACGCCGCCAGGGAGCTGCGAGTTGATTCGAGATAAAAGACAAAACTCGCCCGTTGCAAGGCTCTGGCTGAGAGGCCCGAGCACCCCACAGGGCCATGGATCAGCTGAACCACCCGGCACCGCAACCAACGGGCCGCCCAGTAACAGCAGAGATCCACCCCCGGCCCTGACGCCGCCACCAGGCACTTCACCTCCCCCAAACGCAACACCAGCCAGAGGATGAGCAGGGTCTGCCACCCCTGTTTGAGCAGATAACCGATGCCGGACTCCCGCCCCTTCAATATGTGGGGCAGCCAAAGAGGATGATGCTGGCAACGGGACCAGGAGTCGGGATCCTGGGTCAACACATGGCATGTGAGCCCGGGCATCCGTTTGGCCAACTCATCGAGCAGCACTTCGGTCGCAACCTTGGAGCCACCGCGAAACGGGATGGGATCCACGACGATGACCTTTCCGAACACCGGCTCAGTTTGCATGCTCATCTTGCTGCTCCCTTACTCTGGCACCTTGCGGCGGCCAAACCCCAGTTGCACTTTTTGCGCCACTTTTGCCATCCCACTCGCCAGCATATTGCGACCTCTGGCAAGGAGTCGTTGCCCCGCCCAGTGAATGAGTGGTCGGAAGGGTGTGGAGGCCGTGGCGTGCCAACGACCAGCCAGCGCGGCGTCCCACACCGCCGTGACCCCGTCGACATAGCGCGCCACCGTGAACAACTGTGCGGCACGCAACTGAGCGGCCCGCCCCATTTCACATCGGCGCTGCGGATTGCTCAATTGCCGCCAGTGATCAGCCATCTCGGCCCAATCCCCCGGGGTTGCCAGCAAACCGGTCACCCCCTCCTCCACCACTTCGGGGATGCCGCCCACCCGATAGGCACTGACCGGAAGCCCCAACATGCCCGCCTCCGCCAACGTCAGACCAAACACCTCCTCACGGGCTCCGGAGACCAGCAGATCCACCCCGCCCCGCAAGATAGCGGCACTGTCCGGCCGCTCGCCGAGAAAGTGGACCCGCTCGGCCACCCCGAGCTCGACAGCCAACGCCATCAATGCTTCCCGCTCCGGGCCGCTGCCAATGATCAGCAACTGAGCCTCCTCCCCCGATGCCATCAGGGCAGCCAGCGAGCGGATCAGCAGATCAATCCCCTTGCGTTTGATCAATGAGCCGACGGTGGCGATGATCATATCCCCCGGTGGCAAGCCCAGCATGCCGACGACCGGCCAGTGAGCACCGCCATTCAGGCGAGCGGCATCCACCCCGTTGGGTACCCGGATCAACCGCTCGGCCGCGTAGCCATCCTGGCGCCAACCGGTCAACACCGGTTCGCTCACCCCGATCAGCACGCTTGCCTGATGAACCCGCAGGCTGAATCTGTCTCTGGGCTGATAACGGGCATGGAGGTGGCACACCAACGGTACCTGCAACGCCCGACAGACCCCCGCCAGCCACTGACAAGGAGCCGCGCTGTTGGCGTGCACCAGCCCAATCTGCCGTTCGGTGATGAGCTCTCTGGCTCGCCGGGAGAGGCGCCGATGGGCCGCAAGATCAAAACGGGGCGCCTGCCATCCCAGCAGCAGGCTGAACGGCTCGACCATGGTTTCTACCCCGAGGGTGGCCACCTCTGCCGCCAGCGTCGGGCTATTGCACCAGAGCAACGGCGTAAAGCGGCTGCGATCGAGGTGGGCCAGCAGATCCAGCAGGCAGCGTTCGCTGCCGCGGATCCAGTCCTCTCCGTAGTGAACCAGCAAAACAGGGGTTGCGTTCATCCTCTTGCTCCCTTTGGTGGCACTGCCGGCAACCAGGTTGCCTCCTGATGATTCTCAGCAGTGGCCTTCGCCTCTGTGGCCGCCTGCTGCACGTACTTGATGGCGGCGACGGCCAGCGCCAACTCCAGATAGATGGGCCAGGTAAACCCCTGGGTCAGGAAGGATCCCGAAATCACAAACCCCACCATGCTGGCCATCACCCCCTGCATCGCCGTGATCACTGCAGGAGGCATGCCAGCGAGCTGGCAACGCCAGCAACTGCGCAGGGTCACCGTCACCATGCCGATAAACAGCGCCAACCCGACAAAGCCGGTTTCAGCCAGCACCCCGAACCAGGTGGAGTGCACCGCATGATTGAGCCCATCCCAATGGGGGCTGTAGAAGAAGTAGTTGTAATAGAAATTGGACAAGCCCACCCCCACCAGCGGATGGCCCAGCGCCATGCCCCAAGCCGCTTGCCAGGCGTAGATCCGCCCCATGGCCGAGGCATCGACCCCGCTCTCGGCGGCGCCGCCAGATGCCCGGTCGCTGATCCCAGCGGCGGCAAACAGCACCACCAGCGCGACCATCCCCATCGAGATCAACAGGGTTTTCGACTTCACCCGCTGCCAGGCAAACAGGCCACCAACGGCGCAGATACCCAGCAGACCCCCCCTGCTCTGGGTGGCGATAATGGCGGCCGCAGTCAGCGCAAAGCCAAACCCCCCCAACAAACGCCCCCCCACCCCATCGCCATGATTGAGCAGCAAGCTCAGCGAAAAACCGGCAGGAAAGAGCAGCACCAGCGCCAGATCGTTGGGATCCCCCAGCACAGAGCCCAGCTCGCGCCCTATGGTCACCCGGGTCCCCTCCACCAGCCCGATCCCGCTCGCCTTGTTGTAAAGGGCCACCATTGCCACCAGACAGCCCGCTACCACAAAGGTACGCACCGCCAGCGCAAAATCCCCCGGGGTGCGCACCAGCCAGGCGGTGGCCAGGGTCATCAGATAGATCTTGCTGTAGCTGCCGGTCCAGGTGGCGATCGCCTCACCCCGGTTGCTGGCAAACAGCACACCGATGGAGACCATCACAAAGAAGGCCGTCAGCCAGCTCAGCGCTGGGCTCCAGTAGGGCTTGATCCGGCCGGTCAGCAAAATGTGCCAGACCAGCGCGCCGATGGCGGCCAGCGAGAAGAGCAGCGGGATCTTGAGGGGATAGAGCTGGGGGAACACCTCATGCAGCCGAAAAAAGGAGAAAGTGACAAACCCCAGCACCATCAAGAAGGGCCAGCGCAGGGCAAACCAGATGGCGGGAATGGCAAGGCCGAGCACCGGCAACAGCAAGGGATGGGGAAGCCGCCACCAAAGCAGGGCCAGCACCAGACAAATGGCGCTTGCCCAGATGGCTGGCGTTAGACGAGCCATGATCCTGCCCACCATTGGCCGAGCCAGACCATCGCCAGTGCCCCGAGGGAACTGGCCCAGAGGGTCGAGAGGCGATACGGCAGCGGCAGCAACCGCTGGCTCACCAGATAAAAGGCCAGCGCCCGCACCAGATAGACCAGCAGCAGGGTCCAGATCACCCCGGCGACCCCGAAGGGGGGGATTGCGAGCAGAAAGCCTGCGATCCCAAGAGCGCTGCAGCCCAGATTGATCACCATCTGGGCATTGCTCTTCTCGCCGCTGAAGCAGCCGACATTGAGCAAGTCCGAAACATTGCGCACCGCCATGCCCAGCACCAGCAGCGGAATATAGGCGATCGCCCCGTGATAGCTCTCCGGGGTCAGCCAGCGAATAAGCAAGGGGGCGGTAAGCCCGACAATCCCCGCGGTGACAAACCCCAGCACCGACCCCATCACGCTGTAGTGGGCATTGAGTCGCAGTCCATCCGGCTCGCGCAGCAGCATGAAACGGCGGGGATACCACCAGAGGGCAAAGGGTTGCAGCAACAGCCCCACCGCCAGCGCCAGCTTGCCCGCCACCGCGTAGTAGGCGAGCAGCGCCTCCCCCACCACATCGGCCAGCAGCCAGCGGTCCAGTCCGCTCAGGGCAAAACCTGCCAGCCCGCTCACCACCAGGGGCAATCCATAGCGCAGCAGCGGCCGATAGTGCTCCCAGTCAAAGCGGATCCCGCTATCTCGCCACTGCCAGAGGCTCAGCAGCAGCGCCAGTGCAACGCAGGTCAGGGTGCCGGAGGCCAGCACCCCGCTCACGCCCCAGCCGAGCCAGAGCCACCAGCCGGTCAGCAGGGACTGGATCACCGCCTTGCCTGCGGTCGCCACGAAAAAGAGCCGGGCCTGATTGCGCATCCGCAGCCATGCCAGCGGCACGCCGATCACCCCTTCAAACGGCAGGGCACAGAGCACCCAGCGCACATCCGCAAGGCGGGTTTCCACCGGCAGCCAGGCTTGCACCACAGGTGCCAGCAGCCAGAGCAGCACCAGACTGGCCAGGGCGATCAACCAGACCAGACCAAACATGCGGGCCACCACCTGCTGGCGCTCCTGCTCATCTTTCGCCAATCCGGCAAAGCGGTAGAGGGCATCCACCAGCCCGAAGCCCAAAATAAGGGAACCCAGATTGATGAGGGTCAGCAGCACCTCCAGCTGGCCGTATTCACGAGGCAGCAGCTGATGGGTCAACACCGGCAGCATCAGCAGGGAGATCCCCTTCATCAGGAGCAAGCCGCCGGCGTAATAGAGCATGGCAATCTGGTTCACACCAAGTTTCATAGGGCCTCCCAGCCACCCGAAGCATCCTGCTCCGGGTCAGCTACCGCAAATGCAAAGCCCACGCCACTCACTCCCGCCCTGAAGCGATAGCTCCTCTGTGCGGCTTAACCGGCCTGAACAAGCCCAGAATGAGACTGGCATTTGCGTTTTGCACAACGCTGGCTGCAAATTGCACCGACCGGCGCAATCTGCCCCTCCTCTTAGCCCCATTTGGCCCGATCCCGCCGGGGCCGTCCTGTTGGCCCGATCCCTGCTTTCTGCTTAGCGAGCAACGGACTGCACCAGAGGGAGAGGTCGCCATGAACACCATCAACCTGCACCGGATGAAAAGCTGGGCCAAACAGGGGGAAACGCCACTGGCCCGCCGGGTATGGCGACTGGCCAAAAGTGCCCGCCACTGGTCATGCCCAGTGATCCCTCCCCTGCATCGGCTGCTTTATCGCCTCTATTTGCTCGGCAGCAACGCGCTGGCGACCCTGACCCGCACCCTCTGGTGGACCCCCTTGTTTCAATCTCGCCTGACGGCCCCCGCCCCGCGCCTCTACCTCTATGGCGGCATCCCCTATATCAGCGGTCCGGTCACCATCGAGATCGGCGCCGACTGCCGCCTCAGCGCCGCCATGACCATCAGCGGCCGGGCATCGAGCCAGACACCAAGGCTGGTGATTGGCCGCAATGTCGGGATTGGCTGGCAGACCACCCTGGCGGTGGGCAGCAAGATAGTGCTGGGGGATAACGTCAGAATTGCTGGCCGTGCCTTTCTGGCGGGCTACCCGGGGCACCCGGTCAACGCCCGCGATCGCGCCCTTGGCAAACCGGATCGCGATGAACAGGTGGGGGCCATTGTGCTGGAGCAGGATGTCTGGCTTGGCACCGGGGTGATGGTGATGGCCGGTGTCACCATAGGTGCCGGCACCATTGTCGCCGCAGGCAGCGTCGTCACCCGGGATCTGCCCGCCGGTGTGCTGGCAGCGGGTGTACCGGCCACCGTACTGCGCCCGTTGCAGCCACAAGATCACAGCGACCTCGCACACGCTTCGGAGACCTTTGCATGAAACCACACTCACTGCCGCAACTGGTGGTATTGGGAGAGGATTGGGGCCAGCACCCCTCCAGCACCCAACACCTGATCAAGCATCTGTTGCCCGATTATCAAGTGCTCTGGGTCAACTCCATCGGCATGCGCTGTCCCCGCTTTACCCTTCATGATCTCACCCGCATCGTCCGCAAAGTGGGGGCCGTGCTGCGCGGCGCGCGCCATGCTGGCGGCCAGTCGGTTGCGCCAATCGACGCCAGCAGCCCCCGGGTTCTGCCGCCGCTCGCCTTACCGCTGCCCGGCAGTCGGCTGGCGGGCAAGATCAATGGCCACTGGCTAGCGGCGCAGATCCGGCGTCAGCTGCCCGAGCTGGATCGCCCCTTGCTCTGGATCTCCCTGCCCAGCGCCGTCGATCTGATTGGCAAGCTCGAAGAGCGGGCAGTAATCTACTACTGCGGCGATGACTTCTCGGCGCTGGCGGGGGTGGATCATCAGGCCATCGCTCACTGCGAAGCCCGACTGGTGGAAAAAGCGGATCTCATTCTGGCCGCCAGCCCCGCGTTGGCCAGCCGCTTTCCCCCTCATAAAACCCGGCTCCTCAGCCACGGCGTGGATCTCGAGCTGTTTATGCCCCCCAGAGAGCGTCCGGCGGATCTCCCCTCCGGCCGCCCCATTGCCGGATTTTACGGCAGCCTGAGCGACTGGATTGATATCCCTCTGCTGGCAGAGACGGCCGCCGCCCTGCCACACTGGGATCTGGTGCTGATTGGCCCGGTCCAGACCGATATCTCCCCCCTCAAGGGGCTCCCCAATATCCATCTGCTGGGGCCCCGTCCCCATCACACGCTGGCGGCCTATGCCCAGCACTGGCAGGTGAGTCTGCTGCCCTTTGTCGACAACGCCCAGATCCGTGCCTGCAATCCATTGAAATTGCGCGAATATCTGGCCGCAGGGCGACCCATCGTCAGCACCGATTTTCCGGCCCTCGATGGCTATCGGGATCAGATCCAGCTCCCCCGCAGTGGGGAGAGCTTGGCCCAGGCCATCAATCGGGCCGCCTTTGATCAACCCAATCCGGGCTGGTTTCAGGAGAGTGGCTGGGAGGGGCTCACCCGCAGCGAAGGGCGCCACACTCGCCAACAGCAGGTGGCCCTGCAAAGCTGGGATCACAAGGCTGCCGAGCTGAACAACTGGCTAAAGGGGCTGGCCGGATGAGCAGAGGGCTCTGGCTGGTTATCCTGCTCTGCTGCCATGCAGCAATGGCCGCCACCCGGCTGGAGGGGCAGACCCCGCTGCCCCTAACCAGTAACCAGACACCCCAGCGGCTCGATCTGAGCACCCACAACTGGCCAATAGGCAGCGATGATGAACTGGTGATCGAGGGCCATAACCCCAGCGCCCACCCGCAAACCCTGATCCTGCGTATCGACGACGAGGCCTCGGTCAACTACCGCAGCCGGGTCAATCTGGAGCGGATTGTCGCACCCGGCCCCTTCACCCAGCGCTTTGCCTTGAGCGAGTGGCGCACCAGCCAACCCAGAGCGCTGGCGTTGGACAAACTCACCAAGCTCTATCTCTTTATGGCCGATAACGCCCCCTCCATGACCATTCACCGCTGGTACTGGGTGCCCGGTCTGACCCTGCCTAAGGGCACCATTGCGCTGGATCTGGGGGCCTCCACCGCCCCCCGCTTTACCGGCTTTGAGCCCCTGAGCCCGGGGGATCCCCGGCTGATTGGCCATCCCACCCCCATCTTGCGCCCCTCCGGCGATGCCCTTGTGCGCGATGGGCTGCGCAATCTGGATGGCGTACGGCTGGAGGTCGCCAAGGGGCGCTACCAGCTCACCCTCTGGCTGGATGACCCAGGTGAATGGGAGTACCTGCCCCATCCCTTCGAGCGCAGCGTGCTGGTCAATGGCGAGCCCATCTGGGCCGAACAGTGGCAACCACAGGAGTGGCTCACGCAGCGCTATCTGGCGGGACAATCCCGCGAGGCACTGCCAAATCCGGATCCCTGGCAGCTGTTCGGGGCTCGTCAAGGCGGCCCGGTCCATGTCACCCTGAACCACCCCGGCGGCCCGCTCACTATCACATTGGTGGGCCACTCACCGGATGCCAAATACCTGGCAGGGCTGCTGCTTGCCCCCTCTCCGGCCCCCACCAGCAAAGAGGCTCTCCCGAATAGCGGAAAAGATCACGCCGTATTGGCCGACGCTACCGCAAGCGTGCTGACCAAGCAGCGCCAGCTGTTTTTGGAAAAGTGGACTCTGGCTCCCTATTCCCCAACCCCAGCCCCAGCCCCAGCTTCGCAGCAACTGAGCCTCACGCCCATTCCGGATGTCGCCCCAACCCTGCAGATCGCCCCGCTATCTGCGGCCGATGCGTTGCAGCAGGCTTCACAACCGGTGCTGGCCGCCCGTGGCAGCCAGCTGTTGCTGGAGTTTGCCATCCACGCCGCCACCGACGATCCGGCACCCTTGCTGGTGATCCAACCCCCCGAGCAGGCAGGATCGCCGCTAGCGCTGACCCCCTATTACGGCAAGTGGCATCTGGTTCGCCCGCAGGCGAGCGGCACCCTGCTAGCCCCCTCGGATCAGGAGCTGGTCGAGGGGATCGCCGGACTCACCCTGCTGGCAGGCGTACCTCGGCGTCTGGTACTGCAGATCACCGTCCCACGCGATGCGCCGGCGGGGCGCTATCTCGGCAATATTCAGCTGCTCAGCCAACAGCAACTGGTGCAGTTACCGCTGACTATCGAGGTGCTGCCGCTGGCCCTGCCCGCGGCCAGCAAGCCGGTCGGCATCTATGTCGAAGCGCCCCCCTATCTGAATTGGCTGAGCCCCAATCCCGAAGCGTTAAAAGAGCAGATCGCCGCGGCCAGTCGCTGCGACCTGCAGCGGCTCGCCAAGCTGGGGATCAGCGGCCTTTCACCCGCCCTGCCACAGGATGAAGCGGGGATGCGGGAGATCATGGGAGAAGCGGCCGGGCTCGGCTTTGTGCCGCCCCTGCTGGCCTATACCCCGCTCAAACGCTGGGGGGGCGACCCTGCCAGCCAGCTTGAACAGTGGCAGGCGCGGCAACAGGGGCTGACCGCCAGCGGCTTGCCCCCACTGGCATGGAGCCTGTTTGATGAGCCGGATCTTGCCACCCTGCCCGCCATCACCACCCTAGCGCGGGAGATGAAACGGCGGGATCCGGCGGTGATCCGCGCGGGCCACTTCAATCATCCGGGTCAGGATGGTCTGCTGGCAGAGGTGGAGATTGCCCTGATCAACGCAGGCTTTGGCGCCGACAAGGCCGATGTGGCGCGGGTACGCCAGCACAAGGTCACCCCCTGGTTTTACAATCTGGGCACCCCGAGAGCCGCCGGGTTCTATCTGTGGCAAAGCGGCGCCGAGGGCTATTTGCAGTGGCATGGCCGCATGCCCACCGCCCTGCCCTATGACCCCACCGATGGGCGGGAGAGCGACTTTATGCTGCTCGGCCCGCAAGCCTGCGAGGCGCACCGCCTCTCCCACGATCTGTTGCTGTTGCAGCAAGCCATCGAGGATCTGCGCTGGCTCGCCTGGCTGGAGCAGGAGGCCCGCTATCAGGTGGAGGCCGCCCTGCTACTGGAACGCCTGCGCGATCAGCTGCCGACCCGCTGGCAGGTGGCAGAGCAACTGCCCTCTGCCGCCTGGATCCAGTGGCGCCGCGAGATTGAACAACTGGCCAAGGGATTGAAAACATTGCAAACTGGTGCCAACTCATCCTCCTGAAGTGACTGCGTATGGCCAACCAGATTCCCCGCTCAACAGCCAAAGACAGCGCCCTGCACCGCCTGTTGCCCCTGATGCTGCCGTTGCTGATCCTCACCGGTTGCGCCCGTCAGGAGCCGGTCAATGAGACCCTGCCGATCCTCAACCAGTTGCGGGAACAGCAACTGGCCGAACAGCCCCAGCTGCAACTGCAGTACCAGAACGCGGAGACGCAACTTGCGGCGGATCAGGAGCAGCTGCTGCATCAGTTTTTAGGCCGCAAGGATCCGGCCCGGATTGCGCTGGTAAGCGGCCCAGGGCTGCAAACCGACATGCTGGAGAGTGCGCGGATGGCGAGCGTGCGGCTGACCGCACTCACCCGTTTGCTGGGCTCTCGCGCCATTGAACTGGAGCCCCGCTATGACCCCATGCTGGCCCCCAATACCTTGCTGATCCGCATTCTGCCAAACGGTGAATCGGGGGCGGTCACCCCAGCGGCGGCGCAATAAGGCCGAGGCAAGAGGTTGGCAAAGCCACCCGATAGAGGGGATAAGGGGCCAGCCCCCACAATTTGCGCCAACCCTGGGTAAGACGGTACGAGAACAGCGGCGGACTCTGGTGCAGCTCGCCTAAAAACATCACCCCCTGACTCATCCCTTCACCCGCCAGCGTCACTGACATCGCCTCCCGATCAGGCGCCACCAGCATGGCCTGCAGCAGGCCGTCACAGCGGGGATGGGCCAGCTGATAGCTGACATAGGTGCCGCCCAATACCGGCGTAGCCACCCGCAAGCGCCAGCCCATCTGGACCAGCTCCAGCAGCATGGGCTTGGCTCCCTCGTTAACTGCCCGGTTCTGATAACGCCAGCCCATGGCGGCAGCACTGAGCAGCGCCACCAGCAACAGCAACAGATATCCCCTAGATAGATGCATCACGGCGTCCCCGGATAAAGAGGATGGTCATCACCAGCAACATGATGGCCCACTGGTAGAGCTGGGCCAGCGAGCCGGTATGCAGCCAGCCGTACCAGCGCAGATCCAGGCTCATCAGCACCAACCGCAACTGATTGGCCCCGATATAGAGCAGGCAGACCAGCAGCAACATGGGCCACTGCCGGTAGAGGGGGCGCTCAGGCGCCAGCCAGCAACAGGAGACCAGCCAGGAGAGCACCACCAGATAGAGTTGAGAAAACGAGGAGCACCCCTTGAGCACAATCAGGGCATGGCCCCCCAACCGCTCGATGCGATTGCCATCAAGGCGAGTCTCCCAGCCCAGCAGTTGCAACCACTGGCCCACCCCCCAGGCATCGAGCGCCAGCACAGGGCCGGAGAGCAGGGCAAACACCTGCTGCCCCCACAACACCGCCACGGTAAAGGCGAGCACAATCTGCAACACCGCCCGCTCATCGCCACTCTGATGACGGCGCCATAGCGAGGCCACCAGCAACAGACAGGCCAGCGCCTTGCAGCTGGCGCTGGGGATCAGGATCAGCAGGATAAAGAGGGCGAGCACCAGTGGATGCGGACGCCAGTTCGGTGCAACCCGCGATGCAATTTGCCACCAGATAGCAATCAGCAACACCACCAGCAGGTTGAAGTGGCCCATATTGAGCCACACCATGCCCCACTGATTGGCCAAACCAAGTAGCAGCCAGTTGGGTGCCCACTGCCAGGGACGGATCTCCATCGCAACTCCTGCCGGATATCAGTGCTTTTGACCTCTGTCGCAAGTTCTCGCAAGTTCCATGCCTGCCCGACCTCACCCGGATCAAGCCAAGTCCGAGGATGCAACAAAGCTGGCACGCTTTATTCATTCCACCCTGCTGGCACTAGCGCCAGGGAGAAGGAGTGAGCAATGAAACTCAAACCGTTGGCAGGGCTGCTGGGGATGTTGTTGGTAACCTCCCCCGCATACGCCTTGACCGAAGTCGATACCGAACTGCAACTGCTGATGGATGTGTCGGGCAGCGTCAGTTCATCGGAATTCAATCTGCAATTACAGGGGTATGTGGACGCCTTTTACAGTCAGGATGTACAAAGCGCCATCCTCGACACCAGTGGCGGCAAACTCGGGTCCATCGCCGTACAGATGATCATGTGGAGCAGCAGCAACCAGCAGAGCGTGATGACTGACTGGTTCCACCTCTACGACATGACCTCCATCAACAACTTCGCCGCCACCCTGGATGCCTTGGTCCGCCCCTATGCGGGGATGACGGCCCCCGGTTCGGCCATGGCCTTTGGTGCCCAGCAGTTTGATACCAACAACTACACCGCCGCCCGCCAGGTGATGGATGTGTCAGGTGACGGTATCCAGAACAACGGGCTGGATACCTCTACCGTGCGGGATCAACTGCTCGCCTCCGGCATCGACACCATCAACGGCATCACCATAGGTCAGGACTATGCCGATGGGGTGCTGCAAGAGTGGTATGTGGAGAACGTGGCGGGCGGTCAGGATGCGTTTGTCATCAATGCCACCACCTTCGCCGACTTTGGCAATGCGCTGGAGCTCAAACTGGCGGCCGAAATTGAGGGAGGCATTATTCCGGAAGGGGCACTGGCCGCCCCCATCGAGGAGATCCCGCTGGCCGCCCAGCTGCTGCTCGGTATGCCGCTACTGCTGGCCTGGCGCTATCAACGCCGTAACCAGGGACGCCTGCAGCAAGCTAACTGGCAACAAACGCCTGCCATCGGCTGATTTATCACCCCGTGTGTCGCGATTAGGGAGCTATGGCTCCCTGATTTTTTTGTGGCGGTGATGACCTGAATACAGCGCGAAAAGGCTAGTCGCCCTGACGAAATTCGCCCGATTGACCAATATGCCAGGTCTGACCATATGGATGCTGCGCCGCTTGTTCTTCTGAGGGCAACAACGATAACGCCTCTAGAGTGGATGCGATAAGTTCACTCTTGCCCAGCGCCTGGCGTAGAGAGAGCGCCTCTGACAACACGGCGCGAGCGTTGTCATAAGCACCGGTCTGTGCGAGAGCCTTGCCCAGATGATGCAGTGCGAAATGCCGCATAAGGGATTTTGGTTGCAACCGACAAACAACTTGGGTGGCCAAGCTGACAGCTTCATCTGCACGATCGAGCCGCTGCAAAACCTGCACCAGGCGTAGTTCTGAGCTAACGCGAGCAACATCGTCCTCTGAAACCATCTGCGCGGAGATCACCTCTCGGAGAATGGCTTCGGCCTGCGCGGCTCGTCCCACACATAGCAACATAAAGGCGGCAGCGCTCCGAGCTCTTGAAGCATCTTGTGATAATGCAGCACAGGGATGTAGGGCGAGGGACTGATTGGCAACAGCCTGCATGGCTATTGGGTCTACCGCTTCGGGGAGCAGATAGGGAGCGCACAAGCGGTATTCCGTACCAGTGCCTGCGACGCATAACGTGTAGTCATCAGTGAGCGCCATGAGTTGATTCATCAATCCTCACGTTTGAAATAAGCTGCCTTGCAGCATTCGATATTTTCCGGAAGCAAGGGCTGTAGGTTCGATTAGCGCAGCGTAATCGGACATTCGCGGTCTTTTTGCAATATTTCTCTTAAACTAACCAAACCCTCCCAGCTTGCCACTTCGTCCCACCCCAAAAACACTTACTCTCGAACTGGCTCCGGTCGTGACGTTATTGCCATATTGACATGTGATTTCACCACTCTTAAACAGTTTGTTATGTGAATTTAAACCCATATGCTTTGATCGAAATATCCTTAATTTTACTTTCACCGATACATCTTTTTAAATTTGAGTACACTTTTAGTGCTTCACTATAAAATTGCTCATGTTCAGGATCATCAGAAGCACAATCGACAGCCTTTGCAAAACATTTGGTGGCAGAGAACAGC
The DNA here is from genome assembly GCF_040908365.1 of Aeromonas sp. R2-4. Classification (NCBI taxonomy): domain Bacteria; kingdom Pseudomonadati; phylum Pseudomonadota; class Gammaproteobacteria; order Aeromonadales; family Aeromonadaceae; genus Aeromonas; species Aeromonas sp. R2-4. Next base: position 351,123 of record NZ_JBFODO010000018.1, read on the forward strand.
TTGGAAATACAGATAATCATCAACATATGCTTCAAAGCTAGGCTTTCGTTACGAGTGTCCGGTAATGGGATAACTGCAAACTCACCTTTATGATTCAAGGCAGACCTTGTCTCATCTGCTACCTGTTGTAACGTAGGGTGCTTCATTTTGCACAATAGCTTGTAGTTGTGATAACACATTTTCCAAGCCGTATTAAATTCATCATCATTTGGAAATTCATCCGGAATGTTCCCGTATAAATCTTTGTATGCTGCCATTTTGCAAAGTTTTTGAGCCCCCCAAGGAACATCACCATTCTTGTTAAGTAGAACTTCATCAGCCAAGTCTTGACACTCAACAAGGCAATTAACAACAAGTGCATTTTCATAAAGTGAAGCAGCGACACATGCAGCTTGGTAAGGATAACCCCAATTAATCAATAACCACGCACCTCTAAAATCACTCATGGTACGCTTCAAAAATGCAGCAGAAAGCTTGATGGATTTTGAACCTGAGTTTTTACCTTTGAGAAATGGAGCTTTAATAGCTAAGTTCATACAATCTTCAGCTAAAGAACCCCAAGGCTTTAAGTCTTCAAAACTTCGGTCTATTGCACCGACTTCGAGGCGAGCCAAATAGTTCCAATAGTGATCTTGCCAGTTGTCTTCAGAAATCATATTTCAATCACTTACGTAGGATTCCAATAATTCACATAACAGTAATTAGATGGAAAGCGCTATTAATGTGTTAGTAACGCCTTCCATCTAACTCCGCCCTACCACTCGTCATCACAACCAATAGATAATATTAAAATCACTGTATTACCAACCAGCGACTGATTTGTGAGTCCATTATCAATAGGTCTGAGTCGGCTCCACTTGTACCACTGGGTAAAACTACCGTCAAGAAACGAAAATAGAAAATGAATCCTTTCTCCTGTTTTACCGGCTTGCCATGATTCCTACTCCGCCAAATGCACGATATAAAAAAGGCCTTATCACAAAGCCTTTTCAGAAATATTCAGATTCCGTCTGATAGCCAGCTTTTGTGGCAATCACCCCGGCTCTGGTGACAAGGGCAATACCTGCCCATCCAGCGCCTGATCACTGTGGGATGGATAGTCCGGCACCGGCTCGCAGTAGGGAATGCGGCTGAGCACCGGCGCCTTGACCAGGGCGGCCAGTTGATCGGAGCGGCGCAGGCTGGCATCCGCCAGTTCCGCCACCAGCGCCAGACCGCAGCCGAGCCCCAACCCGCCAACAATGCCCGCCAGCAGAAACAGCCAGAGCGGGTAGTTGCTCGGCTTGCTGGGGGCAAAGGGTTTGTCGATCACCTTGATCCGCTCCCCCTGCTCGAAGTTGCCCAGATCGCCGGTCACCTTGGCCTTCTCATAGCGCAGCAGCAAATCCTGATAGAGGGTGCGCTTGACCGCCAGATCCCGCTCCAGCTCGGCGAGCTGGCGTTCGGTATCCCCCTGGGAGTCGACCACCTTGTCCAGCCCATCCAGCTGGCTCTTCAGGCCGGCGGCGTTTTGCTCCGCCTCCGTCAACTGCGTCTGGGCCAGCTGCCACTCGGGCCCGCGGGCCATATCCGGCTGGGATTTGAGCTGCTCGAACTCCTGCTGCAACTGGTCAATCTGATAGCGCAGACTCTGCACCTTGCTGTGCTCGTCGCTGTAGCGGGCACGCAGCAATACCAGCTCGGTGCGCATCAGTTGCAGCTTCTCATCCAGTTGGCGGGCCAGCTGGCTCTCCTGCCCCAGCGATAGCTGATCGACCCGGGCCTTGGCCTGCTGCAAGGTGATCAGGCTCTCGGCATAGCGCTCCTGCAAACCATAGAGACGGGCGACGTTGGTACTCTGCTGCTGGGGCAAGGCGCTGGCATGCTCCCGTTTAAAATCGGCGAGCAGCTGCTCTGCCTCTTGCAGTTCGCTGCGGCGACTGTCGAGCTGGCTTTGCAGGAAACGTTCGGACGATTCCGCCGACTGGCGCCCCTTGCTGAGCAGGTTGAAGAAAAAGCGCCGCGAAATGGCTTCGAGCAAACCGGCGCTGTTGGCCGCCGAATCCGCTTTTACCTTTATCTCGATCACCTCATCGCCAATCAGCCGCAGCGAGACGGCACTCGAGAGCCAGTCCATGATGGCATCGCGCTGGGCTGGCGGGGTCTCGTCATTGACCAGACCGCGATCCCGCGCCACCCCGTCCAGCACATAGCGGCTGCGCAGCAGGGCTTCGAGCACCGCAAAGCGATCCTTGAGACTCTCCTGAGTGATCAGATCCTTGAGGGTCGGGGTCTGGTTGGCATCTTGCGGCACCATAAAGGTGGTGCGGCTCTCATACTCCTTGGGGGTGAGCAGGCCGACCGTCACGCCCACCAGCGGCATCACCAGTACCGGGATCACCAGCAGATAACGACGGCGCCAGGCGGCAAAGAGAATGATGTAGAGGTTGTAATAGAACTGGACAGGCATGGCATCACTCCCTGAGAAAAGCCCTCCCCCCGTACAATGCAAAGGCAGTGCCACCAGAGGAGCTGATCGCCTCTGTGGGAAGATCGCAAGAGTGGTACAAGATTCGCATTCTCCCGCTATCCGGGGTGTCACCCCTTCCCTTGCCGGAGCGCGAACCATGTTGTCATCAACCCCGTCGCACAGACCCCATCCCCGCAGAAGCTCCATCGTTCAAATCGTGCAGCACCTGCAGCCCGGCGGGCTGGAGACCATGGTGCTCAACCTCACGCAAGCGAGCCCTGCCGAGCAGCCGGTGCATATCATCTCCCTCGAAGGGCACAAAGGGGATGTACTAAGGGCATGGCCCGCCCTGCATCCCTTCGCAGACCGCATTCACTGCCTGGAAAAGCCCGCGGGCTGGTCGCTGGCGACCCTCTGGCGGCTCACCCGATTGCTGCGCCAGCTGAAGCCCGTCGCGGTACATACCCACCATCTGGGGCCCATGCTCTATGGCGGCCTCGCCAGTCGGCTGGCCCGGGTGCCCACCCTGGTACACACCGAGCACGATGCCTGGTATCTCGATGATCCCCATCAGCGCACGCTGGCCCTGTGGGGACTGCGCGCCTTCAAACCCATTCTGGTGGCCGATGCCACGCCAGTGGCCAACCAGCTGCTGGCCAAGCTGGGCCAGCTGTCGCCAACCGTGATCCCCAACGGCATCGATGAGCAGCGCTTTGCCCCGGGCGCCGCCGCCCTCGCCCGTCAGGAGATGGGATTGCCGCAAGGGGTCAAGTTGATTGGCTGCGCCGCCCGCCTTGAGTCGGTCAAAGGACATACCTTGCTGCTGGAGGCGATCCGCGCCATGCCGGAGGAGGTGCATCTTGCGTTGGCAGGGGTCGGCAGTTTGCAAAATGCGTTGCAACAACAGTGTCAGCAGCTGGGGATCGCCCATCGAGTCCATTTTCTGGGGCTGGTCGAGAATATGCCGCGCTTCTATCAGGGGCTGGATCTCTTCTGCCTCCCCTCACTGGCGGAGGGGATGCCGCTTTGCGTGCTGGAAGCACAAGCGTGCGGGGTACCGGTGGTGATGAGCGACGTGGGGGCGGCCAGAGAGATCGTCTGTCAGGCCAGCGGCCATATTCTGTCGGAGCGGGATCCCGGCCGCCTTGCCCAGCTTCTGGCACAAGGGTTGCTGCAGTGCCATAGCCTGCGTGCCGTCACCCGAGAGTTTGTGTGCCAGCAAAGCAGCTTGAGCCGGATGGCTCAGGCCTATCAGCAGCTTTACAGCCGCTGATCAAGCGACCCGATGACCAGAGGAGCATCCCATGGAATGGATCATGATCGTGTTCTGGCTGTGCGCTGTACTGGTGGTCTACCACCATGTCGGCTATCCCCTGCTACTCAAATTCGGTGGTCGGCAGGCGCGCAAGGTCGCCAATCCACCCCGCCCCATGGATCGGGGATTCAAAACAGACACCGCCGATGAGGCGCTGCCGACCATCACCCTGCTGATGCCGGTCTATAACGAGGCGGCGACCATCGCGGCCAAGCTGCAAAACCTCGCCAGCCTCGATTACCCCGCCGACAAGCTATGGGTGCATGTGCATTTCGACGGCTGCAGCGACAACAGCTACCCCATTGCGCTAAGCCAGCTTGGTGATCCCGCCCTGCAGCAGTTGCAGATCAGGCTGTTTGATCACCCCCGCAATCGCGGCAAGGTCGCCGTGCTCAACGAGGCCATGACCCGGGTGCACAGCGATCTGGTAGCCCTCACCGATGTCTCGGCCCTGCTGCCCATCGACAGCCTGCTGCTGGCGGTCGCCCATTTTGCCGATCCCAAGGTAGGGGTGGTCGGGGAAGCATACCGCTTCTGGCAACCGGGCTCCCAGGGCGAGGAGAGTTACTGGCACTATCAAAGCCAGATCAAGCTCTGCGAGTCGGCCCTTGGCGGCATGCTGGGGGCCCACGGGGCCTTTTACATGATGCGCCGGGAGTGCCTCACCCCGCTGGCCGCCGATACCATCAACGACGATTTCATCCTGCCGATGCAAGCCATCGCCAAGGGGTATCGCGCTGTCTATGACAATCGCTGCGCCGCACTGGAGCTGGAAGTTTCCGATGCCGCGCTGGAGGCGACACGGCGCAAGCGGATCGGGGCTGGCAACACCCAGCAGCTGTTGCGGTTGCTGCCCCTGCTGCACCCCAAGTTCGGCTGGGTTGCCTTCAACTTTGCCAGTGGCAAGGGGCTGCGGGTGTTGATGCCGCTCTGCCTGACCCTGCTGTGGCTCTGCGCCATCCCGCTGGCCACCCAATCTCTGCTATTTCAGCTGCTGCTGGGGCTGCAACTGCTGGGGTATCTGCTGGTCATCTTGATCCAGCTGACCCCTGTGCACCCCTGGCCCAATCTGTTTCGCAAGATCCACTATCTAGTGCTCGGACACTGGTACAACGGCATGGGCACCCTGCGCTACTGCCTGCGCGCCCCCATACGTTTCATGTCACAGGAGAAAGCCGTATGACACACCCCATTCCAAGATTGACCCTGGTGGTCAAACGCAGCATGGATCTGCTCGGTGCCACTCTTGGCCTGCTGCTGACGCTGCCACTGTGGCCGCTGATCATGTTGGCCATCCGGCTCGATAGCCCGGGTCCGGTGTTCTTTCGTCAGCTGCGGATCGGGCGCAGCCACGCTACCCATACCGAGCTCTTTTTCATGATCAAGTTTCGCACCATGCGCGCCGACGCCGAGGCGGGCACCGGGCCGATCTGGTGTGGCAAGGGGGACTGCCGGATCACCCGCAGCGGCGACTTTCTGCGCAAAACCCGGCTCGATGAGCTGCCGCAGTTTATCAATGTGCTCAAGGGGGAGATGTCGCTGATCGGCCCCCGGCCGGAGCGACCCGGGATCGCCAACCGGCTAGAAGATGCGGTGCCGTACTTTATCGAACGCACCTATGAAGTGGCCCCCGGTATTACCGGTCTGGCACAGGTCAATCAGGGTTACGACGAGTCGCTGGATGATGTGCGCAGCAAGCTGGCGTTCGATCTGGCCTACTCGGTCGCCCTGCTCCACCCCTGGCGTTGGCTGGTGCAGGATGTGCATATCATCGGCAAGACGATTGCCATCATGGTTGGCAAGAAGGGGCGCTAATCCCGCCCCATCAACCTCAACCACATATCAACGCCCATCAGGCCATTGCTACTGCAATGGCCTTTTTTATGGCGCATCCTTGTGGCACATCAATGGTGATCACAAAGAAGTCAGCGGCCTGATCGCCATCATCTGGCCCCATCCACAGGCCTGATGTCCGCGTGACCCACTGCAGAAACCCAAGCGTTGCGTGATCACAGAAGCAATCCGCCCCCTGCTCCCCATAACACCGGCACATAAAAAAACGAGTGGCCAGCGGCCACTCGTTTTGACAGGTTTCTCGGTGATTCAGGCGCCGTAGACGGCCAGAATATCGGTCACTCTGTTGTTGACGCTGTACCCGCGGGCTATGGTGTTGCGGGCCGCCTGACTCATTTTGCTGCGCACCACCCCATCGCTGCGCAGCCAGTAGTTGACCAGCTCCGCCATATCCCGCACATGGCCGGGCTCCACCAGCCAGCCATTGGATTTATGGTCGATCAGATTGACCAGGCCCCCCACCGCAAAGGTACAGACCGGTATGCCGTGAGCCATCGCCTCCAGGGCCACCAGCGGCAACCCTTCAAAGCGGGAGGTGATGCAGAGCAGGTCGATGTTGTGCCACTCATTGGCCATGTTCTGGAAACCATGAAGCTGGACGCGATCACCATACTGCTGCAACAAGCCGCTTTTCATGGGGCCATCCCCGTAGAGATGAAACGCCCCCTCCGGGCAGAAGGCAGCCAGCTGGCAGAACGCCTCCGGCCCCTTTTCCGGCGAGAGGCGGCCGACAAAGGCAATCCGGTTGCCAGTTACCGTAGCCGGCGTCGCAGGCATGGGGACAAAGTTGCTGATCACCGTGCTTGGCACAGGCAATTTGCGAGCGATGGGCTCGCTTACTGCAATACACTTCGCAAAACGCGCTGTAGTGCGATCCAGCCAGCTGTAAAACTTCAGCAATCCCTCCCCGTCATCCCCGCTGTGAAAGGTCGAGACCACCGATTTACCGGTAAACCAGGCTGTCAGCCGCCCCAGCACCCCGGCCTTGTAGCCGTGGGTGTGGATCAGCACAGAAGCCGGCTGGCGGGCCAGACGGCGCATAAAGTCGCGGCTGTTGTGGCACACCTCGTAGGGCAAGCCCTGTTGTTTGAGCAGGGTCGTAAAGGGGGTCATGCCGTGGTTGCTCACCAGCACTATTGTGGGGCGAAATCCCCTGGCCAGCAGATCGTTGGCCAAGTGGATAATGTGAACTTCTATTCCACCGACCTGACGCGCATCGATGGCCAGCCAGATCTGCTGCATGGGTAACATAAGGCCCTCCTCCCGTGGCTCCATGCCACCTGAAATGAGGCGCTGCATAGAGCGGGCCAGTCAGGCGAAGAGGGGCAGGATCAGGCGCCGGGACAGGCGACCAGCAAGAGGGTCATGTCATCGAGGGCGGCATCATTGATGCGCTCATCAAACCAGCGGGCAATGCGATGAGCCAGTTGCTCAAGACCGGGCCCCGAAGTCAGGCAGATCGCCTTGAGCTGCGCCTCCCAGCGCTGGCGCTCTTCTGCGTCACGGCTATCGAGCAGGCCGTCGGTCCAGAACAGCAGGATCTCGCCGGGCTTGAGCTGACGCTCATTGGTCACGAAGTGGGGATCCGGGCGCAAACCGGGCAAGGGGCCGGTCACGCCGACCTGACGGATGGTGCCGGGCCCGACCAGCCAGGGCGCCGGGTGGCCCGCGCTGGCCCACTGCACCCGCCCCTCGTTGCCGAGTTCAATGCAGAGGGTGGTGAGCAGGGTAGCCCCGAGGAGCGGATCACTGTGAACCGCATTGGACAAGATGGTCAGCAAACGGGCGGGGGCGCGCTCCAGATCGTGCGCCGTCAGCAAGCCTCGCAGATAACCGGCATAGGCATGGGCAAAAAACTTGGCTTCCGCATCGTGACCCATCACATCCCCGAGCCACAACACCCGATCCTTGACCAGCAGAAAGTCCCCGCCCCCCACGGTGGCCGCGCGGGTTTGCAACGCCAGCTGGTATCCCCCTATGGAGGTGGCGGGCAATAACGGGCGCAGCGCCGAGGTCATGCGCTGATCCAGCTGCTCGCCCCATTGCGACTTGAGCTGCTCCGAGCGTTGCAGCACCCGCGAAACCGCCAGCAACAGGTCCTGCTTGGTGATGGGTTTGACCAGAAAGTCATCGATCCCCAGCGCCCCTGCCCGACTCTGGGTCCACTGATCCTGATGACCGGTCAGGAAGATAAAGGGCACCCCCTTCATCTTGGGATCCTTCATCAACTGCTGGCGCAGCCCAAAGCCATCGATCCCCTCCATCTCGATATCGGAGAGCACCAGCGCGGGGGGCTGCTTTCCGAGCGCCAGCAGGGCGGCATGGGAGTCGGCATAACTTTCAACCCGATAGTGTTCATGGAGATAGGCGGTGAGCAGGGCACGCATCACCTTGTCATCGTCGATCACCGCGATCACCGGCAGTTGGTTGACCGGGCCCTGCTGGCGAAGGGTCACGCGATTGCGATCACCGTCGCGAGAGAAGTGCACCTCGGCAAACAGCTGGTGCACCAGCGCCAGCCCGTATCCCCCCTCCTGCAGCTCATCGGGTAACGGCGCGCTGGCAAGGCCGGGCTGCGGGCCGCCATCATCCTCCAGTATCAGACTCAAGCCCGTTTCATCCTCTTTCAGCGTGAGCCAGAGCCTTGTCGCGGGAGGGACTGTGTGTTTGACGCTATTGGTGGCCAGCTCACTGAAACAGAGCAGCCAGTTGGCTTGATCCTTTGGGGAGACCTGAAACAGGGAGAGTCCCTGCGCCAGGCGGTTGCGCAGTTCGCGCACCGACTGCAGGGTTGCCGGAGCAGATCGCAACCAGTCATCCATATCGGGCCTCCATCAGCGGGCGATCAGATCCGGAAATTGAGCAAGGCACTGCGCCGACACCAGCGCTTGAGCCATTCGGTCACCCGGTTGCTGGGCAGCCGGTTGAGTTCGCGCAGGATCTCGCTGGCCAGCCCCGGGTTGAGTTTGTCGTTATAGACAGCGCCAATCAGATTGGCCTCGGCACGGGTCAGTTTATCCACCGCACTTTGTACCACGGTCGTCGGCGTCACTCCCGCCAGCACCACCAGCAGCGCCCCTTCACAGGCCCCACACACCTGATCGGCCGGAATATTGCCCCGATTGAGAGCGGTGAGCGGCGAGGTATCGAAGATCACCACATCGTAATGCTCCAGCCAGCGAACCAGCAGCTGACGCAAGGTATCCTTGTTGCGAAAAGCCATCAGATCCTTGCCCGGCGCCGGGAGCAGCGACAACGACCGACCAGTGGCCACCGGCTCGGGCACATCATTGGGCCCCCAGGCAACCGCCGTGGCGCGGCCGGGATGATAGAGGTTGAGATCCACCAGCAGGGTGCGCAGCCCATCCGCCTCCGAGCGCCTTGCCAGCGCATCGCAGATTGAGCTCACCCCCTCCCCCCCTTCCGACGAGGTGACCGCCAGCGAGCGGATCCCCCGGGCGACCGTCGCCGCGTAGAGGGATTCGAGCTCCAGATATTGAATGGGGATGCTCATATCAAAGCGTCCCGACCAGGGCCACCACCGAAATCGTGGTCAGGATGTCGCGCATGCCATCCATGAAGATGGCCCAGTTGCTGCTTTTGCTGTCAGGGATAAAGACGGTGTCCCCTGCGCGCAGCACCGGTAACTGGCTAAAGTCGGGCTCTTTGGCAAAGCCGTCGAGATCGAAGCTGCGGGCCTGATCCCCCTGACCACTGGTGGCCATGTTGATCACCACAATCTTCTTGATATAGGCGCTGCTGGTCGGGCCCCCTGCCTCGGCCAGCAGATCCAGCAGGGTCATGGAGGAGTCAAAGCGGTAGCGACCGGGACGGGCTATCGCTCCCAGCACCCGAATGGTGTTCTCCTTCGGCTCGTCGAGCCAGGGACGATTCTTCTCCGGCAGGTAGATGGAGTCGCCGGGCAGCACCTTGGGCAGCAAGGTTTCATCGCCGGTTTCAAAGTAGAGAGCAAGGTCGAGCTTGCTGACCCGCGCAGTGCTGCCACTGCGATGGGCGATACGCACATTGCGCAGATCCGCCGCCGCAGTCGGACCATCGGCAGCAGACAGGATGTCGATAAACCCCATCTGCTCATTGAAGGCATAGCGACCGGGGGCTCCGACCTGACCGAAGATATAGATGGAACTGTCCGGTGACTGGCGCACCCACTGGGACTTGTTGTCACTGGGATCGGTGGGCAGCTCGGGGATCATGATGGTGAATCCGGCCCGGATCTTTGGCAGGCTGGCGAGCGCCCCCCCCTGATGGAGAAACTTGTCGAGATCAAACAGGGTCGGTGTCGCTTGCCCCCCTTCGGCGGTCAGGATCTGCACCTTGGCGATATCGGCCCGCTCGTTGGGGCCACCGGCGTGGGCGATCAGATCCAGCAACGACATCTCGTCAGACCATTCATAGCGGCCCGGGATCCGCACCGCCCCCATCACCATCACAGCCCGCCCGGGTGCCACTTTCAACCAGGACTTCTCGTTGATATCGGTTTTTTCCGGCACAAAGATGGCATCACCGGGTTTGACTTGGGGCAGCGCCTTTTGCATCCCTTCGGTATAGGCCTGCAAGTCGATGGGTTCGATCGTGCCATCGGTGCGCAGCAAACGGATCTGGCGACTCTCGGCATAGCGGGTCGGGCCACCGGCATTGGCCAGAATATCGAGGAAGGAGTCCCCTTCCCGCCCCTCATAGGCGCCGGGTTTGAACACCTCTCCCATGATGTAGATGGTGCGTGCCCCCCGTTTTATCTGCTCTTCATCCTTGGGCACGAAGATGGTGGCGCCCGGCGCCAGATTGGGCAGCAACTTGTTGTTGCCGGAGTCGAGATAGGCTTTGAGATCGAACAGCTCGGGGGCATCACCATTGATCACCCGGATCCGCTCCACCCCGGCAAAACGGGTCACCCCACCGGCTCGCATCAACAGATCCACGATGGAGTTGCCGCTCTTGAAACTGAAGGCGCCGGGGCTGTTGACCTCGCCAAACACCTTGATCGCCTTGCCGGTATCGCCATCCCCGCCCGCCGCCAGGGTTGCCGCATCAAAATCGATCTGCACGTTGCCGATCAGCGGAGAGGCGGGTACGAACACCACATCAAGGGATTGCAATGGCGGCAACACGCTGGCATCACCGGTATCGAGATAACGCTTGTAGTCGAAGCTAGATACCGTGCTGCCGCGCCGCACCTGCATGTTGTTGAGCTGGGCACCGGGCACCAGACCGCCAGCGGCATCGAGGGCCATCTGCACGTTGCCATCGGGCGCCAGATCATAACTGCCGGGTTTTTTGACATAGCCCATCACGCTGATCAGCAGCCGCTTCTCCAGCAAGGTGACGGTCAATTGAGAGAGGTTGTTGTAAACAGGTTTGAGGGCGGTGCGGATCAGTTCATCCGCCTGTTGCAGGGTCTTCCCCCCCACCACTAGGTTGCCGACTTCAGGCAGTGCAATCTCCCCCTGCTTGTTGATCTGGAAAGGCTGATCAAAAGCAGGCTCACCGGGTTGCACTATGGCCAACCGATCACCGGGAGCCAACAAGGTGGAAGCCAGTAACGGGCAGGTGAACAACAGCAAGAGAACACAGATCAATCCTTCGAGAGCGCCCCGTTTCATAGACATCCTTTTCGTCTGTTACGTCTGCCCCCATTGGCGTAAGGGGAGCCCTGACCAATCAGCACGACAGCCATCCGCTGTTGTCTGTTGCAGCCGCAAACGTACTTGTTGTAGTGATTGTGCCAACACGGTCTGACGCCAGGCTACATCCGACCAGAGCCGTCCGTGCATATCCCGTTCGATATCAATACGTTGAGATTGTAGTCGTTTCAACTCGGCAGGCATACACCCCTGCAGACTCGCTTGCTTTAATTCCGTCAGCTGCAAGTCGAGTTCCTTCTGACGCTCATCATAACGAGACCAGACCCGCCGTTCATCCTCATTGACCGGAATACGGGTGGGTCTTGCCTCTGCCATGCCGCCATACCCCTCCGGCGGCCACTGCACACAACCCGACAGCAGCATGGACGAGAGCAGGATACCAAAGCGTTTCATGATGCAGCGGCCATCATGCCACGGGAACGCATATAGGCCTTGATGCTCTCATGGCAGGGGATCACCCGGTCGATATGCAGCATCTCCAGCAGGTCATGAGGTTGACCGGGTCCACAGACAAGGGCCATCTGATGCCCGTTCATAATCAATCTTTTATAGAGAAATACCAAGGCTCCGATCCCCGACGAGTCGATAAAATGAACATCGCTGATATCGGCCAGGATATCTCCCGGGTGGGTCGAGAGGGTTTCAAACAACGGGCGGAGCTCACTGACGGCCATCGCGTCAAACTCGTTTTCCAGTACCACTACCTGGATATCATTAAGGGTGTAAGTCATGCTTTCCATCGCTAGCTCCTTGTCGATTCTCAGACTATTTGCTGTCACGGCATTCAGCACGTTGCAAATGTTATGCCGGGCAGTGCCACGGCACTTGTTCTCCAAATGATACTCTTTGCGTCTTATTCGCTGACACCCACTCCTCGTTTTGATTGCCAAATTGCAATTAACCTCCCCCGAACGTTGCAAACTGCAATTCACCTGGGCCGAGATCGCCCGATAACAGGCTAAATGACTGATAATTCAAGCCCATTAGACTGGGCCCGATTATTGCTTGCCTTTGCACACAGCTCACAAGCCACCGTTGGCTCGGCCCCCATGCCGCCATATTCCAGGAAGGAGAGATCATGAAAGCAGGCCTTTACATCGCACCACTGTTGGCAGCCCTTTGCGGCACCGCATACGCAGCCCCCTCCCCTGACAGCGCCGTGTTGAAGGTTGAAGGCGCCATCAGCAGCCCCACTCATCAGTCTCTGGCCCTGTGGGACAGCGCCATGCTGGATCAACTACCGGTACACGAAATTAAAACCCATACCCCCTGGTATGACGAAGCCAAGACCTTTCGCGGCCCGCTGCTGCAAGATGTATTGGCCAAGGTCGGGGCAACCGGCAAACAGCTCACCATTACCGCGCTCAATGACTACTCGGTACAGGTGCCGACAAGCGATGCCGAGCAGTATCGGGTCATCCTCGCCCGCACGATCAATGGCAAGCCACTGTCGGTGCGTGACAAAGGGCCGCTGTTCCTTGTCTATCCGTTCGATCAATATCCCGAACTGCAAAACAAGCTCTATTACGGTCGGGCTATCTGGCAGATCAGCGCGATAAAAGTGGAGTAGATCCCATCATGCGTTCCATGGCGGCCAGTCAACGTTTCTTGTTTGTGGTGCTCTGTGTGCTGCTCCTTGCCTTTGCCGGTATTGGTACCATCCAGTACCGGCAATTTCAGGATCTGCAGCGCAGTACCAGCCAGGGCGAAGACAACGTGATGTGGAACTATTTCCAGCTATATAACGAAGCGCTGCGTTTTCAAAGCTCGCTGCTCCATGAGTCGCAACCGACCTTCCAGCTCAGATACGATATTCTGGTCAGCCGCATGGATCTGGTGTTGGAGAGCAAGGATCGCAGCCTGCTTCAGCAAACAGAGATCTACCAGCAGGCAAGCAAAGCCATTCGATCCTACATCTCTCTGGCGGATATCTGGCTCGGCCCGGAAGCCACCAAGCCGCTCGACAATCTTGCCCATCAGGAGCTGCGCCAACAGCTTGCCTCCCTGCTCCCCCTGCTCCATCAGCTGACTCTGGAGGTGAACCAGCAGGCGACCCTGTTTGATGTGGCGCGTCGCGACAGCGTGAGGGAGCAGATCATCACGACGACACTCATCGCAACCCTGCAATTTGCGCTGCTCTTTGTGCTCGCCCTGCTGATCTGGCGGCAAATGAATATCTCGTTTCTGCAACACAAACTGATGCAGCAGCTCAATGACAAACTGCTGCGGGCAAATCAGGCGGCAGAGGCCGGCACAAGGGCCAAAAGCAGCTTTTTGGCCAACATGAGCCATGAAATTCGCACCCCCATGAATGGCATTCTCGGCATGCTCTCACTGCTGGCCGACCGGGATATGGATCCGAGGGAGCGAGACTATCTGGAAACGGCGCGGGAATCGGCAAGCCATCTGCTCGGTCTGCTCAACGACATTCTGGATGTATCCAAGCTGGAAGAGGGCAAGATCGAGCTGCAACTGGCCCCCCATCACTTGCCCCAGCTGCTGGAGGATATCCGGGCCCTGATGCAGAGCAACTGCGATGCAAAAGGGATCAAACTGACCCTGACTGTTGCCCCCGATACGCCGGAGTGGTTGATGATCGACCCGCTGAGGGTGCGGCAGATCCTCTTCAATCTGGTGAGCAATGCCATCAAATTCACCCATCAGGGGGAAGTAAAGATCCATGTTGATAGCACCCTGTTGGAGCAGGATCGCCACTCGATACGCATCTCGATCCAGGACACCGGTATCGGCATGAGCAAAAGTCAGCTAAAGAACCTGTTTCAACGTTTCGCCCAGGCGGATGTCTCGATCACCCGCCAATATGGCGGATCGGGCCTGGGACTTGAAATATCCCGTAACCTCGCACGCCTGATGGGCGGCGATATCTCGGTAGAGAGCAGCGAAGGGCATGGCAGTACCTTTACCTACATCTGGCCCGCCAGAGCCACGACCCCCTCGATTGTTTGCCTGCCGTCCAAACCGCTGGATCAGGAGAGTTATCGCATCTTGCTGGTTGATGACAATGCCACCAACCGCAAGGTGATCGGCGCCATGCTCGACTCCGTGGGCCATCAGGTCACACTGGCCGTTCAGGGAGAAGAGGCGCTGGAGAAACTGGGTCACACCGAATTTGATCTGGTGTTGATGGATGTCCAGATGCCAGTGATGGATGGCCTGGTGGCCACCACCCGGATCCGCACCTCCCAGATGCCTTGGGCAGATATCCCCATCATCGCCCTGACGGCTGATGCGATGCCGGAATCCAAGCAATACTATCTTTCCCATGGCATGAACGGGTATATCACCAAGCCCATCAATAAAGAGACGCTACTGAGCGAGATAAACAGACATATTTCCCATGGTCGGCTCAAATACAACGCCACCCTGCGTGTCACCAAGCAATAACCCCCCCCTGATTCCGGGCTACTGATTGCTCATGTGGGGCAACATTGACGTCTGCAGGCAACTGAATGGGCTTGGGTCTGAAACGCATACAAGCAAGCAAACAGCTTGGCCACCTTTTTGCGTGCACAAAGTTTGTCTCGGGTATGCAGGGATTTTTGGACCTATTTGCGGCGACCACAGGGGAGCGTGGTGACTTTCCGGTAATACCAGATGCCGTGGGGACTGAGCCAGAGATTCATCGATGAGCTCCTTGTCGTCCACACAAAGTGGATGACCAAGGGCTTTAGGAAGCTAACTTATTGAATTGCAGAAACAAGTGGTGGCCCTACCAGCCACATCCCGGCACTCGAGTCCCCCGCCTTGGCTGCTACCTTCCGGTCCTGACCAGGTCGACGGGTTATCAATGCGAGCCCAAATAAATCAGGCACTTGGGGATGGAACTGATTGCCATCAACAAGATTTCTAAAATCAAGATGTAACGACTAACCCGACCAAAGTAATCCACATGAAGTGGAGTAGCTATAGGGGCAATTGAAAGGCCCATGATAACGGGCCTCCCTTGAGGTCTCAAGTTTCTAAAGCTATGTCGTTGCTTTGATGTTTGGTCAGAGCAGTTTCAGAATGGGCTTCCAGCTTCCCTCATTCCAAAGCCATACTCATCGGCACTGCGTCCAAGGCATCTTTGCTTGTGCAGCTCAATCACCTGTACAGCTACAGGACGCAGAGAAACCCCAACTTTATTAATGACAGCCCATCTATAGATCTCCACGTTCAGACAAATGGTGGATCCCTCACAGATGTCAACCATTGGCACGATTGGCTGGCACTTAACGTCGAACTGGGGAACAGTGATCCTGATTATCTTATTGTCCTTCTTCTTGAGCGAAGCAATTCGCTTGGTCTTAAAAGTGATCGTCCTATCATCATTCTCGATCCATGGCAGGTCGACAGATAAGCACGGCTTCTTACCACTACCTTTGTGGACATTTGTGGCGTATTCCTTCAGGTCTTCTGTGCACTGCTCGATAATAGAGCGCCAATAGTCGTTATCCTCGACAGTGAAGAAGCACTTCAGGTCACCTGCAGGGTTGTACTTGATGTCTGGATCCAGTAGATAGGGAGACTGTGCCGTCACTGGCAGAGTGGTGAAAGTATTGTTGCCGTTCACCTTGGTGAAATTTGGAGTCATAGGGTTCCTCTTGGTTTTAAAATCCACTGAACCACTAGACCTTAGAAGGCGCTGCGGACTTGGCGACTAATGTGGGGCTAGTGGCTGATGCGTATTCCTTGTGACCCCAGACACACACATCCTTGATTCTGCGAAGGATCCGTAATGGAAGACGTCCAGACCCTTCGCCCCAATAATGACGGGTCATCTAAAGGTACTCTCCAGACGGCGATTCGTGCCTTTCTGATGGACAATAAAGACACATCCAGCCCTCCAGTTAACTGTGGAATTACGTTGGGTTTCATGTTGTTTCGCTTCTGTTTTCCGCACTTGCCTGTCAACTCACTGGTTGTTACTGTTTGGAAAATGGAGGCCCCATGACGTTAGACGCCTTTTTACACGCAGATCGTGGTGATAACTTCTCACATCAGCATAGTCTTTGTGCGTTACCGTCTCCTTTAGGGTTTTATAACGGGATTGCTTGTGGTAATCGATGGGATTAACGATCTCTCATCTGAAAGGTAATTTTGGGAGTTGATTGATGGAAAACAAAATCCCCTTTGCCATTCAGACCAGTACCGGAGCTATCGTTTCTGTTGATCAAGTGGAGCGCGGACTTCAATGTGGGTGCCGCTGCCCCAGTTGCAACGGACGTTTAGTGGCAAGGAAGGGCGAGAAGTACGAACATTGTTTCGCGCATCATGACGGGAGTAGTGATGATTGCGAGCTTGCCTTTGAAACCAGTGTCAGGCTTATGTTGCTCTCCAAGCTTGATGCCTTGCAAATTATCAGTACCCCCGCACATAGCATCCTATTCGAGAACCAGTTAAAGCTGGTCACCCCTGAACACCCGAAGATAGCCGTCCGCTCAGTATCACAAGCCTGCTCTCATAACGCTCCGGCGGGATTATTTCAGCTGGTGAATAAGCAGGATTGGTTCCTCGCGCTGCACTTCCCCGCAGTCAATGATCCCGACTCACCAGCTTGGCTGGAGCAGTTCATCGAACAGCATCCCAACACTGGAGTCTTGTCTGTGCGGTACTCTAATTTTGGAAAACATCTCTACGGGGACCAGCGTCCGCAAGACATGGATACCACCACTTGGCTGATAACGATCCTTTCCCAGCAGAATGATTGTCTTGGTTGGATCTATCACCCTGGTGAAGCACAGGTATTGCAGAAGTGGCAGGTTGAAGCCGACAAATGGCTGGCTGAGCAATTGGAGCATGAGCGTCAGGAAATCAAAAGGCGTGAGCAAAATAGGCTGGCACGGGAGGAAGAACGTCAGAGACACATTGAAATTGTACAACTGAGGGAACGGCAGTTGCAGGAGCGATCACAGCAGACTCAGGTTGCAGATCGTAATGGAGAACCAAGTCTATCCCCTTCGCTGATCTCAAAGTCCTGCAAGCACTGCCAGCTTGTTAGTCCCGCTCTTGACCATGGGGGCTACTGTTCACGCCAGAGCTGCGTTCAGTCCCGTCAACAAAGCTTCCGCTCGCCGTTGGCTTCCCGCTATCAATACGGCAAGGAACGACATTCCCTACAGCCTAGTAGCGCAGATACCTGGTGGTCACAGTCCATGAGTATCCCTACAAACAAGGAGCCAAGGATGCGAATGTGTCGGTATTGTGGGGAAAGTATGGTTATGGGGCCGAATGGTTGGTGGTGTGACCATTGCGAAGACAAGTGATGCATGCCAATGGCTCGAATTTATTGCTGAACTATTAAAATTTACAACTACATGTAAGTTTATTTCCGCAAGAATACCCTGTTCCATCTTGACGGTTAATAAAGTCTAATGCAGGTACTATTTATCATTAAAATGATTCAAAACGTCTCGTGCCTCGATTAGATTGGAATCATTTAAATGTGCATAACGATCTGTCATTCGGATGCTTCTGTGTCCAAGCCAAGTTTTAATTATAGCCATTGGGACGCCAGATTGAGCCAAACGACTTGCGCAGGTATGTCTCAATGTATGCGGTGTGACATCTATACCTAGTTTCGCATACCTTCGAGCTAAGGTAAATTGCTTATAAAATGTCTGGTAATTTAAATCACTCCATTTTAGTACTGACTCCAATGCGCGAGCTGTCAAAGGAATCTTTCGAGGCATTGAGTTCTTGGTATTTTCGAATAAGACACTCTTCATTTTTCGATTTATACTATGAGGCTGTATCGACATCGACTCTCCAAATCTGCATCCAGTATCAATAAGAAACCGAGTCAAATGCCACGATTCATCAAATCCTAATTCGCGAAGCCAATAAAGAAGGGCATCTTCTTCCATGCAAGTTATAAATCTCGTTCTGGCGTTGCATTCCCTAAAGAGGTGAACAGAGGGCTTAAAGTGGATCAATTCTTCATCAATGGCAGTGCCCAAGAGCTTTGTTATAGATACAATTTTCCTGTTGATAGTTGCAAGGCTATTACCTTCCAGCCGATAGAAGTCAATAAGTTGAAGAAAGTGTTTCTTCGAGATCTCCGCAGGAATCAATTCTAACCACCCCATCTGGACAAGTACATGCAGAGATCGCCTTTTCAATTCACTCCCCGTTTTTCTATGAATCCAAGAA